>CALROF020000257.1:0-8875 GCA_943369775.1 Reyranella massiliensis 521
TCGGACGACACCGCAAGATCAACGCGCTACGCGTCGGCGCCGAATCTTGGTCGACGCCGGGTGACCGCCCGACGGTACTGGCGTTGGAAGGCGTGGGTCGCCTCGGCCTCTTCGTCTGCGCCGACTTTTACTCCGAACGCTTGGTGGCCGAGACGGCCGCCGCCGGGTGCGACCTGCTGGTTTCTTCCGCGGCCTGGGCGCCGGGCGACCATGGACCCGCCGGCGAATGGGAGCGCGCCTCGCAGGTAACGAGCCGGCCCGTCCTCGTCTGCAATCGCACGGGGCGGGATGCCCTCGATTTCAGTGGCGCGCAATCGATTGCAGCGGTCGACGGGAAGCTGGTCGGCGTGCATGCCTCGTCCGAAGCAGCGACGATGCTGGTCGACTGGAACCTGGCGACTCGCGCGCTCGACAATTGGCGTCTCGCGGCAGGCGGAGCCTAGACGATGCGGCGTATCCTGCTCGGCTTGGCCCTTCTGCTCGCGGGCCTCCCTGCGATGGCGCAGACGCCTCAACGGGTGGTGACGGTCAATCTCTGCCTCGACCAGCTCGCGCTGCGTCTCGCCGCACCCGGTCAGCTCGTGGGCGTGAGCTACCTCGCACACGATCCCCGCATTTCGGTGCTGGTGGACCGCGCCCGCGAGGTCGCGCCGGTGCGGGCCAAGGTCGAGTCGATCCTGGCGCTCCAGCCCGATCTCGTGATCATGGATGCGAACAGCCATGCCAACCTCAAGCGCCTGCTGCGCGGCGCCGGCGTCGCCATTCTCGAAATGCCCTGGGCGTCCTCGCTCGAGGATGCCGAGGCGCTGATCACGCGCATGGCGTCGGCAATGGGACGTGAACCGCAGGGGCAGGCCTTGGTCGACGAAATGCAGACCGCGCGGCGGGCACTCGCCTGGACCAGGCCACCGGTGGCGCTCGCGGCAGTCCTGCAGCCCGACCGGGGTACGACCGGCAAAGGCAGCCTGATGGACGAGCTGTTGCGGATGGCCGGCCTGCGCAACCTCGCGGCCGAGATCGGCTTGCCTGCCTATGGGCGCATGTCGCTGGAGACGGTTCTGGCGGGCCAGCCCGATCTGCTGGTGCTGGATACTCAAGGCAATGCAAATCCGGCCCGCGCGACCGAGTTCATCGACCATCATGCCCTCCGGGCGTTGGACGGGCGGGCGAAGTTCGCGGCCCTACCGTTCAAGTTTGCGGTCTGCGCTGGGCCGGAGAATTTCGAAGTGTTGCGCCGGTTGACCGAGGCGCGGCCATGAGTCGGTCGCTCTTGCTTCCGCTCGTGGCGCTGGTGGTCGTGCTCTATGCGCTGTCGCTCGCCGTCGGCCCGGTCTGGTGGCCATGGCGCCTGGGCGATCAGGTCGGCTGGGCCATCGTCTGGGAACTGCGCGTGCCGCGCGCCACGCTCGGCCTATTGATTGGTGGGGCGCTGGGCCTGAGTGGCGCGGTACTACAGGGTTGGTTGCGCAATCCGTTAGCCGAGCCCGGCGTGATCGGTGTCTCGGCGTGTGCGGGCTTCGCTGCCGTCTGCGCTTTCTATTCCGGTCTGGCGGCTGCATTCACTTTGGCGCTGCCGCTTGCGGGTATCCTGGGGGCTGCGGTCGCCGTCGCGCTGCTGATGCGGGCGGTGAGGTCGGGTACCGGCACGGTCTCGCTTCTGCTGATGGGTGTGGCGATCAATGCCATTGCCGCAGCAGCAATCGCCTTGGTGCTGGCACTGTCGCCCAATCCCTTTGCCTATCAGGAGATTTCGCTCTGGCTGGCAGGCTCGATCGTCGATCGCGACCTGCGCTACCTCGCCATCGCGGCGCCGTTCATGCTGATGGGCGGGGCGATCGTGCTGGGCGCCGGCCGCTGGCTCGATGCGCTGTCGCTGGGCGAAGACACCGCCCGCAGCCTGGGTGCCGACACGAAGTCCCTTGGCCTGCGCCTGACCCTTGGCGTCGGTCTCATGGTGGGTGCGGCGACGTCGGTGGCGGGCGTGATCGGCTTCGTGGGATTGGTGGCACCGCATCTCGTGCGTGCAAAGGCTGGCTACCGACCGGGTGCCACGCTCGTGCCGTCGATGTTGATGGGGGCCGCACTGGTGCTGGCCGCCGACATCATCGTACGCCTGCTGCCTACGGCCTACGAACTGCAGCTCGGCGTCTTCACGTCGCTGGTCGGCGCCCCGTTCCTCGTGCGCGCCATACGCACGGCGCGCGCGGCATGGCTGGCGGCATGACGGCAATTTCTACCCGGCAACTGCTCTGCCGCCGCGAGGGCAAGGTGATCCTCGACAGGATCAGTATCGCCTTTGCCGAAGGCCAGCTCACAGCGATTGTCGGCCCCAATGGTGCGGGCAAGACGACGCTTCTTCGCCACCTCGTCGGCCTCGAGGCGCCGGAAGCCGGCACGGTCGAGCTGAACGGCCAGCCACTTGCCGCGTTGCCACCAGCGGTGCGCGCCTCGCGCATCGCCTACCTGCCGCAAGCCGCGTCCGCCTACTGGCCACTCGCGGGACGCGATCTCGTGGCGCTGGGCCGGCTGCCGCATGGTGCCGATTTGAGTCGACCGCTGAAGTCCGCCGATCAAGAGGCCGTGCATCGCGCCCTCGAGCGGGTCGACGGTGCTGCGCTGGCCGATCGTGCCATCGACACGTTGAGCCAGGGCGAGCGAGCGCGATTGATGCTGGCACGCGCGCTCGCCACGGAAGCTGCGATCCTGCTGGCCGACGAGCCGGTCGCCAGCCTCGATCCCGCCTATGCGCTGCAAGCCATGGAAGTCCTACGCGCCGAGGCCGCGCGCGGCGCTGCGGTGATCGTCGTGCTGCACGACCTGGCGCTCGCCGCTCGCTTCGCCCATCGCGTCGTGGTGCTGGCCAATGCCGGCATCGCGGCCGACGGACCGCCGGCAGAGGCGCTGGGCGCGGGCGTGATCGATGCTGCTTACGGTGTCGGCTTTCGGCACGTCATGATCGACGGCGTGGTGCAACCGGTTGCATGGGAGCGACGGTAGCGATTTCGCGAGCTGTCAGCGCGTGCGTATGCGCAGGCCGCCGGCAAGGTTGTGAAGCACGGCCTTCCAGACAGGCTCCGGATGTTCAGGGTCTAAAAGTTCCCCGCTGCCGAGTTCGCGGCCTTCGCCCGGAACCGGCCCGTCCAGCGGCACGAGCGTGCGCCCATTCTTGCGGCGGAGCTGCTCGATTGCGCCGATCAGGGAGCCTGTCGAGGCCGCCGCACGGGTAAAGTCTTCCGGTGCGACCCCGAGATGCTCGCCCAGCAGAGTATGGCGCAGCGAGGCGATGGCTGCCTCCATGGTGCCGTCGTCCCTGTCGTCGCGGGTGGATTCCACCGCGACATCGCATTCGGCGTCGAGTCCCATGGAGCGGTTGTTGAGGTTCGACGATCCGATGCGCAGCAGACGGTCGTCGACGATCAGGACCTTGGCGTGGACGTAGATGGGCCGCCCCGCCTGCGTGACGGGCCGATAGATGCGGAAGCGCCCGTTACGGTCGGCCGCGGAGATATGGGCGAGGGCGCGCAGCCGTGCCTCGCCCATGGCGAACTCTTCCAGCCAGCCCATGGCACGCAAGGGATTGACCACGACGATCTCGGGCCCGTCGGCCTCGGCGAGGCGCTCTGCAACGGCCAGGGCTATGCAACGCGAGGTGAAGTACTGGCTTTCGATATAGATTGTGCGTTTCGCCGCCGCGATGGCTGCGAGGTAAAGCTCCTCGACCTCGCGCACGGCGGGGCGATTGCGAAAGGCGGGATCGGTCCGGGCGATGCCAACCTCTACATCGCGCAACAGAGGTCGCAGGCCGTGCGGCCAGGGATCGCCGATGGGTCGCGGCGGCGGTACGAGCTGCTCGCCGGTCGCTCTTGCCCAGCGTTCGCGCGCGACATCGCCGAGCCCCGCTGCGGCTGCGCCATCGACGGCGACCGTGACATCGTGGAACGGCCCGTAACGCCGGCCCGACGGCTCCAGGCGATGCCTATCGTCGTCGAGATGACGATTGTTGTCCCAACGCTTGTCGGTGACGTCGATCCCGCCACAGAAAGCCAGCGCGTCGTCGATCACCACGATCTTCTGGTGCTGGCTGGCGCCAAGCGGATGGGAACTGTCGAGCCTGAAATCGAAGCGCCGAGCCGATATGAGATTGAGCAAATGGAGCGGAGTCGTCCCGTGGGCAATCGTCCCGAGGACGCCGAGGTTCCACTGCAGGACGCGTATCTTCAGCCCCGGCTTGCGCTCCATGAGCCAGGACAGGAAGCGCCCCAGTCTTTCCGGTACGCCGGGCAGTGGTCGTTCGGGGTCGAGCTTGAGGCGCGTGTCGAACTCCCAGCCGACGAACATGATGGAATGGTCGGCGCGCATCAGCGCGTCGCGCAGGTGAGTGAAATAGTCCGCGGCGTCCACAATCGGGGCAAAACGAGATGCCCTCTCGATCCGCGAGCAGGTCACGTTCTGTTGCAGCAGCCGTTCGTCGGGCTGCTTCAGGTCTGTCTTGTGCGCAGGATGTGGGGATGCCGGAGGCGGGATCACGGAACGCGTCAGCTCCTTCAACGACCACTTGGATCAAGTATGAGTTAACTGTCAGTCGATCCCAAAAGATCAAACGCCCATCAGCTCGTCCCAGTCGAGCACCCGGAATATACGAAGGATACGGCGACGATCGACCTCGAAATCCTTGGCCGGCGTGTACTGGCGGAGGCGGACGCGCGTCGGCGTGACGGCCAGCAGGCGCTTCACGAGGGCAGGGCGCACATCGTCGCCATTGTGCGGTTTGAGCTCGACCAACACATAGTCCATGGCCTTCGGTGGGCGAGCCCCTTCCAGGTAGATGAGCTGGCCGGGCTCACGCCATGGCGACACCGAGTTGCCCTGGACATAGGCGGCAAAGACGTCGGTGCGTCCCATCAAGCGCGGCGGGCGGCGCACATAGTCGACAATCTGCCCATTCAGCTCGAAATCAGCAGGATTGGCGGCATCTCCCCCGGAAACGGTGCCGAGTACAGGCACGTCCTTGGGCATCTCCTGACGGGACGGCGGTCGCGGCACGCCAGGCGCTTCGCGGGCATTCGCCGGCGGTAGCGGGTCTTCCTCGTTGAGGCCGATGGCCACGGCAGGATCGAGTTCCAGCACGCGCGTCAGCTCGGCCATCTTGCGCTGGTCGGGGATGTTCTTGCCCGACTCCCACATCGCCACCGCCGCCTTCGAGATCCCGAAATGCTCGCCCAGCTCCGCCTGTGTCATGCCCCTGGCCTGACGGCTGGCTCTGATAGCATTGCCCAATACCGACATGTGGGCATTCTGACTTAACTCAAAGTTAATCATTAGCCTATTGTTAATTGACATATGGTAAATTGTCAATTAACTTTCCGCCATGTACTTCCCAAGACAAGACGACACCGGCCACTTCGCGTGGCTGCAGCAGCGCAAGGCGCGCATCGTAGCCGCCAACCCGCATTTCGCCTTGAAGATCCTGGGGGCGCCATCCCCGGATCGTGATCTCGACCTGCCCCTTCCCAGGCCCGTGCTGGCGGGGGAGGGCTATATCGGCAGCCGCAAACGCAAGCGGCGCAGCCGCCGCCCTCGTGGCCGGCAGCTCCACAGTCCGACACCATTGCCGTCCGCGCTCTACGAACTTGCGGAACAGGTCGCTGCTGCCTGCGGTGTGACGATGGCGTCGCTACGGGGGCGCCATCGTCACGGCACACTCACCCATGCCCGTGCCTGCATCGCAGTCCTGGCGCAGGAATTCCTGCCGGATGTACCGGCCCGCGCGGTCGACATGGTGCTGAACCGATCCGTGCGCATGACCGAATGGTACCGCGCCGCCCATGCCCGGCGGCTGCGCGAATTCCCCGACTATGCCGATTTGTTCTGTCGTTGCCGCACGCTACACCAGCCAGCCGTTGCCGTAGGCGCTGGTGAAGTCGAGCTGGACGATGAGGTCGTTGAAGTCGTAGTCGCCACCGCCGCGGGTATCCTCCCAGCCCCAGGTGTTGGCACCGTAGCTGAAGAGGTGGGCGGCGTTATCGGTATTGGCCTGACCGAAGGCGAAGAAGGTGTCGCCACTGGAGTTGTTGGTGAGCTGCATGGCGATCATGTCGCCTGAGTTCACGCTGGTGATCTGGGCCTGGGCGTAGAGTCCGTAGCCGGGGCCCTGCAGGGCGGTGCCGCCATCTTGCAGGCTATAGAGGCGTCCCGCGATTGCCGCGGTATAGCCGGCATCGCCGGGATTGAGCGTGCCGATCATGCCACTGAGATTGTCGACCTTGTAGAAAGAGACGGCGAGGCTGTCCTCGCCGTTCTGGCGGACGCGGACGACGGCGTTCTGGTCGTTGGCAGCGCCAGCGGTTTCGGCAATGGCGACGGCGCGCGCCAGATGGATGTTGCCGCCCGTCGGATAAGTGGTCACCCCCGTCGCTTGGTCCGTCGTTTTGTAAGTATGGGTCGAGAAGTCGACGATGCCATAGGGGCTGGTGAGAGTGGCCTGCGGGGCCGAGGCCTGGCCCTGTCCGATGGTGGCCGAGACGGCCTGGCCGTCCGTTGCGTCCACCCAGCCGACCCGGCCTTGGGCCTGCTTGTCGAACATCCTCACCAGATCCGCGTCGAAATCCGACTGCAGCGACTGCTGTGCCAGCCGCGCCGTCCAGGCGAACTGACCGGCCATGGGATTGCCGTAGTCGAAATACTGCGTGCCGACGGTGAGCCCGACGTTGATACCTGTTGCGACTGTGTTGGCCTGGACCAGCAGAGTCTGATCCACGCCGATCTTCCAGCCGCCGGCGCCGTCAGCGACAACAACGTCCGGCTGGCCGGCGTAGTAGGTTTGATGGTGCGCGATCTCGGTCAGCGCGCGTGCCAGCAGAGTGCCGTTCGGCGTGCCGAGGCCGCTTACCAGATCGTAGCCGGGGCCAGCCGAATAGCCGTAACCGGTCGGCGTGATCTGCTGGCCGTCGCTGGTGTAGTTGCCGCCCATCACGAACGATGAGTTGTTATTGCCGACCGTCACGTCGTTGAACGAGGCGTGCTTGATCGCCGAGGCGATGTAGAGCAGGTCGGTCATGTAGCCGAGCTGCGGGAGACCCTGATCGGCGAAGATGGCGCTAAACTGCGACGTAAGAGCGGCCCAGAAAGGCGCCGAGGCGCTGGTGCCGCCGTTGCCGTGCGTGCCTTGCATGTCGCCCGTCGGCACGAGCCAGAAGCTGTTGCCGCCGGCATTGGCAGAGACGTCGGGAATGCCGCGGCCCGGCGTATGGCTGGGGTCGCTGGTCGTCGGCAGGAGACCGTAGGCCGTCTGATACCAGGGCACCGGCCGGCTGGTATCGACGCCGCCCGTGCCGGCATTGTTCGACAGATAGCCTGAACCGCCAGAGTTCGAGATGGTGGTGCCCGAGACGTAGTACTGGTTCCAGACGGTCTCGATGAAGGTCTTGGTGCCGGCGAGGCCGCCGACCGGCGAGTGAGTGAGGCCGCCCGAGATCAACTGCCAGATGGTCGCCTCGTCGCCGGCGACGGCCTTGTCGACGAAGCTCTGCAAGGTCGGATCGAGCGATGCGTGCTCGCCGAGAGTAACCGAGGTGCCACCCACCATCAGGCCGTAAGGACTGGAGCGGCTGGTCGAGGTGTTGGTGAGGCCGTTGCCGAACTTGTAGCTTGAGCCGCCATCGCCGGTGGAATTGATCACCGAGATGTTGCGCAGCGCCGCATCGGTGAAGAGCTGGTCGACTGCGCTGTGGAAGGGCGACCCCGGAGCGACCGATTCGGCAAAGCCGAAGGAAGAGGAGACGACCTGCGGGTTGTTGGTGGTGTCCCACACGGCCGACTGCCAGGCCGTGTAGGCGTTGCTGCCCGCACCGGCAGCCGACCCCGAACCGGCATAGAGGGCGAGCTTGCTGTTTGGTGTTACCGTTGCGGCAATGCCGACATCGAGCGAGCGCTCGCCGCTGGGGCCCGACGAGTAGGCCTGGCCGCCGCCGGCGACGGTAGTGACGGTAGCGCCGCTCGGCACGCCTGCAGTCGCGCGATACTGGTCGAGCGCTGCCTGGAAACCCGTGCCGTCGTTGTCGCTGGGCAGCGCCGTGCCGATACCAGGCTCGACGAGGCCGATCGTGCCCGTAGCCACGTCGGCTTTGAGCGGCATCTTGTAGGCGACCTGGCCGATTTGCTGCGGATAGCCCTGGCTCGATGAGGACGCACCGTTGCCCGGGCTCTGCCAGCCTTCGGTCAGGGTGACGCCGGTTCCCGTGCCGGTCCCTGCGACCTGGCTGCCGAAATTGTTGGTGTCGAACCACAGGCCGGAGACACCGTTGCCTGCGATCGAGGTCGGGAGCGAGAGACCGCCCGTCCAGAACCAGCTGCCGCTGCCGTCGGCATTCTGGGCCATTAGCTTGGCCTGCGGGCCGAACAGGGTGGAGAAGCTCTCTTGCGTCACCTGCACCCAGATGGTGCGCGACTCGGCCGAGGAAACATAGCCGTTGACGGCATCTACCTGGTCGACCGTCTTAATGCCGAGTGCTGCAAGCTCGTTCAGGACGGTGTTGTACTGAGCCTGATCGGCGCCGTAGGTCGACCACAGGGTGCCGTTGTCGCTGAGCGTCTTCAGTTCCTGTTGGCGCTCGGCCCAGCTCTTCTGCAGCAACGATGTCGGATCGTTGGCGCGATTCAATACCAGTGCCACGTTAAGCGTAACGGGAGCCTCGATGGCAACGCCCGTCGGTTCGTTGCTCGTATTGCTGCGCCAGCTCGCATAGTCGAGGAAGCTCGAATTGGTGAGCTGGGTATAGGCAGGGTGGAAAGAGTAATCGCCGGGATTGATCCACGCACCGTTGGCGATGGTGATCGTGTCCTCGATCAGGCCATCGGCCGAGGTGACCTTCCAGTG
>CALROF020000258.1:0-8784 GCA_943369775.1 Reyranella massiliensis 521
GGTCGATCGCGAAGGCGCGATGAAAGCGGCGCGCGCCGCCGACCGGGCGCTCAAGGCATATAAGGCGGGCAAGAAGGGCGCGGCGCTCGGCCCGCTGCACGGCGTGCCGATTACGATCAAGGAGGCCTTCGATATCGCCGGCCTGCCGACGACGTCCAGCCATCCGCCGCTCAAGGACAATATCGCCAAGGCCGACGCCAGCATCGTGGCGCGACTGCGTGCGGCCGGCGCGGTGATCCTGGGCAAGACCAATGTCCCGGAACTCTGCGCCGACTTTCAGACCGACAGTCCTCTGTTCGGCACCACCAAGAATGCCTGGGATGCACGCCGCACGGCCGGCGGCTCGACCGGCGGGGGCGCCGTCGCCGTGGCGGCGCGACTGTCGCCCCTGGAACTCGGCAGCGACATCGGCGGTTCGGTGCGCAACCCGGCGCACTTCAACGGCATCTTCTCGCTGAAGCCCACGGAATGGCGCGTGCCCTCGCACGGCCATGTGCCGGACCTGCCGGGCCTGACGCGTACCGTGCGCTACATGGGCACCTTCGGTCCGCTGGCCCGCTCGGTCGACGACCTCGAAACGGCGCTCCGGATCGTTGCCGGTCCCGACGGCCACGAAGCCGAAGCCCCGCCCGTACCACTCGGACCGACCCCCAAACTGTCGGCTAAGGGGCTGCGCATCGCCGTCCTCACCAGCAATCCGCTGGTCACGGTTTCCGCCGATACGGGAGCGGTCGTGCAGGCGACGGCCCGGCTGCTCTCCAAGGCCGGGGCCAAGGTGAAGCACGTCTCGCCGGAGGGGCTGGACTGGCAGCAGGCCTGGGACGACTGGTCGGACCTCTTCCAATACCTGATCCGTGCACTGCAGCCGCTCGGCGAGCGCGAACGCTTCTTCGGCAGGGATCAGTCAAAGGACCCATCGACCAGATCGGTGGCGCGGGCTTCTCGCCTCGATCTCGGGCAGTTCTTCGCCGTCCTGGACCGGCGCGACCAGCTCATCCGCCGCTGCGAGGCTTTCCTCGACAACTACGATGCCTGGTTGATGCCGGTGATGCCTGACGTCGCCTTTATCCGTCAGTCGCAGAGCCAGCCGCTCAGCATCGACGGCATCGACCATCCGTATTTCTTCGCCGGCACGTCCTACAACTTCCTGGCCAACTTCACCGGCCAGCCGTCGATCGTGCTGCCGTGCGGCCTCTCCCGCGAAGGCCTGCCGATCGGGCTGCAGCTCGTCGGCAAGCGCTGGGGCGAGGCAAAGCTTCTGGGTGTCGCCAAGGCGCTGGAGAAGCTCCTACCGCCCTGTCCGGTGCCGCCAGACTACAAGGACTGAGGTCACTCCACCTTGACGCCGGCCTTGTCGATGATCGGCTTCCATTTGGCGAACTCGGCCTTCTGGAAGGCCGCGAAAGCGTCGGACTGCATCTGCGCAGGCGTCGGGATGTCCTGACCGAGATCCTCGAGCCTGCGCCGGATCTCCGGGTCCTTGAGGGCGGCGACCGCTGCGGTGTTCAGCTTGTCGACGATGTCGCGCGGCGTGCCCTTGGGCGCCCAGAGCCCGTGCCAGATCGCGACCTCGATGCCGGGGAAGCCCGCTTCGGCCGTGGTCGGGACATCGGGTGCGGCTGCCGTGCGCTGCTTTGCGGTCACGGCATAGACCTTGAGCTTGCCCGCGCGGACATGCGGCAGGGAGTTCGAGGACTGGTCGATCATGATCTGGATCTGATTGGAGATCAGGTCCTGCACCGCCGGGCCGGTGCCGCGATAGGGTACGAGCTGGTAGTTGGTGCCGGTGACGGCGAAGAAGGCCAGCGCGCCGATATGGGAGCCTGAGCCCATGCCCGCCGTGCCGCCGGAGATCTTGCTCGCGTTGGCGTTCAGGTAGGCAACGAGCTCCTTCAGGTCCTTGGCCGGAACCTGGTTCGAGGTAACGACCAGCAGCGGATTGGACGGCAGCAGGGCGATCGGCAGCAGATCGTTCTGGAGGTCGTAGTTCAGGTTCTTGTAGATCGCCCCGTTCACCACGTTGGTGCCGAGATGGCCGATGCCAATCGTGTAGCCGTCGGGCGCGGAGCGGGCGAGCTTGCCCATGGCGATCGATCCGGCGGCGCCCGTCACATTGTCGATGATGAGCTGCTGGCCGAGTTCCTTCGACATGCGCTCGCCCACGATGCGCGCCATCAGGTCGGTCGGCCCGCCGGCGGCGAAGGGAACGATGAGATTGATCGGCTTGTTTGGATAGGCTTGGCCGAACGCCGGGCTCGCTGCGGCCACCGCCAGCATGGCGAGCGCACTTCTACGCAACATTGCACATCCTCCCTGACTTTCTCGTTGGCAGGGAGCCTAGCGGGCCGATGCCCTCAACGCCATCGTGGCGGTATTAGTTTGCAGGCGTATCGAGCGCCATGGTGACCAGCACCGTGCGGTTGGAGACCTGCTGACCCTCGTGCACGGAGATCGCCTCGACCTTGGCGTCGAGGGCGGCCTTGAGTTGGTGCTGGATTTTCATGGCTTCGAGCACGACCAGGGTCTGGCCGCGGCTCACCTGTTCGCCGGGCGCCACTTTGATGGCGACGATGCGGCCATCCATCGGGGCGCGCAGCTTGCCGTCGCTTCCTGCCGCGGCGGTCTCGGGCGGAGCATAGGTCTTGTCGGTGAAGCGGACGGTGAAGGCATCGAGGTCGACCACGATATCGTCGCCGTCGATATGGAAAGGCATCTCGTGCGGTGGCCGAGTTCCGTCGACATGGAGCAGGCGCTCCATGCCATTGGCCGCCAATCGGATCGGCGTCGGCTCGGGATTGGAATTGCGCCAGCCGCGCAACGGAGCGGGGTAGCGCTCGGCCGAAGCCTGCCACAGGAGGTTCGCGGCCGCCGTCCAGTGAGTATCGCTGATCGCGGGAGCCGGGAATTCGTGCTTGGTGAGAAAGGCCGTCGTCGCCTTGCCGGCCGCGAACTCGGGATGCTCCAGCAGGCGGATCAGGAAATGCCGATTGGTCGTCGGACCCAGCACGACAGTCTCACGCAGCGCACGGATCAGCCGGGTGCGCGCTTCCTCGCGCGTGGCACCATGGGCAATCACCTTTGCGATCATCGGATCGTAGAAGGGCGAGATCGCAAGCCCGTCTTTCATGCCGTGGTCGATGCGCACGCCGGGGCCGGTTGCCGGCCGCCATACATCGATACGGCCGGTCTGGGGCAGGAAGCCACCATAGGCGTCCTCGGCATAGAGGCGCACTTCGATGGCGTGTCCGGCAAACGTGATGTGATCCTGTGTCAGCGGCAGCTTCTCGCCGCGGGCGACACGGAGCTGCCACTCGACGAGATCGAGCCCAGTGATCGCTTCCGTTACCGGATGCTCGACCTGCAGACGGGTGTTCATTTCCAGGAAGTAGAACGCGCCGTCGCTGCCCAGCAGGAATTCGACCGTCCCGGCGCCATGATAGTCGATCGCTTCTGCGGCTGCGACGGCCGCTGCCCCCATGCGCCGGCGCAGATCGGCATCGACGGCGGGAGAGGGCGCTTCCTCGATCACCTTTTGGTGGCGGCGCTGCACCGAGCAGTCGCGTTCGCCGAGATGGACGACGTTACCGTGCGCGTCGGCGAAGACCTGGATTTCGACATGCCGGGCATCGACCACGGCCTTTTCCAGGATCAGTTCGCCGGACCCGAAGGCGCTCTCGGCCTCGGTACGCGCCGTGCGGATCGCTTCGAGCAGGTCGCCGTCGCGCTCGACCAACCGCATGCCACGGCCGCCACCGCCCGCCGCGGCCTTGACCATGACCGGCAGGCCGATCTTGCGTGCTTCCTTCTCGAGGTTGCCGTCGCTCTGATCGGCGCCCTGATAGCCCGGAACGCAGGGGACCTTGGCCTCGATCATGCGCCGCTTGGCGGCGGCCTTGTTGCCCATGGCGGCTATGGCCGAGGCCGGCGGGCCGATGAAGACAATGCCTGCTTTCTCGCAGGCCGCTGCGAACGCGTCGTTCTCGGAGAGGAAGCCGTATCCAGGATGGATCGCGTCGGCGCCGCTCTTGCGTGCGGCTTCCAGAATGCGATCGGTGCTGAGGTAGCTTTCACCGACGGGTGGCGGGCCGATGCGTACGGCTTCGTCGGCAAAGGCGACGTGCGGCGCTTCCTTGTCGGCGTCGGAGTAGACCGCGACGGTACGATAGCCCATCGCCTTGGCCGTGCGCATCACGCGCCAGGCGATCTCGCCGCGGTTGGCGACCAGAACCTTGGTGAAGCCCATCACGCGACCGCCCTCATTCTACCGCCCAACGCGGCGGCCGCTTCTCGGCGAAAGCACGCAAGCCTTCAGCGGCTTCCGGTCCGCGGCGAGCTTCGGCGAACTTGTCGGCCGCGAAGTCGAGAACCGACGACAGCGGTTCGCTGCCGACCTTCATCACGACCTGCTTGGTGAGGGCGTTGGCGATCGGCGCGCACTTGTCGATCTGCTTCAGGATCTCTTCGAGCTTGGCATCGAGGGCGGCGGAGTCTGGAACGAGATAGTGCGCGATACCGAGCCGCAGTGCTTCGGGCCCCTTGAAGCGGGCCGCCGTAAGGGTGAGATGCCGGGTCTGCGGCACGCCGATGCGGGCGGCGACGAAGGGCGCGATCTGCGCCGGCACGATGCCGAGCGCCGTCTCGCTCATGGCGAAGCCCGCGCCTTCGGTGCAGATCGCGACGTCGGAGACACAGAGGATGCCGAAGCCACCAGCGATGGCGAAGCCTTCGACGGCGGCGACCACGACCTGCGGGCTGGTGTTCATCATCTCGAGGAACGCGCCGAACTGGCGGTTCCAGACCGCGATCGGGTCCTTCTCACCGGGCTTGGGCTTCTCGGTGAAGCTCTGTTCCATGTTCTTGAGGTCGGCGCCGGCGCAGAACGTGCCGCCGGCACCGCGCAAGACCACGACCTTGATGTCGCGACGGTCACGCAGGATCTCGAAGACGCTGCGCAGCTCGCCGATCAGGGTCGGGTTCAGCGCATTCTTCACGTCGGGGCGATTGAGGGTGACGTGCAGGCGTGAGCGATCGCGATGCAGCAGCAGGGTCTCGTACTTGTCGGCGAACTCGGCCATTGGGGGCTCCAAACTCGTGTCAGCGATCCAGGTCAGCGAATCAGGTCAGCGATTTTCCAGACGGGGGAGGGTGCCCATCATCTTGGAGATGATCTGCAGCATCACCTCGTCGGCGCCACCGCCGATCGAGGCGAGGCGCGAATCGCGGAAGGCACGTGCCGTGGGCGACTCCCACAAATAGCCCGCGCCGCCCCAGTATTGCAGGCAACCGTCGGTCACCACGCGCACCATGCGGCCGGCCTTGAGTTTGGCCATCGAGGCCAGCATCGTGACGTCGGTGCCGTCGAGATACTCCTCGCAGGCGCGATAGCAGAGCGACCGCACCAGCTCGACTTCAGTGCGCAGCTCGGCGAGCTTGAAATGGATCACCTGGTTGTCGAGCAGGGGGCGGCCGAACACCTTGCGCTCGCGCGTGTACTCGATCGTCTGGTCGATCAACCGCTCCATGCCGACCACGGCGCTGATGGCGCCCCACAGTCGCTCTTCCTGGAATTGCTGCATCTGATAGACGAAGCCCATGCCTTCCTGACCGATCAGGTTCCGGACAGGCACCTTCACCTCGTCGAGGAAGATCTGTGCCGTGTCGGAACTGCGCATGCCGAGCTTGTCGAGCTTCTTCACGACCTCGACGCCCTTGGTCTTCATCGGCAGGCAGATCAGCGACTTGTTCTTGTGGACCTGGCCTTCCCCCGTGCTGGCCAGCAGGCACATCCAGTCGGCCTGGGTTCCGTTGGTGGTCCACATTTTGCCACCGTTGATCACCCAGTCGCCGCCGACACGACGGGCCGTCGTCTTGAGCGAAGCGACGTCCGAGCCGGCGCCCACTTCCGAGACGCCAAGACAGGCGACGTAGTCGCCCGCAATCGACGGCGTCAGGAATTCCTTGCGCAGGTCGTCGCTGCCGTAGCGCGCCAGCGCCGGCGTGGCCATGTCGGTCTGCACGCCGATGGCCATCGGCACCGAGCCGCAGTTGATGTGGCCAAGCTCCTCGGCCATCACCATGGCGTAGGAGTAGTCGAGCCCCATGCCGCCGTATTCGGTCGGCTTGTTGATGCCGAGCAGGCCGGCATCGCCCAGCTTCTTGAACACCTGATGGGCGGGGAAGATGCCGTCCTCTTCCCACTTGTCGACATGCGGATTGATGTCCTTGTCGATGATCGCCCGGAGCGTGCGGCGGATCTCGTCATGTTCCTGAGTGAACTGCATGGCGCGCTCCTACCGGTTGCCCAATCGGGGCAGGGTGCCCATCAGCTTGGAGATGATCTGAAGCATGACTTCGTCGGCGCCGCCGCCGATCGAACCCAGTCGTCCGTCGCGGTAACCGCGCGCCACCGGATTGTCCCAGAGATAGCCCGCGCCGCCCCAGTATTGCAGGCAGGAATCCGACACCTCGCGGCGGAGCCGGCCTGCCTTCAGTTTGCCCATGGAGGCAAGCATCGTGACATCCTTGCCGGCGAGATAGTCCTCGCAGGCGCGATAGACGATGGACCGCAGCGCCTCGACCTCGCTCTTGAGTTCGGCCAGGCGGAAATGGATCACCTGGTTGTCGAGCAGCGGCCGGCCGAAGACCTTGCGTTCGCGGGTGTACTCGATGGTGGCGTTGATCAGCCGCTCGCAGGTCATCAGCGAGCCCGCACCGGCCCAGAGCCGCTCTTCCTGGAACTGCTGCATCTGATAGATGAAGCCTTGGCCCGGCTGGCCGATCGTGTAGCGCACCGGCACCCGGACATCGTCGAGGAAGGTCTGCACCGTGTCCGAGGCGCGCATGCCGAGCTTGTCGAGCTTCTTCACGATGGAGACACCCTTGGTCTTCATCGGCACGACGATCAGCGACTTGTTCTTGTGCGCCTGGCCGTCGCCGGTGTTGGCCAGCAGGCACATCCAATCGGCCTGTGCGCCGTTGGTCGTCCACATCTTGCCGCCGTTGATCACCCAGTCACCGCCGACGCGCGTTGCCGTGGTCTTGATCGAAGCGACGTCGGAGCCTGCGCCGGTCTCCGAGACGCCGAGGCAGGCGACATAATCGCCGCTGATCGACGGTGCCAAAAATTCCTTGCGCAGTTCGTCGCTGCCGTAGCGGGCGAGCGCCGGCGTCGCCATGGAGATCTGCACACCCGTCGCCATCGGGATCGAGCCGCCATTCACCATGCCGAGCGATTCCGCACAGATCATGGCGTAGGAGAAATCGAGGCCGGAGCCGCCGAACTCGACCGGCTTGTCGACGCCGAGCAGGCCGGCATCGCCCATCTTCTTGAACAGCTCGTGGGCGGGGAACTGGCCTTCCTGCTCCCACGCGTCGACATGAGGATTGATCTCGCGATCAATCAGCGTCTTCCAGGTCTGGCGCAGCGCCTCGTGCTCGGGGGTGAACTTCATTTCGCTACATCCTCGCAACGCCGAAGGTGATAGGATTGAGGGGCCGCACGATCGACTCGCGGGCAATCGACAGGGTGAAGGCCAGCACGCGGCGCGTGTCGCGTGGATCGATGATGCCGTCGTCCCAGAGGTGCGCCGTGCCATAGAGCGCCGTCGATTCGCGCTCGAACTGATCGACGATGCTCTTGAACATTTTGTCGATCTGCTCGCGCGGCGGCTCCTTGCCCTCGCGCTGGAACTTCTGCTCCGTCACCGTCTTCATCACGCCGGCTGCCTGTTCGCCGCCCATCACCGCCGTGCGGCTGTTGGGCCAGGCGAAGATGAAGCGCGGATCGTAGGCACGGCCGCACATGCCGTAGTTGCCGGCGCCGAAGCTGCCGCCGATCACGATGGTGATCTGAGGCACAGTGGCGTTGGCGACGGCCTGGATCATCTTGGAGCCATGCTTGACGATGCCGCCGCGTTCCGCCTCGGTGCCGACCATGTAGCCGGTCGTGTTCTGCAGGTAGACGATCGGCGTGCCTTGCTGGCAGCAGAGCTGGATGAACTGCGCGGCTTTCACCGCGCCCTTGGTCGTGATCGGACCGTTGTTGCCGATCAGCGCCACCGGTTCGCCCTCGATCTCGGCCCAGCCACAGATCGTCTGCTGGTCGAACAGGCCCTTGAATTCAAGGAAGTCCGAGCCATCGACCAGCCGCGCAATGACCTCGCGTACGTCGTAGGGATCCTTGTGCGACGGCGGGACGACGCCGCAGAGTTCGTCGATGTCGTAGAGCGGGTCCTTGAACGGCTTCGTCTTGCTCGGCGGCAGCTTGTCGTTCCAGTGCCACTTGGCGATCACGTCGCGCGCCATGCGGATGCCGTCGGCATCGTTCTCGGCCATCCATTCGGCGACGCCGGAGACTGTGGCGTGCATCTCTGCGCCGCCCAGATCTTCGTCGGTCGCGATCTCGCCGGTCGCAGCCTTCAACAGCGGCGGCCCGGCCAGGAAGACCTTGGCCTGATTACGCACCATGATGACGTAGTCGGAGAGGCCCGGCAGATAGGCGCCGCCCGCTGTCGACGAGCCGTGCACCACCGTCACCTGCGGGATGCCGCGGGCCGACATGCGCGCCTGGTTGGCGAAGCCGCGGCCGCCGGGAATGAAGATCTCGGCCTGATAGAGCAGGTTGGCGCCACCCGATTCGACCAGGTTCACCACCGGCAGCTTGTTCTCCATGACGATCTGCTGGACGCGCTGGCCCTTGCGCTGGCCGGAGGGCGCCACGGTGCCGCCCTTGATGGCGCTGTTGGAGGCCGTCACGACGCAGCGCACGCCCTCGACATAGCCGAT
>CALROF020000259.1:0-8778 GCA_943369775.1 Reyranella massiliensis 521
GAACATTCGATCGAACTGCGCGGCACCGTCACGCGCCTGTCGGAGCGTGGACCGGCCGCCGACACCGAGGCTCTGGCGAACCACCAGCGCAATATCGAGGCGAGCCTCGCCCGGCTGGTCGAGGAAAGCGTGCGCAGCCGCGTGGTGCTGACCGACGAACTGCGCGGCGAGCTGCGCCTGCTGGCCCGGACGATGGCGGGCCGTGGCGGCACGCCTGCAGCCGGGGGATAGCGCCCGATGGCGGCCATCTCCTCACGCCGCCGCGGCGGCAGCGCCGACTACACCTGGCCAGGGTACGTCGATGCGCTGACCACGCTGCTGATGGTCCTGATCTTCCTGCTCTCGCTGTTCAGCGTGGCACAGTTCACGCTCTCGGATGCGCTCAACAACAGCGAGAATGCGATCGACCGCCTCAACAAGCAGGTTGGCGACCTCGCAAGCCTGCTCTCGCTGGAGAAGAAGGCCGGAGAGAGCCTGCAGAAGGACCTCGAACACCTCACCCTGCAGCTTCGCCAGAGCCAGGCCGAACGCGACCGGCTGAACGCCGACCTCGCCGGCCAGCGTAGCGCTGCCGACGCCCTGAAGGTGGAGCGCGATCAGCTCACCGAGCGCCTGACGTCGATGCTTGCGGAGCGCGAGCGGCTCAGCACCGCCCTGCAGGAGAGCGCCAAGGAAGCCGAAATCAAGGGTGCCGACCTTCAGAAGGAGATCGAGCGCCAGCGACTGGAACTCACGAGGCTCGCGGCCTCGTTGGCCGCCGCCAATTCGGAGAAAGGCAAGCTGTTCGGCGACCTGACCGAGGAGCAAAAGCTCTCGGCCGAACAGAAGGCGGCCGTCGTCCGTCTGACGGCGGAGCTTGCTGCCCTGAAAGAGGAGTTCAGCCGCCTGAACGCCGCGCTGGACGCTGCCGACGTCAAAGCCAAGGAGCAGCAGGCGCAGATCGTCGATCTCGGCCAGCGGCTCAACCGGGCGCTGGCCAGCAAGGTCGAGGAATTGGCACGCTACCGCTCCGAGTTCTTCGGCAAGCTGCGCGAAGCGCTGCGCGGTCAGCGCGATGTCCAGATCGTGGGCGACCGCTTCGTGTTCCAGTCCGAGGTGCTCTTCCCCTCCGGCTCCGCGCAGCTCCAGCCCGGCGGCGAGAAGCAGCTCGCGAGTGTTGCCCAGCGGCTGGTCGAGATCGCCTCGCGTATCCCCAAGGACATCAATTGGGTGCTGCAGGTCGACGGTCATACCGACGACAAGCCCATCAAGAGCGCCCTCTATCCGTCGAACTGGGAGCTATCGGCCGCGCGCGCCATCGCCGTGGTGAAGTTCCTCCACAGCCAGGGCATTCCCAACGACCGGCTGGTGGCGGCGGGCTACGGCGAATACCAGCCGCTCTCCTCCATCGACACCGCCCGCAACCGCCGCATCGAACTGAAGCTGACGAACCGCTAGTTCGCCGGCATCGGCTAGAGCAATCCAAGCCGTTTCAGTTCCGCTGCCATTTCAGCCGGCATGTCGGCCGTGTCGCCGTGCGAGAGGTCAGGTGGCGCACGCTCGGTTTCGAGATAGCGCCATCCCTGGAAGGCCTTGCAGGCGCGCGGCGCCGTCTGGATCAAAGTGCGTTTAACCTTGATCTTGCAGTACTTCTTGCCGTCCTCGTTATCGATATCCTCTTCGAAGCCGACCAGTTCCTGACGGCAGCGGATGACGCCGCGCACCACCCAGTACAGCGAACCGCCGTCGAGCAGTTCCTCGGAGCGGCGGGGTGTGTTGCGGGTATAGACCCAGTGCGGCGAACGCGGCGACTGGCGGCGCTGCTTGCGGCGGGCGGCCTGTAGTTTCTTCATGTGCGGGAGATCGTCGACGCCAACCGCGAGCTTGATGAGATGCAACGCCATGCTCGCGCTTAGTACGGCGGATGCCACCTGCTCAAGCACTCCCTATCCACAGCGTGACCTTCTCGCCACAGCCTGCGAGAATTGTGGATCGACCATCAGACTCCACAGAGTTTGCACAATCCACGGTCTATGGTCCGATCGCTTTTTAGCGGGGGTTCTTGATGAATCGTTCGACGCTGGCTGCCTTGGTCGTGGCCCTGATGCTGGGCTCTGGCATTGCGGGATACCTGATCGGCAGGCCGGGCGATTCGGTTGACCGCCCCACACCCCCTCGCACCGCAGCAACGACGACGCCTGGCACGCCGGCGCCGGCCACCCCCGCACGTGCTGCCACCCCCACGGCACCGACACCGGCCAACGCAGCGCCGACGCCGATCGCGCAGCCTCCGGCGCTCGCCGGCGATGGCTTCTCCTATCGCCGCTACAGCGTCGACAGCAGCCGCGCCGAAGCCGAAGCATGCCTGGCCTTCAACAAGCCGCTGGCCACCGGCGACGTGAAATACGGCGACTATGTCCGTCTCTCGCCCGAAGCCCGCACCGCCGTCCGCGTCGTCGATGACCGTCTGTGCATCGCCGGCCTTTCCTACGGCCAGGACTATGAGGTGAAGCTGCTCGCCGGCCTGCCCAGCCGCCACGGCGAGAAGCTGAAGGACGACCAGGTCGTGAGTGTGGCGCTCGGCGCCCGTCCCTCCGTCGTGACCTTGCCGGGCAAGGGCTTCATCCTGCCGCGCGGCAGCGCCGCGGGCCTGCCGGTCACCAGCATCAACGTCTCCAAGGTCGGCATCTCGGTCTATCGCGTGAACGAGCGCGGCATCGACCGCTTCTCCGCCGATCGCTACTACGATGTCGGCTTCCCCGGCTCGGAGCCGATCACCGAACCGTGGTCGCTGATGAGCTGGCTGAACGGCAGCAACGGCGCCGAGCAGTGGAGCGGCACGATGGAAGTGCGCAACGTGGCCAACCAGGCCGTCGTGACCGCCTTCCCGATCCGCGAAACCGTCAAGGACTGGAAGCCCGGCGCCTATTTCGTCGTGGTCTGGAACGCCGCCAAGCCGCCGGCCCGCACCTACGACGACGAGAACAATGACGGCGTCGCTGCCGGCATGTGGGTGATCGACACCGATATCGGTCTCACGAGCTTTAGCGGCGACGACGGGCTGAACGTCTTTGCCCGCTCCTTGCAGACCGCCCAGCCGCTGGCCGGTATCGAGGTCGTGGTGCTGTCACGCGGCAACGAACCGCTCGGCAAGGCCATTACGGCGGCGGACGGTCGTGCCTCCTTCCCGGCCGGCCTGCTGAAGGGCCGCGGTGCCGCCGAGCCGGTCGCCGTCATGGCGCAGGACGCCGCACGCAAGGACTTCTCGCGTCTGGAACTCACCAAGTCCGCCTTCGATCTGTCCGACCGCGGCGTCGACGGGCGCGCCCAGCCCGGCCCAGTCGATGCCTTTCTCTATACCGAGCGCGGCGTCTACCGGCCCGGCGAGACCGTGCAGCTCATGACCATGGGCCGCGACGACAGCGGCAATGCGCTGTCCAACATGCCGGTCACCCTGATCGTGAAGCGGCCGGACGGCAGCGAGTTCACCCGCTTCACCCATGCCCTGCAGGGCTCGGGCGCGCTGCATCAGGCGATCGACCTGCCGAAATCCTCACGGCGCGGCCGCTGGTCGGCGGCAGCCCATATCGATCCCAAGACGGCGCCCGTCGGCCGAGTCGAGTTCTCGGTCGAGGATTTTGTCCCTGAGAAGCTCAAGGTCGAGGTGACGTCGCAGGCCGAGATCCTGCGCACCGGCCAGCTCAACGCCTTCGATGTGCAGGCGGACTTCCTCTACGGCGCGCCGGCGGCCGACCTCGCGGTCGAAGCCGACATGCGCGTGACGGTGGACGCACAGCCCTTCCCGGCCTTCGCCAAGTATACGTTCGGCCCGGACGAGGACCGCTCCAAGTTCGAGCCGCCCTTCATCGAACTGAAGGGGCCGGAAACGGATCAGGCCGGCAAGTCGCGCCTCGAATGGGGCGGCGACCAGATCAAGGACACCGTTCTGCCGCTGCGAGCCCAAGTGCAGGTCCGCGTCTTCGAGCCAGGTGGCGGTCGCGCCACCAAGGCCGACAAGACCGTGCCGGTCCGCACGCGCGACACCTACATCGGCATCAGCCCCACATTCGAGGGCCGCTATTCGCGCGAGGGCGTGGACAACGAGTTCGACATCGTCGCGGTCGACGACACCGGCAAGCAGATCGCGCGCCCAAGCGTCGAATACCGCATCGAGAGCATCCGCTACGGCTACCAGTGGTATCAGGTGGATGGTCGCTGGCGCTGGCAGTCGACGCCCAATACGCGGCTGGTGACGGCCGACAAGATCACGCTCAAGGCCGATGCGCCGACGCGGCTGACCCAGCGGCTGAGCTGGGGCGAGCACCGCCTGACCGTGATCGACAACGAGAAGAACACGACGACCAGCCTCGTCTTCTATGTCGGCTGGTACGGTGGCACCAACGCCGAGGAGACGCCCGACACGCTGCGCGTCGCCAGCGACAAGCAGAACTACAAGCCCGGTGAGAACGCGCGTCTGCGCATCGACGCGCCGTTCGCCGGCGAGGCGATGATCGCCATCGCCACGGACCGCATCGTCTCGACCCAGTCGGTCCAGGTGCCGGCCGGCGGCGTCACGGTCGAGATTCCCGTGAAGGCCGAATGGGGTGCCGGTGCCTATGCACTGGTGACGGCATGGCGGCCGCTTTCCAATGCGGCGGAGCGCACGCCGACCCGCGCCATCGGTACGGCCTGGCTGGCGCTCGATCCCGCCCTGCGCACGCTCGCCATTCAGATCGGCACGCCAGAGAAGGTGACACCGCGGCAGCGCATCGAAGTGCCCATCAAGGTCGCCAATCTGGCCGGCGGTCAGGAAGCATTCGTCACGCTTGCTGCGGTCGATGAGGGCATCCTTCAGCTCACGCGCTTCAAGACCCCCAAACCTGCCGACTACTATTTCGGCAAGCGTCAGCTCGGCCTCGCCATGCGCGACGACTATGGCCGTCTGCTCGACACGCGCGCCGACGATCTCGGCCAGATCCGGGTCGGTGGCGATTCCGGCGACATCGGCGGCCTCGACATCGTGCCGACGCGCACGGTGGCGCTGTTCAGTGGCCCCGTGAAGCTCGACGACAAGGGCGAGGCCAAGATTGCCCTCGAAATCCCCGACTTCGTCGGCCAGCTCCGCCTGATGGCGGTCGCTTATGAGAAGACACGCGTCGGCTCCTCCGAGCAGCGGTTGTTCGTGCGTGATGCCGTCACCGCCGACGTCGTGCTGCCGCGCTTCCTCGCACCGAAGGACGTAGGCCGTGTGGCCTTGTCGCTGCACAATGTCGATGGCCAGGCAGGTGATTATCGCCTGACCATGGAAGCCACCGGTGCCGTCTCGCTGGAGCGCCCCGTCGGCGAAACCAAGCGGCTCGCCGCCAACCAGCGCGAGCTCATGACCTGGAACCTGCGCGCCGGCGATACCGGCATCGGCAAGGTGACGGTCGCGGTCCAGGGACCGGGCAACTTCTCGGTGCGCCGCGAATGGGAAATCCAGGTGCGGGCAGCGCAGACGCCCAGCGCCGTCGACACGGTCTCGCAACTCCAGCCGGGCCGCGAACTGACGCTCGATCGGAACGTCACCGCGACCTTTGCGCCGGGAACGGCACAAGTCAGCACGTCGCTCACCCGCATCCCGGGCATCGACGTGGCCGCGCTGCTGCGCTCGCTCGACAAATACCCCTTCGGCTGCGTCGAGCAGACCACCAGCCGCGCCCTACCGCTGCTCTACTACAACAACGTGGCGCTGCTGGGTTACGGGCCTGCCGATCCACGCATCTCCGACCGCGTGCAGGATGCGATCTACCGCATCGTCGACATGCAGATCATCGATGGCTCGTTCGGCATGTGGGGGCCGCAGGCCACGCCGGCAGCGGAATGGCTGCAGGCCTATGTGCTCGACTTCCTGGTGCGCGCGAACCAGCAGCAGATGGCGGTGCCCGCCGCGTCGCTGCAACGCGGCCTCGGCTGGCTGAACCGCAGCGCCGACAAGTTCTCGCCCAACGCGCAGGCCTATGCCTGGTACGTGCTGGCCAAGTCGGGCCTCGCCGATCCCGGCAGGCTCCGCTACTTCCAGGACACGAAGGCGGCCGAGATGAAGGGCGGCCTCGGTTGGGCGATGCTGGCGGCAGCGTTGAACCAGGTAGGCGAGCCAGGTCGTGCCCGTCTCGCCTTCACGATGGCCCGTCAGCACATCGACGAGCGCGATCCCTCCGACTACTACGGCTCGCCTCTGCGCAACCGCGCCGCCCTGCTGACGCTCGCTGTCGAAGCCGGCGGCCGCGAGGCGCTGACCGAAGTGACGAGCCTGGTCGGTGAGCGCATGGCGTCGCGCATCGACTACACGACCACGCAGGAACAGGCGTGGCTCGTTCTGGCGGCCCGCGCGATGAGCGCCGGCGGCGAACTCGCCTACTCGGTCGATGGCGAGGCCAAGAAGGCCGCGGCGGAACCGGTGGTGATCAACCCCGATGCCGCTGCCATCGCGCGCGGCCTTCGCCTGAAGAACGACGGCGAACGGCCGATCTGGATGCAGGTGACAGCGCGCGGCGTGCCGCTCGATCCGCAGCCAGCCGCGACGCAGGGGCTGAGCGTCAATCGCCGCTATCTCACCTTGGGGGGCGAGCTCGCCAGGCTCAATAGCGTGCGCCAGAACGACCGACTGATCGTCTCGATCAGCGGCCGAAATCTCGAAGGTGGCTATCACGAAACCGCGCTGCTCGACCTGCTGCCGGCCGGCTTCGAGATCGAAGCGGTGCTCAACGACGAGACGGTGAAGTCCTTCCCCTTCCTGTCCGAGCTGAGCGAAACCCGCATCGCCGAGGCCCGCGACGACCGCTTCTTCGCCTCGATCAGCCTCGGCACGCGGCCCTACCGGACCTGGTGGGACAACTCGCCGAAGCACGGCAACTCCTACCATGTCGCCTACATCGTACGGGCGGTGACGCCCGGCACCTTCGCCCTGCCCGCGGCCAGCATTTCGGACATGTACGCCCCGCGCGTCTTTGGCCGGACCGCCATGGGCAGCGTCACGATCGCGCCGGCCGCGCGCTAGGCCGACGCCGTGAAGCTGAAGGGCCTCCTTGTGAGCCTCGCCGTTGCCGCCATGACTGTGGCGGCGACGGCGCTGACGCTCGACCGGCTCTTCCCGCCCGATCTCCAGCGCTATCTCGACCGGTCGACCGAAGTGGTCGACGACAAGGGCCGCCTGCTGCGCGCCTTCACGACTGAAGACGGCAAGTGGCGGCTCAAGGCCTCGGTCGACGATGTCGATCCGCTCTATCTCTCTCTGCTCAAAGCCTACGAGGATCGCCGCTTCGATCTTCACTGGGGCGTCGATCCGCTGGCCGCTGTCCGTGCCGCCCAGCAGCTTGCCGAGCGCGGCCGCATCGTTTCTGGCGCCTCGACGCTTTCCATGCAGGCCGCCCGCCTGCTCGAACCTCGACTGCGGCCGGGCTCGCGCAGCTTCACCACCAAGCTCATCCAGTCGGCGCGCGCCCTGCAGCTCGAATGGCGCTACTCGAAGCGCGACGTGCTGGCGATCTACCTGACGCTGGCCCCGATGGGCGGCAACCTGGAAGGCGTGCGCGCCGCGTCGCTCGCCTATTTCGGCAAGGAGCCGCGCCAGCTCAGCGCTGCGGAAGCAGCCCTCCTCGTCGCCATCCCGCAATCGCCGGAGCGCCGTCGCCCCGACCGCGCACCGGCGTTGGCGCAGAGCGCCCGCGACCGCGTGCTGGAGCGCGGGCTGGAGCATGGCGTGATCGACCGGCCGCAGTTCGAGATGGCCGTCAGCCGGCCCTCGCCTGACCGGCGGCTCAACCTGCCGATGCAGGCGCCGCATCTCTCGGCCTGGCTTGCCGGTCAGTCGCCGGGCACGGTCGTGCCCACCACCGTGCGCTACGAACTGCAATCCACGCTGGCGCAGCTCCTGCGCGACGAGCGCGGCCAGTTCACCGACAAGGCCCAGGTCGCGATGCTGGCGATCGACAATCGCAGCAGCACGGTCGTGGCCTGGCTGGGCGGCGACGATTTCTTCGGCCGCGCCGGGCAGGTCGATCTCGTGCGCGCCCGTCGCTCGCCGGGGTCAGCGTTGAAGCCGCTGATCTACGCCATGGCCTTCGACGACCGCGCTTTGCACCCCGACACGCTGGTCGAGGACGTGCCGGTGCGTTTCCGCGACTGGCTGCCGCGCAATTTCGACCGCGATCATCAGGGCGCCGTCAGCGTCCGTCGTGCCTTGCAGCAATCGCTGAATGTCCCTGCCGTGCTGGCCTTGGAGAAAGTCGGGCCGTTGCGGTTCCTCTCGACCTTGCGTCAGGCCGGCGTGCAGCCGGGCCTGCCACCGGGCGATACCGGCAACTCGCTGGGCATCGCGCTCGGCAGCGCCACGGTCTCCCCGCTCGAAATGGCCGGCCTCTACATGGGCCTCGCCAACGAAGGCCGCTTCGCGCTCCCGCAGATCAGGCGCGACCAGCCCACGCCTACGCCCGTGAAGCTGCTGGGCTCGGCGGCGACTTGGTATGTCGGCGATGTGCTGGCCGACGCGCCGTTGCCGGATGGCTTCGCTTCCCTGCCTGTCGCGTTACGCGACCGCCGCATCGCCTTCAAGACAGGAACATCCGCGGGCTATCGCGATGCCTGGGCGGCGGGCTACAGCGCCAACTGGACGGTCGTGGTCTGGGTCGGCCATGCCGACGGCACGCCGCGACCTGGCCAGCTCGGCCGTCTTTCGGCCCTGCCCATCCTGTTCAAGGCGTTCGGCCGCCTGCCCGGCGAAGACAATCGCGCTCGTCCTGCGCCGATCGACACGATCCG
>CALROF020000260.1:0-8756 GCA_943369775.1 Reyranella massiliensis 521
CAAGGGGCGCATCGAATACCGCCGGCTCGATCGTATCTCGCCGCTCGCCGTGCCGGTCCTGCTGGAGATCGGCCGCGAGAGCGTGCTGGGCGGCACAGCCGAGGACGAGCTGCTCGACATCGCCGCCCAGGAGCTGATCGACGAGGCGACGCGGCTCTGAGCCCGCGCTCAGAGCTCGGCCAGTCGGCGGTATTTCACTTCGAGGCGCGTCAAGACGGCGAGGTTGCGCGTCGCCTCGGCGCCAGCCCAGCGCCGGTTGACGGCGCTTGCCTCGCGGATGCGCTCCAAGGTGCGGCGGTAGGTTTCCGTCCAGGCCGTCCTGTCGCTTTGCTGCATGCCCTCGCGTGTTGCCTGGCTCAAGGTCGCGTCGATGTTGATCATGCGACAGGTGTAGCCGTAGGCCGCGACCTTGAGGTCCGGCGAGGTGATCCAGGTTTCGAGCGTGCTGGGCGCGTAGAGCGGACAATCTTCCAGAGCCTGCGCGGCGGCGGGCCCTGCCAGCGAGACAGCGATCAGGAAAACGACGAGCAGTCGCACGTAAGGCCGGCCACCAGATCAGTGGAAGTCACGACTATGGATGCGAATTTTGGGCCGGTCGAGGACGATGCGGCTGCGGTCGTATCCCTGGGGTGTCGGCGGCTGGGTGGGCACGCTACGGCTCGACCGGTGGCATGTGGCGTTGGCTTCGGCGATCTTCATCGCCCGGCGGTCGCCCGGATCAGTCCGGACCTCATCGCCGCGGCCCTGTGTGAGGTGGAAGGTGTCGAGATCGGAAATGGAGTCGAGTTCGGTCGAAAGATCCCAGAGTTCCTCGGCGACGAGGTGGATGACGACATAGTCTCCTTCGCCTTCGCGCTGGATCTTGCCGCGCACGCCCATCAGGCGCGAACCCATGACGATGCGGCGGTGCGCCTCGAACACCTTGGGCCAGACCACGAGGTTGGCGATGCCCACCTCGTCCTCGATGGTGACGAAGACCACACCCGAGGCGGTGCCCGGCCGCTGGCGCACCAACACGAGGCCGGCCAGCGAGAAGACGTCGCCGTTCTTCGACTCCTTCAGGACCGCTGTGCTGGAGATTCCTCTTTGCGCGAAGGTGGGCCGCAGCAGCGCCAGCGGGTGCGAGCGCAAGGACAGGGAGAAGCTGGCGTAGTCGTCCACGACGGCTTCACCGAGAGTCAGCGCCGGCAAGGTCACAGCCGGCTCAGGAGCCTGCACTGCCGGCCCGTCGAGCAAAGGCAGCGGCAGGTCGGAAAAGCCACGCACCGCCCACAGCACGTCGCGGCGCGACAGGCCTAGCGATGCGAAGGCATCGGCGCGCGCCAATGCCAGGATCTGGCGCTTGGTAAGGCCGGAGCGCCGCCACAGATCGGCCGGATCGCGATAAGGCGTCGTGCGTTGTGCGACCATTCGATCGACGTCGGCCTCGGAGAGGCCGGTCACCTGGCGCAGACCTAGGCGCAAGGCACAGCGGTTGCTGTGGTCCCTGCGTTCCAAAGTGCAATCCCAGATGCTCGCATTGATGTCCGGTGGGCGTACTTCGACACCGTGCTCGCGCGCATCACGGATCAGTTGCGCCGGCGCATAGAAACCCATGGGTTGCGAGTTGAGTAGGGCGGCGGCGAAGACTTCAGGATAGTAGTGCTTCACCCAGGAAGAGTCGTAGACCAGCAAAGCGAAGCTCGCGGCGTGGCTTTCGGGAAAGCCGTACTCGCCGAATCCTTCGATCTGCTTGAAGCATCGCTCGGCAAAGCTGAGCTCGTAGCCTTTCTTCACCATGCCTTCGATGAAGGGTGTCTTGAACTTGTAGATCGTGCCGTTGTGGCGGAATGTTGCCATGGCACGGCGCAATTTATCCGCTTCCTCCGGCGTGAAGTCGGCTGCGACCATGGCGATCTGCATTGCCTGTTCTTGGAACAATGGCACGCCCAGTGTTCTTTTCAGGACAGATTTGAGTTCCGGGCTTGGATAGGTGATGGCATCCGGATTGGCGCGGTTCTTCAGGTAAGGATGAACCATGCCGCCCTGGATCGGGCCGGGGCGTACGATCGCCACCTCGACCACGAGATCGTAATAGTCCTTCGGCTTCAGACGCGGCAGCATCGACATCTGAGCGCGGCTTTCGACCTGGAAGACACCGACCGAATCGGCACGCCACAGCATCTTGTAGACTTCCTGATCGATTGGCCGCATGCCGAGTGACTTGTGCTCGTCGTAATGGATTTTGAGCAAGTCGAAGCTCTTGCGTAAGGCCGTCAGCATGCCGAGGGCCAGCACGTCGACCTTGTAAATACCCAGAACGTCGAGATCGTCTTTGTCCCATTCGATGACGGTGCGGTCTTCCATCGCCGCGTTCTGGATCGGCACCAATTCGTCCAACCGATCCTCGGTCAGGACGAAGCCACCGACATGCTGCGAGAGATGACGCGGGAAGCCACACAGGGCAGAAGACAATTCAAGTGCCAGCATGAGGCGCGGATCCATGGGATCGAGGCCCGCATCCCGCACATGATCGACTTTGACTCCGCTCGACCCCATGCCCCACACCGTGTCGGCCATCACGCCTACCGTGTCAGGCGAAAGACCGAGCACCTTGCCGACGTCGCGAATGGCACTGCGGCTCCTGTAGGCGATCACCGTGGCAGCCAAAGCAGCGCGCGTGCGGCCTTTTTCGTCGTAGATCCACTGGATCACTTCCTCGCGACGCTCGTGCTCGAAATCGACATCGATATCGGGCGGTTCGTCTCGTGCGTTTGAGAGAAACCGCTCGAATAGAACCTCGACCTCTTTGGGGTTCACCGATGTGATGTGAAGGCAATAGCAGACGGCGGAATTGGCGGCGGAGCCACGACCCTGGCAGAGGATTTCCCGGCTGCGGGCATATTCGACGATCTCGTGCACGGTCAGGAAATAAGGGGCGATCTTCTTGCGTTCGATCAGGTCGAATTCGTGTCGGATCGTTTGGGCGATGTCCGTAGGAATGCCGCCAGGATAGCGTTTGTGGGCGCCCTCCCAGGTGAGACGCATGAGCTTGTTCATCGGCGTCTCGCCGCCTTCGTACAAGACCGGATACTGGTAGGTGAGCTGCCTGAGCGAGAAGGTGCAGCGCTTCACGATCTCCTGCGTGTGCACGATGGCATGCGGATAACGGTGAAACAGGCGTGCCATCTCTTGGCCGTCCTTGAGGTGGCGTTCGGCGCTGGCGAAGCGGCGGAAACCCAGCTCGTCGACGGTGCAGCCCAGTCGAATAGCGGTCACCACATCCTGCAGGGCCCGCCGTTCGGGGATGTGATAGTGCACGTCATTGGTGGCGACGAAGCGCATGCCGAATTCGGCGGCGAGATTGTCGAGCCGGGCGAGGCGGCGGGCATCGTCGCCGCGGAACAGCATAGAGCCGGCAAGATAGCAGCGATCACCGAACAGAAGGGCGAGGGCGCGCAGCCGTTCGTGGAAAGCCGGGTCGTCGAGATGACGCGGCGGCAGGACGATCGCCAGGATGCCTTCGGCATACGCTGCCAGATCGTCGAAGGTGAGGTCGCATTTTCCCTTCGCCGCCCGCCGATTGCCCAGAGTCAGCAGACGGGAAAGGCGCTTGTAGGCTTCGAGATCGGTGGGGTAGGCGAGCAGCGAATAACCGTCGCGCGTTTCGATCCGGCTGCCGACCAGAAGCTTGATCCTGTCGGGATCGGTCTTCTTCTCGCCTTTGGCGGCCGCGAAGGCCCGCACCACACCGGCCAGCGTGTTGCGGTCGGTGATGCCGATGGCGGTATGGCCGAGCTCGATCGCACGCTCTACCAGCTCACGCGGATGCGAACCGCTGCGCAGGAAGCTGTAGTTGGTCGTGACCTGAAGCTCGGCATAGTCCATGGCTTCACGTCGGGACGAGTTCGCGTACGCGGGCGAGCGGAAGGCCGCGCACGTCGATTGCTGCGGTCTTCAAGGCCTGCAGGAAAGTCTCGTCGGTGCTGACCAGCGGTGCTGCTGCAGCTTCGGCGCAGGCGGCGTAGAAGCATTCGTGCACTGGCCGGCCACATTGCAGGGCAATGGCGAAGGCGCGGCTGCGCAACCGGGCCGAGTCGACGAAAGCCGAAATGAAGGCGGGCAGGGCGATGTTGCGCACGATGGGTTCGGCCTGTTCAGCCGAAATCTCGCCCCGCGTCACTTTCCTCCACGCCAGCTCGGCGACGCCGGCGATCAAAATGTCGGGCGCGATCAGTTCATGCTTGTCGGCCAGCAGCATGCGCGCCTGCGGGCGCAATGGTTCCTCGACGAACCATTTGAGTGCCACGCTGGGATCGACGACGACGATCATGACTCGTTGCCTGCGTAGGCGAGTAGACCGTTGTCGGTTTGCGACACGATGGTAGGTGTCATGGCGGCGATGCGGTCGGCTTCGGCCAGCGGATCGAGCACCAGCGGTTGGCGCGACGTATGGGTGAGCAGGTCGCGCAGATCGGCTTCGAGCGAGCGCTTGCGGCTGCGGGCACGTGCCTTCAGGCGCTCGATGGTCGCGTCGTCGAGGCCGCGAATCGTCAGAGTGTTCTTGGGCTTCCTTGTCGCCCCTTCCATCACTTCTTCCATGTTTTCCATGTTCCCCTCCTAGGCGCAGAAACCGTGGAGGAACCAGCGCGCCGTCGGCTGGCCGTTGGCGGCAACCTTGTAGGCGCCGTCGCGGAACAGCCAGAACCGGCCACCATCGTCGTCCTCGACACGGTAGTAATCGCGGACCAGCGGCACGCCGCCGGCTGGCGGGCGGCTGCCGTCGGGCCGTGGCCGCCACCATTCGTCGGCTATCCGCTCCGGCCCTTCGGCGCGCACGATGCGATGCTTGTGCTGGCGCCAGGAGAAGTGGCGTGGCGGATCGTCGGGCACCGGCGCCATGACGTCGACCGGTTCGGGCCGTTGCAGCAACCGCGTCGGACGCGCGCCCTTGAGGCTGGCCACGCGCCGCCACGCACCTGTTGCGGCTGGCTTTGCCTCGATGGGCGCGGTGACCTGCACACGCTCGGGCAAGTGACTGTCACGCGGCAGCAGCCGCACGACATTCTCCGTTCCCAATCGCAGCGCCAAGCGGTCGGCGAGATCGATCGTGCCGTCGACGCCGACGGGAACGGCCAGTGCGCTCTGCTCGGGCAGCACATCCTGCGTGCCGTTCCAGGTTTCGACCTCGGGTGCACCCAGGATCATCAGTTCGACACCGAAACCGGCATCGAGTTCGCCGAGCTTCTCCTCGAAGAGCTTCATCAGCTTCGGATTGTCGCGATTGGGACGGCTGGTGCCGATCGACGTGCGGTCGACCGAACCATCGACGCGATAGAGCGCGATCTCGAGCTTGCGAGCGCCGACACCCGCCTGCTCGAACTGCCGGCAAAGGGCGGCCAGGAGTCGGCTGGTGGCGGCAGCGATATCCTCCGGCCGGCCGATGGGTTCGGCGAAGGCGAGACGCGTGCGGAAGGCGGGCGGTGGGCGACGCGGTTCGATCGGCTCGGCAAGTGTGCCCAGCGCCTGGTCGAGGCGGGCGAGGGGCTGATCGCCAAACCGGCGGGCAAGTGGTGCCCGTGGCATCGGGTAAAGATCGCCGATCCGACGCAGGCCGAGCTTGAGGAAGGTCTCCAGGATCGGCGTATCGAGCCGCAGCCCTTCGACCGGTAGCGCCGCGAGCGCAGCGCGCTGGCCGTGGCGGGGGCAGAAGAGATCGGCCTGACGCTCGGCGAAACGGGCCAGGGCCCAGGCTGCGCCCGCCGTGTCAGCCATTGCGGCCCGGCAGGAAAAATCGTGCCGTGAAAGCCGCTGGGTCAGATCGGCGAGCAGAGCGCGTTCGCCGGCCTCGCCCGTGCCGAAGAGATGGGTGCAGCCCGTGACGTCGAGCAGCAGGCCGGCATCGCCGCCGAAACCGCCGGCACTGCAGGTTTCCGTGCCTTCCTCGGCGATGGCGCCGCCCAGAGGATCGATCGCCACCCAGGGCGTGTAGCGATCACACCAGTTGGCAATCGTCTCGATCAGGCGGTGGTCGGCCTGCGGCTCGCCTGCCGTGGTGACGAGATCGGGCAGCAGGGCGCGCGCATCGGCCAGCCGCATGTGCGGACGCAGGCCTGCGTTACGGGCGTGGCTGTTGACCGCGGCGAGGCGCGGGCAGCCATCGTGCCACACGACAGTGGCCGCCGATTTAGCCGACCAATCTCGCGGCGTCGGATTCTGGCCAGTCGAGTTCTGACTGATACGAGCCAGACGATCCGTCGCGAGCTTGGGGAACCACAGAGAGACAATGCGTTTCATCGTTCCACTCCACGAGCCATGAGGGGATTTCAGCAGCCGACGGCGTGCCGAAGCGGTTGCGCCGCAGTTCGAGACGCCAGCGCGCGGCGCCGACATCGCTGAGGCCGGGTGTCGAATGCGAGGATGCCGAGGCGATTCGCCAGCGCGTCGCGCATACGCTTTGCGGCGGCGCGGGCTGTGCCCTCAGCAACAAGGCGGGCGTGCCGCTCTTCTCGGCGGCCAGCGACAGGCGGCGGCCAGCCGTGGGGTCGGCGGCGCGCGTCTCACCCAGGACCACGGCGATCCCGGGGCAACGCAACCCTTCTTCCATCGCCCAGAAGAGATCCGCGTCGCGCTGCGCCGTGACCATCAGCACGCGTGCCGGATCGAACCAGGCGGAGAGGGTCGGAGCGTAAGGCGGAGCATCGAAGGTGCCCGTGGGACGTCGGCACCACAGGATCGTTCCCCCAGTCTGCCGGGCGAAGCGCCCAACGATGTGTCCGGCAAACCCCAGTGCTGCCCCGTCATGTGAGGCGACACGGCCGGAAGGCGCACGGCCTGCCTCGATCTCGTGCAGTGCGCCGGTCAGCAACCCACCGTCGGACAGCAGGGCATCGATGGCTGGCATCCCCAGGGCTACGCTGGCAGCGCGGCCACCTCTTTGGGCGCTGTGGGCGCGCTCCAGCCGGCGCACCTTTTCCCGCAGGCCGAGCGGAACGGTGGCTGCCAGATCGTTGGCGGCAGGAGGAGCAAAGGCATTTGGGGAAATGACAGGCATCGCCCCCTCGAAGGTCGATGAAACGCGTTGGGGATATTTACAGACACTGTGTTCTTGTTTTGTTCTAGTTCTCTCGACACCAAGAGTCAACGGGAGTCCGAGGGGGGCTCAAGGGGCTGGCATACAGCCTGCATTTTGCTGAAGCTGGGGGACGTTCCCGCGACACCGCGCCGGAGATCCGATGACTGCACGCCTATCCGTCACCGCCCTGCTGGCGGCCCTGTTCGCCCTGGTGTCAGGGCCGGCATTGGCGCGCTGTTCCAAGAACCTCGTCGAGCTGGGGCCTAACCTGTTGAGCCGGGGCGTTCAGGTCGCTTCGCTCGACGGCATGCAGATGGCCGCCGACAGCACGAGCCGCGCCGTCGTCACTTTCCTCGGCCACGCCAGCTTCGAGATCAACACGCCTCAAGGCGTGCGGGCCATCACCGACTACAACGGCCTGAACGGCTTCGGCCGAAAGCCCGACATCGTGACGATGAATAACGCGCACTCCACGCACTACACGGATCATCCCGAGGAAGGCATCACCTACATATTGCCGGGATGGCCGACCAAGCCCGGTGAAACCGAAGCCAAGCACGACGTCACCTTGAAGGATCTCAAGGTATCGAACGTGCCGACCAATGCGCGCGATTGGGGCGGCGGTTCGGCGCGCATCAACGGCAACTCGATCTTCACCTTCACCATCGGCGATCTCTGCATTGCCCATCTCGGCCACCTGCATCATCGCCTCACCAAGGAGCATCTCGACGAACTCGGTCGAATCGACGTGCTGATGGTGCCGATCGACGGCGCCTACACGGTGGGCTTGCCGGTCATGGTCGAGGTCGTCCGCCAACTTCAGCCGCGTATCGTATTGCCCATGCACTATTGGGGCCGCGGCCAGGTCGCGCGTTTCGAGGAACTGATGCAGGATCAGGATGCCGTCTTTATCTGGCCCGACCGGCGCACCATCGAGGTTGCGCACGATACCTTGCCGGAAAAGCTCACCGTTTATGTCGTTGGCGGCAACGGCGGCGATTGATTACAAGACAGGACACAAGAGGTCGTGATGCTGAGCTGGGCGGTTCGTCTGATCCTGGTTGCTGCGAATTTCGTGGCGGGGTTCTTTGTTGCCGAGGACGCCCTCAACTACGAGATCGTCCAGGGCGTGATCTCGCTGTTCCTCGTCGCGCTGGTGGTGTTCATCCTGGCCTTCTGGCCCTCGAGCTGGACGCACTTCCTCAACAATCTCGGTAAGAAAGCCTAGGCAGGTTCCGCAATCGAGACCGATCCCGATCATTATCTCGCGCGCTGGAATCTCAAGCCCGATGGCGATCTGCTGAAGACCCACAGCAGCGTCCTGCTGCCGGTGCGCCGCGAGGGCGTGCCGGCGATGCTGAAGATCGCTTTGGAGAAGGAAGAACAGCGGGGCTGCCGCTTGATGGCCTGGTGGCAGGGCGAGGGCGCGGCGCATGTGCTGGCCGAGGATGAGGGCGTGCTCCTGCTCGAACGTGCCACGGGGCCACGGTCGCTGGCGGCGATGGCACGCTCCGGCCAGGACGACGAAGCGACGCGCATTCTTTGCGAGGCGACCAGCCGGTTGCATCGGCACCGCGCTCCGCTGCCGCCCGATCTCGTGCCGCTCACGGACTGGTTCGAGCCGCTGTTGCAGGCTCAAGACCACGACGGCGTCATTGCCGAGGGCCGCAGCGTCGCGCGGGAGCTTCTGGAGCGTCAGCAG
>CALROF020000261.1:0-8706 GCA_943369775.1 Reyranella massiliensis 521
ATAAGCACGGCGGGATACTTCACCACCTGCCACGCGCCCAGCACGCCCAGCACCACGAACCACAGAAGCATCACGGGCCCGAACAGCCGCCCGACATCGGCCGTGCCGCGCGACTGCAGCATGAACAGCGCCACCAGAATGATCAGCGACAGCGGCACGACCAGCGGCGTGAAGGCCGGCGTGATCGCCGACAAGCCCTCGACGGCGCTCATCACGGTCATGGCCGGCGTGATGATGGCGTCGCCATAGAAGAGTGCGAGGCCGACCACGGCGAAGACGATGACGGCATGCCGGATCCGGCGTGCCTTGCCGTCCAGGCCGCGCGTCGCCAGCGTCGCCAGGGCCAGCACGCCGCCTTCGCCCTTGTTGTCGGCGCGCATGATCAGCACGACGTACTTGATGGTGACGGTGAGGGTCACCGCCCAGAACAGCATGGAGAGCACGCCCAGCACGTGGTCGGGCGTCGGTGCCAGGCCGGTCCCGTGCAGGAAGGTTTCCCGCAGCGCATAGAGCGGGCTGGTGCCGATATCGCCGAAAACCACGCCCAGCGCCCCGACGACCAAGGCGGCGCCCGCCGGGTGGGGGGCGGGCGATCCATGGGTGGCGGCGTGGGGAACGGATGTCTGACTGGTGTCGGCTGGGGCCATGAGCTCAAACGCCGCCGATTGCGGCGGCGGCGGGGCGAGGGTGTGCGCTCCTGCCTTCGGCCTGTCAACGCGCCAGATGTGGGGGTGTTGCGACGAAAGCGCTTGACTTGGGCGTCTGCTGCGGGCGCCGTGCAAGATCAATCGAGCAGGCCGCGCCTATGGAGCTTTGTGTCTTCGACAAAGTCACGGCAGATCCGACTGCCGAGGACGTACGCCGGGCAATCGAGGCCGTGCCTCATCCCGAGGATTGGTACCTCACCCTAGAGGCCGACGACGGCACCTACATAGAGGCCGTCGCCAAGCCCGACGGCACTTACAAGGTGAGCGCGGCTAACGGGGACGACGACCTGAAGGCCAAGGCGTCGCTCGATGCGACCAAGTTGAAGTCGCTCCTTCTGAAGTATCTGGCGCGCGACGGTTCGTGGCGCGATGTCTGCCCCTGGATTAAGATCGACAGGGAACGCACCGCGCCGCCGGTCCGCTCCGAGCCACCGCCGTGGGCGATCGGCATCGTGGTCGGCTCGATCGCCCTCGTTGTCCTGACCTCCATGTTCCTGCAGGGCAGCGACAACTCCTGGCGAGATGCTCTGCCGCTCGCCAACTCCGACTATTTCTGGGTCGGCCTGATCGCCCTGCCTTTCGTCACGCTGCTCGTTGTCGCCGTGCTGGCGAAAATGATCGAGGTCCGGCAGGCCTCGACCTGGGCAACCGCCATGGGGCGCGTCGTGAAATCGGAAACCGAAGCCCAGCGCCATCGCTCCGGCGACGATGCGACGACGGTGAAGACCGTTCCGATCGTCGAGTACGAGTTTTCCGTCGCCGGTCACACCTGGCGCGGCAACCGGATCAGCATCGGCGAAGACGCCGGGGGCGAGAACACCGCGGCGACGCTGCGCCGCTATCCTGTCGGTGCGGTGGTGAGCGTCCACTACGATCCCGGCAATCCGAAGAAGTCAGTGCTTGAACGCGGCATTCCCGATGGCGTGCGCAAGGGCATGTTCGTTCTGCTGGCCTTCGGTGCCATCGTGGCGGTCATCGGCTACTGGCTGGTGACGCAGGCACCGCGGCTGATCGAAGAGCATCTTCCCGCCGCCCGCACCGACGCGCCGGTCGTGATCTTTGTCGCCTGCATGGGCGTGCTGGTCTTGCTGTTCTTCGTCGCGAGCTGGCGTGTTTCACGACGAGCCGCCGACTGGCCGCGGGTGCGCGGTATCATCCTCAGCAGCGGCTCGGAGAAGGTCGAGAGGAGTAGCAAGGGCCGCTCGCGAACTCTCTACTTGCCGGCCGTGGAGTACGGCTATCGCGTCAACGACGTCGACTATGTCAGCCGCCAGATCAGGCCGGGCGTCGTCGTCTTCGCGAACGAGGACTACGCGAAGAAGATAGCGGCGCGCTATTCACCGGGCAGCAGTATCGATGTGCGATATGATTCGACCAATCCGGCTAACGCGGCGCTCGAGAATTCCGGTGGCCTCCATTGGCTGTTGCTCGCGGTCGCTCTAGGCTGCTTTGCAATTGCCGCCTATGCGGCCGGGGTCTTGCCATGAATGCAACGTCACTGGACGACCATATCGACGTCAGCCAGCCGCGACTTTATCGCGACGACAACTGGGGCTCCCACTTCGCGCGCCTGCGCCGGGAGGACCCGGTGCATTTCCATCCTGAAAGCCCGTTCGGCCCCTACTGGTCGATTACGCGCTACGCCGACATCATGAAGGTCGAACTCGATCACGGGACCTACTCGTCGGCCCAGGAGCTTGGGGGCATCCAGATCACCGATCAGCCCAAGGGATCGGAGCGGCCGAGCTTCATTCGCATGGATCCGCCACGTCACACGGCGCAGCGCAAGACCGTGGCGCCGATCGTGGCGCCGACCAACCTCGCCAACATGGAAGGGTTGATCCGCGAGCGCACGGTGCGCGTGCTCGATGGCCTGCCGCGTAACGAGACGTTCGACTGGGTCGATCTCGTGTCGACCGAGCTTACGGCGATGATGCTGGCGACGCTGTTCGACTTTCCCCAGGAGGATCGGCGCAAGCTCACCCATTGGTCCGACGTCGCCATCGCCAATATCGAAGACGAGGACGCCGTCGTGCGCAGCGAAGCCGAGCGGACGGCGGAACTGATGCAGATGGCCGAGATCATGGCGGCGTTGTGGAAGGAGCGGGCCGCCCAGCCGCCCAAGTTCGACCTGATCTCGATGATGGCTCACGCCGAGGCGACGCAGAACATGCCGCTGCCGGAGTTCGTCGGCACGTTCGGCCTGCTGATCGTCGGCGGCAACGACACGACGCGCAATTCGATGACGGGCGGCCTGATGGCCATGCTCGATAACCCGGAAGAGGTCGACAAGGTTCGCGCAGACGCGAGCCTGCTGCCGAGCTTGGTTTCAGAAGCGATTCGCTGGCAGTCGCCGGTCATTCACATGCGGCGAACGGCACGGAAGGACACCGAGCTGGCAGGAAAGACGATCCGTCAGGGCGACAAGGTCGTGATGTGGTACGTCTCCGGCAATCGCGACGAGACGACGATCGATCAGCCGGAGCGCTTCGTCGTCGGGCGCCCCAAGGCGCGCCAGCACCTTGCCTTCGGTGCAGGCGTCCATCGTTGCGTTGGCGACCGACTGGCCGAGATGCAGCTTCGTATCCTGTGGGAAGAGATGCTGAGGCGTGATCTCAGGATCGAGGTCATGGGGCCGCCGGTGCGGCTCTACTCCAACTTCATCCGCGGCATCCGTGCCCTGCCGGTCAGGATCGCGGGCTGAGCTGAGCATCCCTCTGACGTGCGGCACCGCCAAGGCGGTCACATGTGCAATTTAGCAAGTTGCAACGGCCTGCAGGCAGTGCACGCTGAGGCATGTCGTTTATTCGAACCGTGCCGCGTTGTTTGTGTCGAGCCTGTGCCTGGCAGGGGCGCGTCGATCAGGTGGCGCCTTTCAGCAATCTCGCAGCCTGGCTGTCATGCCAGGACAGGACCGACATCGTCATTCTGCCAGCGGGTGAATGCCCGCAATGCGGCACCCCCGTTTTCAACCCAGCCGCCGAAGATCGACTTGCCAGGGCTGTCGCCCTCATTGGACCGAACATCCCGGCATTCTGAGCGGCCAGGACGATCGGCGGCCAAGCGGTGTCGGCAGGGCCTTGATCAGCGCCAGCCTCGGTACCAGCCGTAGCGGGGATGCCACCATCCCCAGCCGTAGCGGGCGTGATAGTGCCAGGCATAGCCGGGCGCTGGGGCCACTCCGACAGGCGTGACATAGCCAACTCCGGGTGGCGGCGGGCGCGGTGGCGGATAAGCAACGCACCCTGACATGCCCACGATGACAGCGAGGCTGAGCGACAGCCGTATCAGGTTCTTGCTCATGTCTGGGATACGCAGATCGCCCGCGCTTCATTCTGCGCAGGCGGCCCAGATTGGCGGTATTTTTGCTCAGGTCGTCGTGCTGCCCGCTGCGACCTGTATCACCTCTGATTCTTTATCGTCTGCACGCCGGCGGCAAAGGCCTGTTGAAGTAGCCACACATCGCCGGCGATGGATACGAAGTCGTAGCCGAGCTTCACGAACTGTGCGGCCTGCTTGGCATCGACGGCCAGTCGTCCCGCCGACTTGCCGTGCTTCTTCGCGGCTGCAATCGTCGCCTGCTCGGCATTGAGAAAGTCGGGATGATCGAAGGCGCCAGGCTCGCCCATCGCCACGGAGAGATCGTTGTGGCCGAGCCACAGCATGTCGACGCCAGGCATCGAGGCGATCTCGTCGGCCGCCGCGGCACCGCGCGGATCCTCCACCTGCAGGATGATGGCGGTGCGTGCATTCTGTTCGGCAAAGCGTGGCAGCAGCGGCTCGCTGCGCATCGCGAAGCGTTCGTGCGCGAGGCCCAACGCGACGCCGCGCGTGCCATCCGGCCAATACTTGGCGGCATCGAGTACGGCTTTGGCCTGCTCGACCGAAGATACGATCGGCACCATCACGCCGTCGGCGCCGGTATCGAGCGCACGCGAGATGTGATGACGCGATTGGGAAGGTACGCGCACGACCAGAGGCAGGTTCGCAGCCTGCATGTAACGCACGACCTGGCGGACGGTATCGAATCCGAAACCGGTGTGCTCCATGTCGAGGACGGCGAAGTCGGCGCCCGCCGCTTTCAATATCTGGCCGATGCCCGGCGTTGCGAACTCGAAAAGGAATGTTCCGATCTTGGTCGGGCTGGTGCCGACGAGGCCGCGCAGACTGTCATTCGCCATTGTCATTTCCCCCTATGCGGCCGCGATGCTAGCGTGGACCGTCACTATCAATCACCTGATCTCTAGGGAGAAAACGATGAAGCTCTATTACATGCCCGGCGCTTGTTCCCTCGGCATCCACGTGCTTCTCGAAGAAATCGGCAAGCCTTACGACCTGCACAAGGTCGATGGCGCCAAGCAGGAGCAGTACGGGCCGGACTTCGTGAAGCTCAATCCGAAGTCGAAGGTGCCGACTTTGGTCCGCGAGGATGGCGCGGTGCTGACCGAGTATCCCGCGATCGCCGTGTGGCTGGCGCGCAAGAACCCCGAGGCTGGCCTGCTACCGAGCGATGCCGATGCCGAGGCGCGCGCACTCGAAGCGATGGACTACGCCGTGTCGACCATGCACATGCAGGGCTTCTCGCGCATGTTCCGTCCGGCCAACTACGCGCCGACCGAAGCCGACCACGACAAGGTCAAGGCGCGGGGCAAGGAGATCATGGAGAAGGGCCTGGCCCTCATGGACAAGGCACTGGAGGGCAAGGAGTACCTTGCCGGCAAGTTCTCGGTGGCCGACACGGCGCTGTTCTATGTCTCGTTCTGGGCGCACGGCCGCATGAAGATGCCGCTGCCGAAGAACGTCGCTGCCCACTACGAACGCATGAAGGCACGTCCAGCCGTCAAGCGCGTGCTGGAGCAGGAAGGTCTGGCCGCGGCGGCCTGATTTCTCCTCGCGGCTCCCGCTTGGGAGCCTGTTTGCGTGGCGGCTCAACGGCATTCGCGTCGTTGACCGCCGGTGGAGCGCGCCGCCAAATCGGACGTCATGTCCGCGGCGTTGCTCTACGGTCTCGTCATTCTGTCGGCCATTGCGCATTCGATCTGGAATGCGCTTATCAAGTCGGCCGGCGACCGCACGCTCACCATGGTGGCGATCCGGGTCGCCGGTCTGACCCTCGGCCTCTGTGCCTTGCCGTTCGTCGACTGGCCGGCTCCCGAAAGCTGGAAATGGCTCGGTCTCACGGCGCTCATACAGTTCGGCTACTACGCTCTGCTGATCCGCTCCTATGGCGTCGGCGACATGAGTGTCGTCTATCCGTTGGCTCGCGGCGTCGCGCCGGTGTTGACCGCCATCGTGGCGGCGCTGGCGATCGGCGAAAGCCTGAGTACGTCGCAGCTTGCAGCCGTTGGTCTGATCTCGCTCGGCATCATGGCCTTGTCCTTCGGCGCCGGGGCCAGTGGCGAAGCCGTGGGCTTTGCGCTGGCGACCGGTGTCTCGGTCGCGGCCTATAGTTTCACCAGTGGTGTCGGCGTCCGTGCGGCGGGAACCGTCCTGGGATTCCAGGCCTGCCTGGAAATCGTGACCGGCCTCGGCATGGTGGCCTATGCCTTTGCGACACGTCGCAGCGGTCTTCTCGTCTATGCGCGGCGTCATGGGGCGATCGGCCTGCTGGCGGGCGCCATCTCGGTGATCGGTTTCCTTGCGTTCCTCGCTGCCGCGCAAAGCCTGCCGCTCGGTCCGGTCGTTGCCTTGCGCGAAACCAGTGTGATCTTCGGCGCCGTGTTGGGAACGCTCGTGCTCAAGGAAGGGTTCGGCGTTCGCCGGATCGTCGCTTCCGGTTTCGTTGTCGGCGGGATCGCGCTTCTCGCCTTTGCCCCCTGAGGTAAGCTGCCCCCATGTCCTTGCCTGCAAATCTCGAGAAACGTCTCCGCCTACCGCTGATCGCGGCGCCCATGTTCCTGGTGTCGGGACCAGCGCTGGTGACGGCAGCCTGCCGTGCCGGCGTGATCGGCTCTTTCCCGACGGCCAACTGCCGCACCGTCGAAGAACTCGACCAGTGGCTCGCGGGCATGAACGACGAATTGAAGCGTGCAGCCGACGAGAGCGGCCGTGCTCCCGCGCCGGTGTGCCCCAACCTGATCGTGCATCGTTCCAATCCGCGCGTGCCCGATGATCTGGCGGCCGTGCTGCGTCACAAGGCGGAGATCGTGATCACTTCGGTGGGATCGCCCGAGCCGGTGATGAAGCCGCTGAAGGATGCCGGCTGCCTCGTGCTGGCCGATGTTGCCTCGGTGCGTCATGCCGAAAAGGCTGTGGCGGCGGGTGTCGACGGCCTCGTGCTGCTGACGGCAGGCGCAGGCGGCCAGACCGGCTGGGTCAATCCCTTCGCCTTCGTGCGCGCGGTAAGGACGTTCTGGGATGGCATCGTGGTCATGGCGGGGGGCATGGCCGATGGCCACGCCATCGCGGCGGCCGCGGCTTTGGGCTGCGATCTTGCCTACATGGGGACCAAGTTCATCGCCACGCGCGAGAGCCTGGCCAAGGATGGCTACAAGCAGATGCTGGTCGACAGCCGGCTCGACGATGTGCTGCTGACGCGCGCCTTCACCGGGCTGGAGACCAACATGCTGCGGCCCTCGATTTCGGCGGCGGGTCTCGATCCCGACAATCTGCCGGTGCGCGGTGCGATCGACATTTCCAAGGACATCAACGCCTCGGCGCGCGACAAGCCCGATCCGAAGCGCTGGAAAGATATCTGGAGCGCCGGGCATTCCGTCTCCGGCGTCAGTGACGTGCCTTCGGTGGCGGACCTGATCGAACGGACCGCCGCCGAATACGACGCCGCGCTTCGTTCAATGCAGCGCGTATAGCCCTGAGGAGAAGCGGAACTCCGCCGGCTTGATCAGGGCGGCATTGGCGACGCGGACACGGTGCAGCCTGCCGTCGAGATTGTGTTCCCAGAAGTCCAGGAACTTGGTCAGGGCCGGGAAGCGGGGGGCCAAATCGAGGTTCTGCCAGACGAAGCTCTGCAGAACGTGCTGGTGATCGGGCATCCAGTAGAGGATTTCGGCCGTCGTGATGCGATAGTTGTTGAGTTGCGCGACAAAACTCCGGTCCATTCGGCACTCCTTGACAGGGGGCGCGTCAGGGAATATTCACGCGCCCTTAACAAAAAGTCAGCAAAATTCGTTCCATATCAATGGGTTAGCAGCAGTCTCATGTGATTGCTGCTAGTGCGAAGTGACTTTGTTTCGCTGCCTTGACTCGGGCAGAGCACAACCCTAAATCCGGAGCGCTTTGGCACTCTTCGCTGGAGAGTGCTGATAGCAATCCTTTCCGTCGCGGCCGTCCGGCTGCGCAGGCTCAACCAGGATCATTGGAGGAAGAAGCATGAAGTTCCGTCCGCTTCACGACCGCGTCGTGGTCAAGCGCGTCGCGGAGGAAGAGAAGACCAAGGGCGGCATCATCATTCCGGACACTGCCAAGGAAAAGCCGATGGAAGGCGAAGTTGTCGCCGTCGGTCCTGGCGCCCGGGATGAGAAAGGCGCTCTCGTCGCTCTCGATGTTAAGGCTGGCGACCGCATCCTGTTCGGAAAGTGGTCCGGCACCGAGATCAAGCTCGACGGCGTCGAGTTTCTGATCATGAAGGAAAGCGACATCATGGGAATCGTCGAAGGTTCCCCAGTGGCCAGCAAGAAGGCCGCCTGATCGCTTCCAACGATCCATATCATCCAGAAATCGAGAGGAACTGAGTAATGGCAGCCAAAGAAGTCCGCTTTAGCGCCGATGCCCGTGAGCGCATGCTGCGCGGCGTCGACATCCTCGCCAACGCCGTCAAGGTGACGCTGGGTCCGAAGGGCCGCAACGTCGTTCTCGACAAGTCGTTCGGCGCACCGCGCATCACCAAGGACGGCGTCACCGTCGCCAAGGAGATCGAGCTCGCCGACAAGTTCGAGAACATGGGCGCCCAGATGGTGCGCGAAGTGGCCTCGAAGACCAACGACATCGCCGGCGACGGCACGACGACGGCGACCGTTCTCGCCCAGGCGATCGTGCGCGA
>CALROF020000262.1:0-8581 GCA_943369775.1 Reyranella massiliensis 521
CTCCCATCCCAGTTCGCCCACATATGTGATGCGGCTGGCGCGGACCCGGGCATAACCGAGGTCGATCATGCGCGAGGTGGCGAACGGGAACGCTTCATTGGACAGATCGGCGTCGGTCAGGCGCGATAGCAGGTCGCGCGATTTCGGACCCATGATGCCCAATACCGCATAGGCCGACGTGACATCCACGGCGACCGCCCGTGCGTCCTGGGGCATATGGCGACGGAGCCAGGCGAGATCTCGAGTCTGGGTCGCCGCCGCCGTAACCACGAGAAAGCGGTCCTCCGCTTCGCGCGTGACGGTAAGGTCCGCCTCGATGCCGCCGCGCGCGTTCAGCCATTGCGTGTAGACGATCTGTCCGACGGGGACGGAGACATCATTGGCACAAATGCGATTGAGCACGTTTTCCGCATCGGCACCTTCCACGGTATATTTACCGAACGAAGACTGGTCGAATAGGCCGACGTTGTTTCTGACCGCGTGATGTTCGGCCGCGGAATGGTCGAACCAGTTCTGACGCCCGAAGCTGTAGCGATATTCGGCGGCAACCCCTTTGGGTGCGTACCAGTTTGGCCGCTCCCATCCCGCGACTTCGCCGAAGCAGGCCCCGCTCGCCTTGAGACGGTCATGCAGGGCAGAGCGCCGGACGCCACGGGCGGTCTCCGGCTGACGGAATGGCCAGTGCATGGCGTAAAGAAGGCCCAGAGCCTCGACCGTACGGTCTTTGAGATAGGTCCGATTGCGCTGGAAGGGCATGGCGCGGCGAATATCGACGTCCCATAGGTCCATGGGCGGGTGCCCGTCGACGATCCAGTCAGCCAGGACCTTGCCCGCGCCCCCGGCGGACTGGATGCCGATGGAATTGAAGCCCGCAGCCACGAACAGGTTCCGCACCTCGGGGGTCTCGCCCAGCAGATACCGATCATCGGGCGTGAAGCTTTCCGGCCCGTTGAAGAAGAGCTGGATCCCGGCCTGCCCCAGGGCTGGCACGCGATGGATGGCGGCTTCGAGCAAGGGCTCGATATGTTCCAGGTCGTCCGGCAGTTGATCGAACGAGAAGCTCTCGGGAATCCCCTTCATGCCCCAGGGCTTGGCGACCGGCTCGAACCAGCCCACCAGCAACTTGCCCGCATCTTCCTTGAAATAGCTGCAGGCATCGCCGTCGCGCAGCACCGGGAGATGCTTCGGCAAGCCGGGAATTGCCTCGGTCACAATATAGAAATGCTCGGCGGCATGCAGGGGAACGGTGGTGCCGGCGGCCGCGCCAAGCCCGTGAGCCCACATGCCGGCGGCATTGACCACGAACTCGGCCCTGATGTCTCCGCGCGCCGTGCGCACGCCGGCCGCGCGCCCCTGCTCGACAAGGATCTGCGTGACGGCGACATTCTCGAAGATCCGCGCGCCGCCGTTCCGGGCGGCCTTCGCGAGGGCTTGGGTCGTATCGATGGGATTGGTCTGACCGTCCTTGGGAAGATGGACCGCGCCGACAAGATCGGAGACATTCATCAGCGGCCACAGATCGAGGGCCTGCTGAGGGGTCAGTACGTTCACGTCGAGGCCAAAGCAGCGCGCCATGGAGCCGCCTCGCTTGAGTTCCTCGAAGCGCTCCGCATTATTCGCCAGGGCGAGGGAGCCGATCTGGAGAAAGCCGGTTGCCTGGCCGGAGTCCCGTTCGAGGGATGCGTACAATTGGGTCGTATACTGGGCGAGGCGAGTCAGATTGTGGGTCGCGCGCAATTGCCCGACCAATCCGGCCGCGTGCCAGGTGGTGCCCGATGTAAGTTGCTTTCTTTCAAGCAGGACCACATCCCGATAGCCTCGGAGCGTCAGGTGATAGGCAATGCTGCATCCCACGATGCCGCCGCCCACGATAATGACTTGCGCCTGCTGTGGAAACTCAACCACGTCCGTCTCCCTCACTGGAAAGCGATATCATATTTATGAAAAATTATTCGATATTTTTACGTTTGTGAATTTAATCTAGGCAAGGCAAAAGCCATTGTCCATGGCTTTCGGGGGTGTGGAGCGCAGGTGGGTCAGGTGCGCGCAAGCGGATGAAGCGCCGGCTTACCTTATTCATATCATTTAAATTAAACGAAAATTCAAATCCATCGCCCCCGTTTGATCGGGCTCCGGCTAGCGGAGAAAGCGATCCGTGAAAAGGGGCAGCACTTTAGATGAGCAATCTGACCAATTTTTACACTTGTGAATGAATTTTTTTCGTGACAGATTTTTACGGCCGGCAGACTGCGAACCGCAACCGAAAGCCTGTCTGCACGTCTGTCCGCTCGCGCTCCCACGTCGGAATCGAATTTCGTCGGACCCGGAGCCAATAAGAAAATACGCCTTCCACCTGTGCCGCGGCGTGACGCACCATCTAGCTACTCGTCCGGCCGCGAATTCCGAGGGACAATAAGAATGCCAAACACCATCAGTAGGCGAGCGGTACTGGCTGGCATGGCCTGCGGAGCGGCCTCCACGGTGATTGGGAGGCCCGCGCTGGCTGCAGCCCCGGCACAATTGACGAGCTTTCGCTCCACCTCGAAATCGTGGCTTTGGGCGCCGGAAGATTACGGCATCGCGAAGGGCTTCTTCAAAGTACAAAATTTGGAAGTCACGGTCGTTGCGACTGAAAAGGCTCCGAATATCGATGCTCTGCTGAGCCGGGCCGCCGATATCGTGCTTACGCCGCCCGATCAGGCGATGCGGGTGCAGATGCAAGGGCAGCCGGTAAAGCTGATTGCTGGCATGGTCAATAAATATGCCAGCAACATCATCGTTCGGGCCTCGCTCATGGGTGAACGTGGGGTGACCCTGTTGTCGCCCGTCGCCGAGCGTGTCGCCGCCTTGAAGGGGTTGAAGCTGGCGACCACGGGCGCGGGGGGCGCTCCGGATTCGCTGTTTCGCTTCCTGCTATGCGAGCATGGGTTGGACCCGGAGAAAGACGTTCAACTCGTCCCCGTGCGGGGCGGGGGGGCCGCAATGCTGGCGGCGTTCAAGCAGGGTGCGGTCGATGGCTTTGGATTATCGTCTCCGACATCGGACTTGGCGGTTGCGAAATTCGAGGGGGCCTATCTTTTCGACATGGCGACCGCGCCTCCGCCTTTCTTCGAAGACTTCCTCTATATCGCGGTCGCCACCAGCGATCGGTTGATCAAGGAACGCCCGGCGGATCTCGTTGCTTATTATCGAGGGTTGAACCAGAGTCTGATTTCGATCTCGCAGGATCCCGCATCCTTCGAGCAATGGGCGCGCGAATTTTTTCCCGACCTCGAAGCCACTCTGTTTGCGCGCGCCTTTGCCAATAATTCCAAAATATACATGAATAACCCGCGCATCACGACAGATCAGTTTCTTCGAAATATAGAATTTATGCACAAGCAGACGCTTGCGAAGCGGGACCCGCGCATACCCGACGGATTTGCCTTCACGAATGTGGTCGACCAGCAGATCGCAGACGCCAGCGATAAAAAATAAGAAGCCGTGATGTTCAATCATGGTCACGGGGAGAGGGCAGTCGGGCGATGATTACGGTTTCCAATGTCTCGAAGACATTTCCCACAAAGGAGGGGCCGCGCGAAGTCCTGCTGCCGGTGGATCTGCACATAGAGAAGGGGGAGTTCGTCGCCTTTGTCGGCCCAAGCGGGTGCGGAAAATCGACGCTGCTGAACATGATTGCTGGCCTCATCACGCCGAGCACGGGCGTGATTTCCCACCAGGGGATCAATGTGACGCGGCCGAATACCAATGTCGGCTATATGACGCAAGCGGAAAGCCTGCTTCCGTGGCGTACGGCTTTCGAGAATGTGGAGCTCCCGCTGAAATTGAGGGGCGCGCAGCCGACGAAGAGGCGCAAGCGGGTCGAACAGCTTCTCGATTCGGTCGGCCTGTCGGATTTCGCCAAATCCTATCCAAACGAATTGTCCGGCGGGATGAGAAAGCGCGTCGCGCTGGCACAGGTTCTCGCCTACGACCCAGAAACCATTCTCATGGACGAGCCATTCGGAGCCCTCGACGCTCAGCTTAAAATGGTCATGCAGAATGAAATTGTTAAACTTCACGAAGCATCGCACAAGACATTTGTGTTCGTTACCCATGACCTGGGCGAGGCAATCGCCTTGGCGGATCGCATCGTCATCTTTTCAGCGCGGCCGGGGCACATCAAGGCGGAGCGGTCGATACCGTTGAGCCGGCCCCGGGACGTATTCCGCGCCCGCTTCCATAGCGAATTTCAGGAAATTTACGAGGACCTCTGGAACCAGCTTGCGCCGGAAATTTCGACCAACTAGCCGCTAAACTGTATTCAGAGGTTAAATCAATGGCGTATAGGGCTTGGGTTCTGTTTCTGCAGGTCCTCCTAGGAGTCACCTTTATCGGACTTTGGGAGTTCGCGTCGGGGCGGCTGATCGATCCCTTCTTCATCTCGTCGCCCTCAGCCGTATGGCTCAAACTCGTTGCTTGGGCCGAGAGCGGAATATTGGTGCTTCATCTCGGCTATACGCTTTATGCGACGAGCGTGGGGTTTGTCATCGGCGCGTGCGGCGGTTTCGGCTTCGGTTTCGTGATGGGGCGCAGCCAGTTTCTGTCCGACGTCATAAGTCCCTATATTACGGCCCTTTATTGCCTTCCAAAGATCGCGCTCGCGCCGCTCATCATCATGTGGTTCGGCATCGGCATCGGGTCGAAGATCGCCATGAGCGCCATCGTCGTCTTCTTCCTCGTCTTCTTGAACACCTATTCGGGTGTGCGCGAGGTGAATGTGGTCCACCTTAATGCGCTCCGCATCATGGGCGCCGGGGAAGGCCGCCTTCTGCGTTATGTGGTGGTGCCGTCTGCCATGTCATGGGTGCTCGCCGGCCTGAAGGTCTCGGTACCTTATGCCCTCATCGGTACGGTGGTGGGCGAACTGATGTCGTCGAACCGGGGCGTCGGCTTTCTGATTGCGCAGGCGTCCGGCATCTTCGATACGCCCGGCGTGTTCGCCGGGCTCGTCTTGCTGGCGGGCGTCGGCGTCATCGTCAATTCGGCGTTGAATGCGTTCGAAGCGCATGTGCTTCGCTGGAAACGGTGATCAGAATTTCAAGCTGCCTCATCTGATCTCCGACTCACGGACGAGGACGTCATGTCTATTGATTCAGTTTCTCAATCCACCGTCGCGCAGGAAAGCGCATTCAAGGCGTGGCGCCCTGTCATCACCGGCGCCACGCACGCGGTGTCCACGGGCCATTATCTGGCCAGCGAAGCGGCATTTCAGATTCTCGAACGCGGCGGGAATGCCATAGATGCCGGCGTTGCGGCCGGTCTCGTGCTTGCGGTCGTCCATAGCGACCAGGTGAACGTGGCCGGCGTCGCCCCCATGATCATCAAGCTGGCCGGCGTCGACGACCCCATCACGATCGACGGGCTCGGCACATGGCCCAAGGCGGCGACTTGTGCCTTCTATGAGGAACATCATGCCGGAGAGATCCCCGAAGGGGTTCTGCGCACGGTGGTGCCGGCGGCGCCCGCCGCTTATCTCGAAGCCTTGAAGCGATACGGCACGCTGTCTTTCGGCGAGGTTGCCACCTACGCGGCGCGTTTCGCGTCCGAAGGCTTCTTCATGTATCCCTTTCTCGCCGAACAACTGACCATTGTGGAGCAGAAGATCCAGCGCTGGCCCTCCAATCGCGAGATCTATCTGCCGGGCGGCAAGGTCCCCGAGGTGGGCGAACTGTTCATTCAGGCTGACCTCGGCCGCACCCTGCACCATTTGATCGACCAGGAGCGCGCCGTTCTCGCCGAAGGGGGCAGCCGGTTCGACGGTCTCCAAGCCGTGCACGATGCGTTTTATCGCGGCGACATCATGCGCGCGATCATCGCGACCCAGGAAGAGCACGGCGGCTTCTTGAGCGCGCAGGACATGGCGGATTTCCAAGTGAAGACTGCGCCCGCCTTGCATACGGATATGGCGGGCCACATCGTCCATACCTGCGGCTTCTGGTGCCAGGGGCCGGCCCTGATCCAGGCGATCAACCTCTTGTCCGGCTTCGATCTCAAGGCGATGGGGCACAATTCGGTTGCCTATATCCACCATGTCGCCGAGGCGTTGAAGCTGACTTTTGCGGATCGCGAAGCGTTCTATGGCGATCCGGATTTCGTGGACGTCCCCGCCGAGATTCTCTTGTCGCAGGATTACGCAGCCTCGCGGCGGGAATTGATCCGGCCAGACACGGCCTGGCCGGAACTTCCCCCCAATGGGCTCGGGCGCGAAATCCCGAAACTGCCTTCGACACAGGCGGGTCCGCACAACGCAGCCGGGCCGTTCGACACCTCTATCGTCACGGTGGTGGATCGCCACGGCAACGCCATCGCCATCACACCGAGCGATGTTGCCAGCGATACCATGGTGGTGCCTGGAACGGGGCTCGCGCCGTCGTCCCGCGGCTCGCAGTCCTGGGGCGACCCGAACCATCCCTCCTGCGTGGCGCCGGGCAAGAGACCGCGTCTCACGCCCAACCCGGTCATGGTCACCCGTCCTGACGGCACGGTGATGCCGATCGGCAGTCCCGGAGGTGATAGTCAGGTCCAGGCGGTGCTGCAGGTGCTGCTGAACCTGATCATCTTCGGAATGGATCCCCAGAGTGCCGTCGAGGCTCCGCGTTTCATCACCTACAGCCACCCGGATTCCTTTGCGCCCCATGCTGCATTTCCAGGGCGATTGTGCGTCGAAGGCCGCTTACCGTTTGAAACGCTCCAGGGCTTGTCGGATCTGGGGCACGAAGTCGTCGTATGGCCCGAGCGCCTGTGGCGGGCGGGCGGCGTTTGTCTCGTACGGCGCGATCCGCATGGCAAAAAGTTTGAGGCGTCGGCCGATCCGAGGCGCGCGGCCGCCTATGCGCTCGGCTGGTAGCTGCGAGGAGGTTGCTTCGGATGGCATCGAACCTTTCACCCGACAAACGGCTGGCGCTGAAACGGCGACTTGCCGCCGGCGAAATCCTCTGCGGCCTGTTTACGCGGCTGGACGCGAGCGAAGTCTACGAAGCGTTGGCGCTTAGCCCGATCGATGTTGTGTTCATGGATATCGAGCACGGCGCCTTTGATCGCGCATCCCTCAGCAGATGCGTGTTCACAGCAAGGGCCGGCGGATTGCCGGTTCTCGCGCGCTTGGCGGATTTCAATCGCAGCGACATTCATCACGCTCTTTCCGTCGGCGTCGATGGTATCGTGCTGCCGCACGCCGCTGAGCCTGACGAAATTGCGGAGGCGACACGATTCGCACGTGGGCCGGCAGTGGAGCGTGCCTATGCGGGAGTCAGTCGGGCATCGCGGTATCGAAGTATCTCGTGGACCGATTTCAAGACCGAAGCCGCTGAACGCTTACTCATTTTCGCACAAATCGACGAACCTCCGGGTGTGCAGAACGCCGCCCAGATCTGCACTCTGCCCGGCCTGGATGGGGTGTTCCTGGGCAGCATCGGCTTGTCGCTGGCAATGGGCGAAGCCTCGCCCTCGGCGCGGGCTGTGACAGATGCGATTGAGGGCGTGTGTGTGGAGGCCCGAAAGGCGGGGCTTTTCCTCGGCCTCTCGCTGCCCGACCTTGCCACAGCGGCGGCGTGGCGTTCACACGGGGTCAGTCTGTTTCTTGTCGATAGCGACCAAAGCCTTCTCATGAAAGCCGCACATGCCAGGGTCGAGCAGTTTAGGGCCCATTTTGCGTAGGCGAAGCAAGTGTCGCACGGCAGGCTCGTGGACGGCTTCGCTGGCCACGTGGCGCAACGCGGTTGCCAATGTGGTAGGTGTATTTCAATCTACGGCTTTCTTTTGGAAAGTCCTTGCTCCTGCCGGTGCCTGGACGCAGCCGGCACCATCGTGATTTGACGGACGCATAATGTTGAAACGCCATCAATCGGAAACTGTGTCTGAGCAGCAGCGCCTGACGGACGTGCGCGCCGGCGATCAAGAGGATGTGTTGATTGGGGAGCAAATTCGCGAGTTGCGGAAAATCAAGGGCCTTACACTCCAGGATATTGCGAATAAAGTTGGCGTCTCCGTCGGTTACCTGAGCCAAATCGAACGCAACCGTTCCAAACTCCCTATCGGCGTTCTGCGCCAGATCAGCGATGCCTTGGGTGTTCATATGAACTGGTTTTTCCAGTCCATGCCGGATACCCCACTCGATGAGCGCGATATTGTCGTGCGCAAGTCGAATCGGCGGAAGCTGACATTTACCGGTCTTGGAATTGTTGAAGAGCTTCTATCTCCCAATTTGAGCGGGCCTCTAGAATTTCTGCTCAGCACAATCGCACCCGGAGCAGACAGCGGGAATTATACCCATGACGGCGCTGAAGCGGGCTTGGTCGTCTCCGGGACGATGGACCTGTGGGTCGGCGACCGCCATTTCCGGATCGAAGAGGGGGATAGTTTTTCGTTCCGGAGCACGGAGGTGCATCGTTGCGCCAACCCCGGCGATGTTCCCTGCCAGATTGTCTGGGTCATTACGCCGCCGCATTATTGAGCGCGGCCCGCCGTCATCTCCCCTTGGCATGTAACTTCCAGCAATCGGAGTCATCCATCACCGCCGGTGATGGAGACCCGCTTCTCG
>CALROF020000263.1:0-8576 GCA_943369775.1 Reyranella massiliensis 521
CGCCCAGACCGCAAGGCCCAGTGCGCCGGCAGGCAGGCCCTGCACCATGGCGTAGTCGGCGACGGTCACCGGCGTCGTAGCCCCATGCTCCTGCAGGAGATGCTGGAGCCGGCTGCTTGAGCCCTCGGTATAGCCTGCGATCACGACCCGGCGGCCGGCGGCGTTCGCGGCCTTCACATGCTCGGCGACCTTGTCGAAGAGATTGACGCCCTGAGCCGTGCGGGCCTGGGCAAAGCCTTCGTGCCGACGGCCGCCAAGGTCGATGGCATTGGGCGTACCCGGCATCGCATCGAAGGTCGTGAACTGTGCAGCAGCGTGGCCCTCTAGCAGCCGCTCCCATTCCGACGGCTTGAGGTAGAGCCGGTCCGGCGGCACGGGCTTGTAGTCCGCACCCCCGCTCATGCCTCCCTTGGCGCCGGTCTTCTGGCGCGCGTCGTAGTAGTCGACGATCAGCTCGTGGCGCGCCTGGAAGGCTTCCTTCGCCTCATGGTCGGCCGTAACCACGGCTTCCGGGCAATAGTCGAGCAGCGTCTCCAGCCGCTCATGAAACAACGGCAGCCAATGCTCAACGCCGACATGGCGCTGACCGGCAGAAACCGCTTCGTAGAGCACGTCGTCACCGGCGACGCTGCCGAACAGTTCGCGATAGCCACTACGGAAGCGCGCGATGCTGTCGGGCGTCAGCAGGACTTCGCTGACCGGCAGCAGGACGACCTCGTCGCGGTTGCCGGTCGAGAGCTGGCTCATCGGATCGAAGGAGCGGATCGTCTCCAGCGTGTCGCCAAACATGTCGAGGCGCAGCGGCTCGGCCGTACCTGGCGGGAAGAGATCGAACAGGCCGCCACGGACCGCAAATTCGCCGGGCTCCATGACGGTCTCGGCACGGCCGTAGCCGTTCTCGCCCAGGAACTTGATCAGCCAGGTGACGTCGACGGTCTGGCCCTTGCGCAGGGTCGTAGCGGCTTCGGCGTAGAGGCTGCGCGGTGGCACGCGCTGCAGTGTCGCTCCTACCGAGGCTAGGATGATCCGACCTGGCGAACCCGGCTTGCGAAGCGCAGCCAGGCGCGACAGCGTCTCCAGCCGCTCGGCCACGATGTCGGGGTGCGGCGACAGCCGGTCGTAGGGCAGGCAATCCCAGGCCGGGAAGACCAGCACCTCGCGCTCGGGCGAGAAGAATCGCAGGCCGTCCTGCAGCCGCTCCAGCCGCTGGCCGTCGCGTGCCACGTGCAGGATGTCACGGCCGCCAGTGGTGCGTGCAAGCTCTGCCAGCACCAGGGCATCCGCACCTTCCGGTAACCCGGCAATGGTCCATCGCCCGGCCTTGCGGGGAATCGCGGCCAGGAGTTCGGCAAGCGGCGGCGACACTAGAACCTCACGCGAAACGCAAGCAGCTTGCGCACGACTGGCGTATCGTTCTCCGCCGGCACGGCGACCTTGCCGCTGACCCAGTCGTAGATGTCGTTGTCGCCGACCGCGAGCAGGCGCTCGTACTGATCGAGTTCCGAAGCATCGAACGTGGCGATATGGGCGCGCGCAAACTGGCCAAGGAGGATGTCGTTCTCCTTGTTGCCGCGATAGACACTGCGGTAGAGCAGACGCTTACGCCGCGTCTCGAGATCCTCGCCCGACATGTTTTCCCCAGGTCCGGCCCAAAAAGGGGCGTAGCATATAGGCGGCGGCGATGGCGAAGTCACGCGGCCGCAGAGCTTATCAACCATGCGCCCGCAGAGCCTCACCCCCCTATTCGCCCAAGTCACCGCGCTGCCCGGCATCGGTCCGCGCCTGGGCAAGCTCGTGGAGAAACTTGCAGGGCCTCTGGTGGTTGATCTGCTGTGGCACCTGCCGTTCGCCGTGATCGACCGGCGCAACGCCCCGGAAGTCGCCGGCGCCAAGGCGGGCGAAGTCGCCACGCTCACCGTCGTCGTCGACGAGCACTTGGTCCCGCACAGCCCACGCCAGCCTTATCGCGTCTGGTGCAGCGACGAGACCGGGCGTCTCTGCCTGACCTATTTCAACGGCCGCGAGGACTATCTCCGGAAGCTGCTGCCGGCCGGCGAAACCCGCGTGGTGAGCGGCAAGGTCGAGATCTATCAGGGCGAGGTGCAGATGACGCACCCCGATCACGTTGTGCCGCTGGATCAGCGCGAGTCCGTGCTGCGAGTCGAGCCGGTCTATGGGCTGACCGCCGGCCTGACGCAAAGGCCCGTGCAGAAGGCCGTCGCCGCGGCCGTGGAGCGCGCGCCCGAACTGCCCGAGTGGCAGGACGCGGCCTACCTCGCCAAGCAGCGCTGGCAGTGCTGGCACGGCGCCCTCGCTCGCGCCCATGCGCCAGACGAGGAAAGCGATCTGTCGCCCATGCATCCGGCGCGGGCGCGGCTTGCCTTCGACGAACTGCTGGCGAGCCAGCTCGCGATCGCCCTGGTACGCCATCACAACCGTACCCTCGCGGGCCACGCCACACAGGGCGATGGCCGTCTGCGCAAGGCCGTCCTTGCTTCCCTGCCCTTCGACCTCACGGCAAGCCAGAAGACGGCCGTCGACGAGATCGCGACCGACATGGGCAAGGCCGAACGGATGATCCGCTTGCTGCAGGGCGATGTCGGCAGCGGCAAGACCCTGGTAGCACTGCTCGCCATGCTGATCTGCGCCGAGGCTGGCGCGCAGGCTGCCCTCATGGCGCCGACGGAACTGTTAGCCCGGCAGCACCATGCGACCATCGCGCCGCTCGCGGCGGCGGCTGGCGTGCGGCTTGCCCTCCTGACGGGACGCGATGGCCAGAAGCTGAAGAAGGAGACCTTGCAGGGCCTCAGCGACGGCACGATCCAGCTTGTCGTCGGCACGCATGCGCTGGTGCAGGAGGATGTGGAATTCGCCGACCTCGCTCTGGCCGTGGTCGACGAGCAGCATCGCTTCGGCGTGCATCAGCGCATGGCGCTTTCGTCCAAAGGCCATGCCGTCGATCTTTTGGTCATGACTGCGACGCCGATCCCGCGCACTCTGATGCTGGCCGCCTACGGCGATCTCGATGTCTCCAAGCTCACCGAGAAGCCAGCGGGCCGTCAGCCGATCGACACGCGCACCATTCCCCTGGAGCGGATCGGGGAAGTGGCGCAGGGCGTCGGCCGCCAGATCGCGACCGGCGCGCGCGTCTACTGGGTTTGTCCGCTGATCGAGGAATCGGAGGAAGTCGACCTCGCCAACGTCGAGGAGCGCTTCCGCCTGCTGAGCGAGCGTTTCCCCGGCAAGGTCGGGCTGCTGCACGGCCGCCTGAAGAGTGCGGAGCGCGAGGCGACGATGGCGGCCTTCGCCGACGGGCGGCTTTCGATCCTGGTGGCAACGACGGTGATCGAAGTCGGCGTCGACGTGCCGGCGGCCACCGTGATGGTGATCGAGCATGCCGAGCGCTTTGGCCTGGCGCAGCTCCATCAGCTCCGCGGACGCGTCGGCCGTGGCAGCGCCAAGTCGACCTGCCTCCTGCTCTACGCCCAGCCTCTCGGTGAGACGGCTAAGGCGCGGCTCGCCATCATGCGCGAGACCGAGGATGGCTTTCGCATCGCCGAGGAAGATCTCCGGCTGCGCGGCGCCGGTGAGTTGCTGGGGACACGGCAAAGCGGCCTGCCCGACATGCGGCTTGCCGATCTCGCAGCCCATGGCGAGCTGCTACAGGCTGCTCGCGACGATGCGCGGCTGGTGATTGACCGCGATCCCGATTTGCAATCGGAGCGCGGCAAGGCGCTACGCGCCCTGCTCTACCTGTTCCGTCGCGACGATGCCGTCAGGACCTTGCGGGCTGGCTGATCAGCCCAACGACCCGACGTAGGTCCTGAGCGCCTCGCGAGCGACCTCGACGCCCTTCTCTGCCTCGCCTCGGCGCTTGGCGATCGCCTCAAGCTCGGTTTCCTGCTTGTCGAGGGTCGCCAGATAGCGGCGTTGCAGGTCGCTGTTGGCCGGCACGCGGGCGAGATTGTCGCGCAGCCGCGCCTGCTCCTGCACGATCTGCTGCCGTTCGCCGTCGACCTGCGTCACCTTGCGTTGCGCCTCGGCGACGGCTTGTTGAAGCTGCAGCACCCGGCTGAGGGCATCGCGTGTCTTCGCATCGAATTCGCGTGCCTGGGCATAGACGCGGATCTGGTCGGCAGCGCTTTCGACCAGCCGCACTTCCTGCTGCTGCGTCTGCTCCTGCACGACCTCGAAGGTCTGGGTCTGATCGCCGCCGGGAAGCTGGAACGGGATGCGATAGTTGCCTTCGCTCAATTCGACGCCCTTGGCGTCGGGCTTCGAAAGCGTCCAGCCCGGCAGACGCCGCTGCACGACGATGAGCTGGCGCGGCTCCTTGGCGGGGCCACGCACTCGATAGGTCGTGGTCTGGCGCACGACGCGCGACAGGCGTAGTGCCCCATTGGCAATGGTGCCGGTCGCAAGCTGGTCGGTCTGCGCGACGTCGCGCTCGATCACGATCTTCTCGTCGAGTGCATAGGCGAGAAGCCGCGTCTCGCCGGTCGGGAAACCCGACAGGCGGGCGTCGCCCACATAGGCAACATAGCCGGCCTTATCGCGCTCATAGATCGTGATGATGCCCGGGGGCAGTCCCGATTCGCCATCGTTGGTCAGACGAATCGCGGCAAGCGGATTGCGCGCCGCCGTATCGGCCTGATAGAGCGCCAGCCGAAGTGCCGGAACCTGCCGGTCGATGATCGGAATCGAAAGCGTGCGGCCGTTTTCCACGCTCACGGCGCTCGGGAATTTGAAGACGACCTGCGTCGCCGCATCGCTTGCTACGATCGGCTCTGCACCGGCGGCAACAGGGGCTGGCGGCGGCGGAGGGGCGGCCGCGGGCGCAGCGACCGAACGTTCCTGCTGGGCACGATACTGGGGAGATGCCGGCATGGGCATCGATTTCGCGCGCTGGTCGGCTTCCACGCCACCACGATCGACGCCCGGCATCAGACGGCCTGCGACTTCGACCGGGATTTCGGGGCGTGTCACGTAATAGGCATTGTAGAGGGCTTGTCGGAAAGCGACCGGACGGCCCGACACCAGGGTGAGCTCGACATCCTTCCAGTCCTGACCGCTCAGGTTTTCGACGACGGCCCAGCCCTGCAGCGCCGAGCGTGGCGCCGCTGCATCGGCCGGCAGGGTCAGGCGGTAGGAAGCCTTCCACACGGGCGCTTCGACGATATAGGCAACACGCACCGTACGCTTGCCTTGGCCGCGGGTAGCCAGTTCGAGAGTGCGGGCGTCCTTGGCGCGGTTGCCCTGAATCGCGAGCAGCGCCTGGCCGATCTTTGCGCGCAGGCTCGCATCGCTGAACTGCAGGTTCTCCGCGTCCTCCAGGATGAACTGCTGTAGGCCACGGTCTGTGAAGAGCGTCACGCGTGTGCGCTTGGTCGTCCCCTTGTCGCCCGGTAGCGTGACCGTCTCTTCCTCGACCGAGATGACGCGGCCTGCAAGAGCGCGGCCACCGCCAACGGTAATCTCAGCCCCCTTCAGGGTGGCCAATAGCTCAGCCGGTGAGCTCAGCGAATGCTGATCGAACGGCAGATCCTTGAAAGCCTGGGTGAGCGGCTCGCGCCCCGGCAGGCTCAAGCCACCGACGCCGCCTTTGTCGTCATAGACGACCAGGCTCTTCAGGACGTCGTCGACCTGGTCGAGCGAGACCGTGAGCTTCAGGGTGGCATCCCCTTCCACGGTAGCTTCATACTCGAAGTAGCCAAGGCCACCGGAGGACAGCATGACCCGCTTGAGGGCAAGTTCTTGAGCGAAGGCGAAAGTCGGGAACGCAATAAGGCCCAAGAGGGCCACGACGTTCAGAATGAGGCGCATAGTCTCTCCCGGGCGATGCACGCGCACCGTGAAGTGCGACTGTGACACAACCGGGGCGGCGACGCGACGAAACTACGAGAGCGCGTCCTTCAACGCTTCGAAGGGAAGCAATACGCACTCCTGTCGCGATTTGTGCGCGGCGACGGGGGCGAAGGCCGTGAACGGTTCGCGTGGGTCACCGGCCTCGCGACCGAGTGCGCGCTCGGCGTCATGCCGGAGGTCGGCGATGCCGGCGGCATCGCGGCCGACCGCAACGGCCGACAAGGCTGATGCCGAGGCCTGGCACAGCAGACAGCCGCGTACCTGATGCGCGATCTCGGTGATACGCCCCTGCCCGTCGAGCATGACGTCGATCATGACGCGATCGCCACACAACGGGTTGTCGCGCCGGGCCGACCTGGTCGGCGCGTCGAGCTTGCCGGCGCCGGTCTTGGACTTGGCCAGGGCGACAATACGGTCCTGATAGAGCTGGTCGTTCATCGCAAAGTACGCGCGGCATGCGCCACGCCGGCCAGCAGCGCGTCGATATCGGTATTGTCGTTGTAGGGCGCCATGGAGACTCGGGTCGTACCGTCGAGATCGAAGCGGTCCATCAACGGTTGGGCGCAATGATGGCCCGCACGTACGGCAACGCCGAAGGAGTCGAGCGTCTGGGCAACGTCGTGCGGGTGCACGCCCTCCAAGGTGAAGGATACGACCGGATAGCGGTTCTGCAGGCCTGCCGGGCCGAACAGCTTGGCGCCATCGACCTTCTGCAGGCCGTCCATCAGCCGTTGCACCAAGCCCATCTCGTGATCGTGCGTCGCTGTCCAATCGAGCGCTTGCATCCAGGTGCAGGCGGCGCCGAGGCCAATGGCAGGGCCGATCGCCGGCGTGCCGGCCTCGAAGCGGCGCGGCGATGGTGCCCATGTCGTCTCGGCGAAGGTCACTCGTCCGATCATTGAACCACCGCCCATGAACGGCGGCATGGCGTCGAGCAGTTCGGGCTTGCCCCACAGGATGCCAATGCCGTTCGGGCCGTAGGCCTTGTGGCCGGCGAAAGCGTAGAAGTCGATGCCAAGCGACGGCAGATCGAGCGGCCCGTGCGGCGCGCGTTGCGCCCCATCGAGCATCACCTTGGCGCCAACGGATTTCGCCGCCGCAACGACCGCACGGATATCAAGGAGTGCGCCTGTCACGTTCGAGACGTGCGCCAGCGAGACCAGCTTGGTCTTGGATGTCAGCAGGCGTGGCAGTTCGTTGAGATCGATGCGGCCATCTTCCGTCACCGGGATCACGTCGATCTCGATGCCCGAACGGGCGCGCAGGAGCTGCCAGGGCACGATGTTGGAATGATGCTCCAGCTCTGAGAGCAGGATGCGATCGCCGGGCTTCAGCAGAGAGCCATAGGAATAGGCCACCAGGTTGATCGCCGCCGTGCAGCCACCGGTGAAGATCACTTCCAGTGGCTGGACGCCCAGAAACTTCGCCACCTCGGCGCGTGCATTCTCGTAAGCCTCTGTTGCCCGTTCGGCGAGGCGATGAACCCCGCGCAGCACATTGGCGCGGCTGGTCGTCTCGTAGTGCCGCACCGCATCGATCACGGCCAGCGGCGTCTGCGCCGAGGCGCCATTGTCGAGATAGTGAACCGGCCGGCCGTCGATGATCTCGGAGAGAATGGGGAACTGCCGGCGAACAGCGGCGACGTCGAAACTCATGCAGTGCTCCGTTCACGCCAGGCAGCCAACGCCTCCGGCGTGTCGATGTCGGTGATGGCGGCTTCGCCCGTCATCTCGACCTCGCAGACCAGATCGGCGTACTCGCCGATCAGATGCTTGGCGCCGCTGTCACCCGAGAGCTTAGTCATCTCCGGGAAGAAGCGGCGCGCCCACAGGACGGGATTGCCGCGCTTGCCGCCAACGGTCGGCACGCAGATCGTGCGACCCTCGACCGGGCTGAAGGCGGCAATCAATCGATCGAGCAGCGGTGCACCAACGCCCGGCATGTCGCCGAGCTGTACGATGGCTGCGTCTATGTTCGAGCCAAGTGCGCCGATTCCGGTCTTGACCGAAGTGCTGAGGCCTTCTGCGAAGTCTGGATTGGTGACGAAGCGCAGCCGCGATTTCGGCGGCACCGCCTTCTCGATCGCCGGCCGCACCTGGTCTTCCATGTGACCCAGCACAACCACGACCTCGACCGCTTGCGACGCCAGTGCCGCTTTTACCGCATGCACGACCAGCGGCTCGCCATTGGCGTCCGCCAGCAGCTTGTTCGGACCACCCATGCGCGTCGAGCGGCCGGCGGCCAGGACGAGTGTGGCAACGCGCGGTGCCTGTTGCGGCCCCTCGCCTTCGGCATCGGTGTCGTCGCGCGGTTGCGGGCGGCTCGGGATCTCGGCCAGCAGGCCACCCGATCCCATGCGCACGATCTCGGCACGCCCGACAGGCAGCCGTGCGGCGAGACGCTCCAGCACCATGTCGAAGCCGTTGTACTTCGGCGACTTGGCGCAGCCTGGCAGGCCCAGCACTGGCTTGCCGTCGAATTCACCGGTCAGCAGCAGATTGCCGGGATCGACCGGCATGCCGAAATGAATGACCTTTCCTCCCGCGACTTCGATTCCCGACGGCACGACGTCGTGCCGGTCAACGATGGCCGATGCGCCGGCGATCAGGAACAGGTCGCATCCTTCGGACTTCAGTTCGGCCAAGGCACCGGCGATCTCCTTCGCGTCGTGCGCGACCCGGCGCTCGCCGCTCAGTGTGCTGCCGAGCGAT
>CALROF020000264.1:0-8272 GCA_943369775.1 Reyranella massiliensis 521
CAGTTTCCGCTTCCGGAATAGCTCGGCAAAACCCGCCAAAACAACCAAGGAGAAATCCAGGAACTTGACCGCCACCTGACCACAGACCACCATCCGGCCGGGTCACTTCTCAGTGGAAATCCAGGGTCAAATCTCCGCGGAAATCAACAGTCACGCACGTTCAGCGCCCGAATCTTCAGCCAACGCAGGCTGACGGTCTTAGCGAGGTCTCCTGTGTGAAAAGCCGCCCACACGGCCGCGGTCAGGATTTCTATCACCTGTCGATCGCTGTAGCCCGACGCCAGAGACTCCTTGATCCAGTCTCGCGTCGTGCCGTCGAGCAGAGGTTTCGCGTCCCCCATCCGCGCCCGAGTAAGCCAGAGCCATCCCCACCGCCACAGCGCTGGCGCGTCAGCCTCAAGCCACGCGGCGATACGCGGCAAAAGCGCCTCGAATGCATCCTTGTGATCCGCCCGCTCCCTAACCCACGCAAAGATGCTGCCGTGAAAAGGCACCAGTCCGGACTCTCGTGCCTCGATCAGAAATGCGATCTCCGAAAAATCGCCGAAACACTTGCGAATTCCGGCACTCGGCCAGAAGAACGCTGTTCCGGCCATAGCTTGTAGAGTCTCCCGCGCATCGGGCTTGAGGCCGCTCCAGAGCGCCGCATAGTAGGTCCGGATGTCGCCATCCGGGCATGGCGGGATCGCCTCAACATCTTCCGGCCGGATCGGTTTGTTTGAGAGCGCCACGCTCTCAAACGCGTAAATCAGGTGCAGCGGATGCCCTTTGGAGATCTTGTAGAAGCTCTCCGCGATAGCATCGACTGCCTTGCTTCTATCCTCGCCATTGTAGGTTCGCACCAGCAATTGCTTGGCGTTGTCCTGTGCGGCCACCCATTTCGCAACGGCGACCTCGTCCATCGCCGGAATCTCGACCCAGTCCTTCGCCCTGGCCTGCTGGATCAACTTCCGCGGCAGCTGGTCGTCCGATACCTTCTGTGTGCCGACCACGAGACTAACATTGTCCGGAATCGGAAGCAGGTAACTGAAGAGCTGGTTCAACTGGTCGACTCGCGCCGTCTCGCGCCACACGTGATCGAGCCCGTCGATGATGACGTAGAGGCGCTGCCCTTTAGCCGCAAAGTACCGGGCAGCGCGCTCAAGCAAAGGTCTTAGGTCAATTGGTCTCTCGAGTTGCCCTCCGACGCTGTCGGGGTAGAGCACGAAGAGCTGATTGATGAGCGACGCTGCGATCGTCATGAACGACGAACGATCGGGCGTGGCGTCATCGAGCGCCAGGAAATAGTGATGACGGATCACTGGCGAACCTGCGCCTTCCTTCCTCAAACGGTTCGTTAGAGCACTCAGGAACGTGCTTTTACCTTTGCCCGGCGTCCCCCAAACGACCGTGATCGGCGCCCCTTTCTTGAGCCGGGACAGGATCGTCTCGCCGAATTGTCGGCTGGGCAGCACATAGTTCGGGGGGACCCGAAAGTCCTGACGGATCGGCTGCGGCCGCTGCTTCGTAATGGCCTGAACGAGGTGCTCGTGAAGAATGCGCCCGTCAGGCGGCGGCTGGTTCCTGCGGGTCGTCCACGTTCTCACCCGCTCACGCAGAAACAGCCATCCGTTCGGCTCCAGATCAGAGGGCACCAACTGATCGCGCAGGGTATTCTCATACTGGTCGAAGTCGCGCTCGCTATGGTGGAAGCGGAATTGCCCGAAGAACGCCTCACATTCTGCCGCCCCACCACAATGCTCCTGAAGCACGGAAAGGATGGCGGCCGGTATTTTGGAGAGGTCGATCTGATCACCGACGAGACAGGCCTTTACCGCGGCATCCGGTACACGATTGGTCCGCAGCGACGCCGAGCGAACCGCACCTGACCCCTCCAGCTTCCGCAAAGATGTCGACCACTTAGTGAGCAGCGAGGTGCCCTGGCCTTTGGTCTCGGTCAGCCAGGTCCAATCAAGTGGGTAGTCCGTCTTGTCGACGGTGAACTTCACCTGGATGTAGTCGTAGCTACCATCGGCGCGCGCGATCACAACGTCGTCGAGCGACGTTCCGTTCTCGACGGCCTCGAGCTGGATCCACGCATAACTGTCGGGATCGCGGTAAAACTGGATGAGCGCTTCAAGTCCAACCAGGTCCTGGTATTCGTAACCGATCCGGGTTATGGTTGAAGGCTTAATTGTCTTATTTGGCAATCGGTAGCCCTTAGCAAAACGAAGCTAACTATAGCGCGTTTTGCTAATTCGGTGACACTCCGATATCCGAGGAGTCACCCAATGGTGTTGTCACCGGCGACGACGATCCCCTTCCAGCCTTGGCAGTCTGATTTGCATTCGGAAATCGTCATGCTCCAGGTGCGCGAACTCTCGCTGGAGGAAATCACAATTCTACAAGAGATATGCGACAAGGTCGCCATTGCCTGCCGCATTGAGCAATTCAAGATCAAAGCTAGCTATGTCTAGGTGTCTTTGACCAACGATCATGCCCGCCAATAAGTCCCAGCACTTCGTGCCCCGTTGCTACCTCCGCGCCTTCTGCGCGGATGATGAAGGCGCGGCCATCAATGTTTTCAATATTGGCCGGGAATTGTCGATTAAAGGAGCACCCGCGAAAGGGCAGTGTGCGAGGCCCTACTTCTACGGGCGGGACGGCGTACTGGAACGCGCGCTTCAGGAGCCTGAGGGCGCGTACGGCGAGATCATGCGACGCGCGATGGACGACCCGCGCGTGCTGTCGCTTGATCACTTGTCCACCCTCCATGCGTTCATGGTGTTACAGTCCTACCGGAGCGCCGCGTGGATTGAAGGCATGATCCGCTTGGCGGAGGCACAGCGTGCCTTGGTAGCAGAGGAGGCTACGCCCGAGCTGCTGGAGAGCATAGTCGTCACGCACGAGAATGCCATCATGCTCGCGGTGGGTGCCTTCCGGCAAAGCCTTGACACGACGAGGCACCTGGAAACCCGCCTCATTATGAACCGTACGATCGTGCCGTTTTTCACATCCGACGACCCGGTCGTCTATACTAACCGGTTCCACCTGCAAAAGGATGTGTTGGGCGGTGTCGGGCTTTCCAGTCCTGGCGGCTTGCTTTTGATGCCTTTGTCCCCCCGAACGCTCCTGTTGTCCTACGATCCGGTCATCTACAGGCTTGTCGGACAGGAGGGAGAGCTGGGCATCATCGACCGCGCCGCCGACGCAGCGGCCGTCAACGATTTGCAGGCAGTCTGGGGCCGATCCAACCTTTATTTTAGAGAATGGCAGGACCTTGTCGAAACCGCGCACCAAGTCGCGAAACCCCGCCGCAGGGAAGATTGGTTCGAAGTCGAAAACCTGCAGGAAACGGCGCCGTGCAGCGGGGTCTTTGCCCCAAAGGGCGACGCCGCCTATGAGCCTGGTCGCAAAGAGATGCTGCATACCGCGCGGAACGTACCAGCACCCGCCGACTGGCCATCCATCTTATCATACACCTTGCATGCCCGGCGAGCCAGGCGAGGGGTCGACCAGTCGAGTCTCTGGGGCTAGCAATGGCCGTGACAGAGCCACGGGCCGTCGCCCGTGTGATAACCGGCAATTCTTGTTTTTGCCGCTCGTGCGCCGCCTGGCGCGGACTGTCCCATTACAGAAGTGCGCCCCCTCTCGTAATGTCCGCTGTTCGTCAAGAAGCTCCATGAGCCGCCGGTCCACTACCGGCCCCGGAGCCGCCTGTCAGCAAAGCGCCCCCATTTCGGTCGTTTGAACACATCGCGGGCCATCCCGGAAGCTGCCCTTGATCAAAGAGCCGTATTGAGGATCTCAACCCGCCGCCGTCGGACTTGCGCCTCCCCTTCCCGGCGCGTTTTGGCCCGGGCCTCGTTCAGTTGGGTATGTCGGCCCTGATGGTTTCGACTTTGGTCGATGGGTTTCCCAACCGGGTGCTTCTACAATACACTCGGGGTCAAGTCGCGCGGGCGACTTCTAATTCTGGGCGCCGGCATAAGTTCGCAGGGAGCAAGTGCAAATGAACGAATCACCTTCTCGCTCATGCCTTGCTACGTCGAGGGAGCGGGACACCCGCTTGGACTGACCGTGAACCTTGCCTCGCGACCAACGCTCCGACTGCACAACCTGGGCGATTTCGGCGTTCGCGCCAAGATGCCCAAGCGCAGCGTAGCACCTCGCCGAACGCCGTCTTCGCGGTGACCTGCCATGCTCCAGTTCGATGGCCGTTGGAGATTTGACAGTCCAGGTCCGATAGAACCCGGCGTCGAGGACGCTTTTCTTGACCTCGTCAATCGGATTGCCGGCCAAGCATCGCGTAAATCCGTGCTCGAGCATTTCAAATCACGGTTCGCTGCTGCGGCCAACATCCAGTACTGGCCGAGTAGCAACGAGCGGTTCGCGGCCGAGGATCTCGCTACCGCCATGTCCGAAGCAACGATGAACGCGCCTTTATTCATCGAAGCGTTCTGGCTCGGCTGTGAGGAACTCCGGCTCCGTCATCCCGAAATGGTGTTACCCGACGCGGGCCGGATCAACCGCATCCTAACCGACACATACGCTGGCTATCAGCTCGATCCGCCCATGCTGATTGCCACCCGTGTGCATATCCCCATCTCGGTTCCGACCCCGCCCCCATCACTGGATGTGCAGGCTCGTTCGCTCATCGAGCAGGCGCTGCAGGTCTCAGAACGTGCCCTGGCCGAGGGGAACGGCCGACAGGCCGTCCAGGAAGTCTTGTGGCTCCTGGAAACCATCTCCACTGCATTTCGCAGTCCCGAGGTGTTGGACGGCACCATTCAGGGACGCTACTTCAACAAAATCATCGGTGAGTTGCGCTTGCGCGGTCGCGGGCATCAGGAACAAATCCTGCAATGGATGATGACATTGCATGGATACCTGTTCTCCCCCACCGGCGGCGGGGTGCGCCATGGCGTCGACCTCAAGGAAGGCCTCGCCCTGGGAATCGAAGAGGCGCGCCTCTACTGCAATCTCATCCGTAGCTATCTGACATTTCTCATGGCGGAGCATGAGCGCCTGGCCGGGCGAGTCGCATGACCGTCTATATGACGAAGACGTGGGGATTTGGATCCCCATCCGGACCACTTCAATTCAGCCAGCGCGGGTGGCGGGACCGAGCCCGCGGCCTACTTCGGCCAGGCGATCTCGTGATGATCATCGGCACGATGGGTGATGAAACCCATTCCGAAGAGCGCGGGATGATCCTCGGCCTAATGGAACCGACCACGACGATCGTCAGCTCACTCGATTACGACCTCGCCCGTGGCCCACACGATTTCGACGAGGCTGGAAACTACCGCTGGCCCTTCGGGCTCGAACTCTTGCGTGCCTGGCGCTTCCTCGAGCCACGGACCTCCTTGTCTGCGATCTCGTCACGGCGCTTCAGCATGGATTCCGCCCAGGGAATCGTACCGCTGCTCGCAGATGAGGCCGAGACTATCCTGCTCTTGCCCAGAGAGCCGGTCGCGCTGCTCCGGCCCGCTCGAACCGAGGCGCGGGTCGCTGGACTAGAGGCAGCTCGCAGGCGAGGCGCACCGCCACCAACGACCACGCGCACCGGCATCATGCATATGCGGCGGGCACCAGCCTTCACCTACGCCATGATGATCGAAGGCGCTTCACCCCCTTCGTTCAAGATTGGCTGGGCGTTTGACTGGAGGCAGCGGGAGCGCGATTTCAACCAGGTAGCCATGCCCGAGCTCGGTGGAGCTCGATATCGCACGATCCTTCACGAACTGTGGGATACTGCCATGGATGCTTTTCGCATGGAGCAGGCGCTCCTCCGCCATTTCGATGCTCTCCGGCATGCGCGCAATCAGGAGGTGGTATCCGCGGTCGCGGCGGACAAGATCCAGAAGTCGTGGATCGACTACCTTTCGAACCACAAGAAGCGGAGCACTCGGGGAGGAAAAGGCACATGAAGAATCCATCCCCGATGGCCAGCAAGAGCACCAGGTTTCCCTTCCAGGTTGCTGTATCCTGTTGGGTTGACCTGCTCGGCTATGGCGAGATGATTTCCTCCTCCGGGTTCAATCCACTGCACGCCGAAGCGCGCGATGCCCTCGCTCGCATCAGGATTTTTCATCGTATCGTCGCCGAGCACAGCGCGCGATACTTTCCGACATTGGTGATGAATGATGGGGCGGTCGCCTATCGTGATCTCTCCATGCGAGCGCGCTCGCCTACTCACGATTTTCTCGTGCGGGCGTGGAAGATGTTCGAGGCGGTCCGGAACGAGGACATGAAGAGTGGCCATCCAGGACCGCGGATGGTCTTGGCCTGCGGGTTTCGCATGCTGGGACGGCGTGCCGGCTTGGACGCGTCTCGCGACCACTTCAAATCAATCGTCGATCGGTTGCAGAGGGGCGATATCGGCGCCGAGCAAGCGGTACGCGAGGCGGCATCAATGCGACCGCACTTTGATATCGTCCCTCAACTGCAAGCGAACTTCGCCTTCACAAAAGCCTATGTCGCCGAGCAAACCGGGACGAAGGGCAAGCTTCCTGGTCCCGCATTCTACTTGGACATGGCGATATTCGGCGACGACCGTCCGCAATGGATTGATCTCGGCCCTGACATTCACTGGGCACACCCCAAGTTGAACTTGCACGCGGTGTTCGCCGAGGTCCGTGGCATGCAGGATGGGCGACATCCGAGCGGTGGCCCGACCGATATTCGCGATGGCCTTGCCGTTGCGCAGACGCTTGCAAACGACCCAGATGTCCTTGTGGCACTACGCGCCGCGGAAAAATCGTAGTCATCGCCCGGGAACTGTCCGTTTCCCATCCACGGCTTAGTCCGCGCGCGCACCCTTTCCACCGGTCTGCTTCCTTGAACGCTTCTGACCGCGTCGGGCAAGAGCTGCGATCTTCTCTGCCGGCCGCGAAACATCCAACACAACGATCTCCAATTTGCCTTTCAGGCGTGTCGGAATATCGTCAAGGAGCATCGCCTCCAGCCCCTCAGCGCTTGAAGGGGTGTCCCGCCCATCGCTCCGGGCCGGGATCGAAAACTCGGTCCCAAACCAGAAGACCAGATAAACTCCGTGCCCGTCGGCGCCCGCGTCCGATGCGTACCGGTTGAGCTGACTGAGGGGTGCCGTCCAAAGCTCCTTATTGTAGTGACGCTTTGCTTCGATCGGCAGGTTCTTGCCGGCGTGGCTGAGAAGCAGAACGTCGGCTCGGGTGTTCTCACCGCGCCGTGCTTCGGGGAAACTGCCGACAATCCCGTATCTCTCCAGCCGAACCCGCATCAATTCGAGCAGCCGGTCCCGATCCTCATTTTCGATCTGTGGTGTCGTTGCCGCACCGTCCTTGTCGGTGTTCCAGAACCGCTTCCATGGGGTTTCGCTGCCTGTTCGCAACGTGCTCCTGTACCGGTCGATCTCTTCGAGAACCAACGCTGTGAGATCTGCCGGACTTGCAGGGGCCTGCCCCGAAAGCGTCGCGACGAGGTCGCCCACCGGCGGCGCGACATAGAGATCATCCCGCTTCATCTTGGCATGTTCGGCGGCCGCGTGGGCGAGTTGCGGCTTCCAACTCGGATGCACCTCTGATGAGAGCGCCTTTAGAATCCCGCCCGCCTCGGCACTTTTCGAAGCGCTCAGGCGGCGGATGGCTGCCCTGACAATCCCGCTGACGGTGTTGGAGTGCCGCCAATCATCGTCGTCGGCCTCATGGGCTTTCCCAAGAACTGCGATTCGTATGCGATCCAGCACATCGGGCTGCGGAGACAATTCAACGAGGGCAGTCGCCAGATTGCCGTTGGGCCGCAACAACGCGCCCCGGACCTGCTCATCGGACAATCCGGCAGAAAAAGCACTCGGATTGAGAGCCAGCGCAACAAAGCTCCAGATCTCGCGCTGCTCATCGCCAAGATCGGTCCGCTTTAGTGCATCGTCAGCAAAGCCCGCCAAATCGTCGGCAGTAAGCACGGATGCGGCAGCTACCAGAGCCTGCCGCAATGCGGGCAGCGGCAGGTTAGGCCGATGGTTCAGCAGTGCATGAAGGATGGCCGCGATGAACCCGTGCCCTTCGGCGCTCACCAAGTGATGAAGTCCATCGAGATCGTCGTCTCCAGCGTCAAGGGCAGCGTTCCAATACCGCAGAATCTGGCTGACGCCTTGCTCGCGATCCTGTGCGAGACGTTGCACCGCCCAAGTGGCAAGAGAGGGTCCGTCGTCGCCCGCAAAATAGCTCTGACGCATTCCGATCAGCGCGCAGACCAGTGGGGCCGCTGCAAGCTCGGCTTCCCGACCATGCAAGAGCCCCTGATGTAGTCC
>CALROF020000265.1:0-8235 GCA_943369775.1 Reyranella massiliensis 521
TGAAGGTGAAAATGCCGGTGTTGGCCAGCGTGTGGTCCGACAGCCTGTCGATGCGGCCCGACATCACGATCATAGCCGTACCGGGACTGAGCCGCTTGATGCGCTCGGCGACCGTTACGCCATCGAGATCGGGCAAATTGTAGTCGATCAGGGCCACCTTGGGCCTCAACCGCGCAATCGTATGGATGGCAAGCGAGCCGCTGACCGTGGACTCGACCCTGAGACGCGCTCGGCGCAGGTAGCAGGCCAATTCTTCAGCCTGTGTGGGATCGTCTTCCACAATGAGGACGTCTGTAAGGAAGGACTCTGCGCCCTGATCATCGTGAGACATGGCTTAGGGTATAGGACGATCTCGATGGATTTTTCACGACAGATCGCCTCCGGATCGGAGGCATCGGCCGAGCTCACTTGCGGCGCAGGTAAGTGTCGAAGAACTGTTCGACGGCATTGAGCCCTTCCTCGCTCAGGCGGACGATCGTGCGCCGCTTGTCGCCGGTGTCGCCGGAACGCTCGATGAGGCCATGTGCCATCAGCTGCTCCATGCGGCGAAGGGCTGTCGTCAGCGGCACGCCCGACGCAGCACCCAGACTGGTGACGGTAACTTCCGCTCCCGCCAGTCGGGCGTCGTAGAGATCGAGCAGCATTTCCCAGCAGGGATCCGAGAAGAGTTCGGTGGGGAAGTACTGGCTGCGCATCTTGCGCATCGATCGCATGTCCTTCAGCGCGGCTCGCTTGCGTTCGCACGGTTCGCCGGTGAACGCTTCCGCCGCTGGGTTTGCCCGTTCGCGGGCTTGCCGTGCGAGCAGCGCCGACTTTACGGCCCGGACCAGTTTCGGACCGTCGACGGGCTTGGTGAGCAGGTCGCGGGCGCCGAGACGGATCGCCTCGACGGCATCGTCGAACCCGGCATGTCCGCTTACGAAGATCACCTCCGGCCGGTCGTCGTCGGCCAGCCGGCCAAGGCGTTCGGCAAACTCCAGGCCGGTCAGTTCGGGCATGCGTAGATCAGAAACCACAACTTTTGCGTGATTTCCCTCCGCCAGAAGCTGCAGGGCCAACCCGCCATTGCCGGCCGAAAGACAGGAAAGGCCTGCCTTGGCGAGGCATTCAACCAGCTCCTCGACCGCCGCCGAATCGTCGTCGACCACCATCGCGTCGACATTGCGAAAAGGGCGGACCGGGCGACCGGAATTTGTCATGAACAGCAGGGCTCTCTCGCGGGCAGTGGCCTTGCCCCTCAAAACCGGAGGCAGGCGGGAACACGTTACAGCGCTGAAACTGCCCGGTTCGAGGTACATTCCGCAAGGGTTGAGCGATTTGTTTGGAGTTTTTGTGGGTGGCGGCGCCCGATAGTGGCATATGTGGGGGATGGCGGTGTCTTTGGGGGAGGCCGAACATGCCGGAGAGCGGCCGACGCGCAGGCGTGCTTTGAGCCTCGTGAACGGCTCGACGGGCGCCTGGCGTACCCTGGTTGCCTGCGTCCTGCACATCCTGCTGGTCTGGACCATGGTGTTCCTGATCATCGAGGACAACTATGGGCGTGCCGTTGAAAGCTGGAAGACATCGGCAGAGAACATCGCTCTTGCGGTTGCGGCGCATGCAGCCCAGACACAGGGCGCGGCAGATCTGGTTGTAAAGAGCATGGTCGACTGGATCGCCGAGGAACGCATAGAGACGGAGCAGCAGTTTCGCCAGGTCATGGGCGAAAAGCGCTTCTTCGAGGCAATGCGCGACCGCATCCTTGGGCAACCGCAGATCGGTATGGCTCTGATCGTTGCCGCCAACGGCGATGTCGTAAACACGACGCGAACGTGGCCGCCGGCCGCCGTCAACGTCGCTCATCGAGACTCTTTCAGGATCGCCATCGAACCCGGGGCCATGGCACTGAGTACGACAGCGTCGGGCATGATAACCGGTCAGCCTCGCTTCTACATCGCGCGCAAAATCGTATCCGATAAAGGCGAGTTGCTCGGGGTTGTTGGCGTAGGCCTCGAAGCCAATTTCTTTGCGGATTTCTACAAGCGAGTGGCCCTCGGTCCGGACGGTTCGCTGGCGCTGTTTCGCAATGACGGCACCTTGCTGGCCACAAGTCTCCCCAACCAGAAGCTTGGAACACGTTTCGATCAGACGTTGCCTCAGCGGATGATTCAGGGCGGTGAGTCAGGGAAGGCCGTTCTGGCTCATGGATCGTTCCCTTCCTATGCAGGGGGGAGCCCGTCGAGCGTCGTCGTTGCGACTAAACTCGAAGGCTTTCCTGCCTATGTCACGGTCGCAGTAGGTGAAAGCGCTTTCGTGGAGCCGTGGCACGATCGCAACCTGCTGATCGTGGGCATTGGCATCCTGCTGAGCGCTCTCACGATTCTGGCAGGCGTGCTCATGGCGAGGCTGATCGAGCGGACCAATGCGGCCGCACGCGAGGCATCGGAGCGGCAAGTACTTGCGGCCATCGTCGATACGCCGTCGGCGATGACCGCGGTCGTCGACCGGCACGGCAAGGTCGTCCATGCCAACTCGCTTTTCCGGCGATTGCTCGGCACCGGACCGGACCGCGCAGTGGCGGAGGCGCTCTATAATCCTGCCCTGGAAGGCGTCGAACCGCTGCTCACGTTCATTAATGGCAAAGTGCCTACCGCCGAGATCGACCTTGGACTATTGCAGCAGGGCGATCAGACCCGGCGGCTACGCTTTTCCTTGTCGCGGCAATCGCTGCCGGGCAGCGGCGAGAGCGTAATCCTAGTCGGTCATGACGAAACGCTTCGGCACCAGGCAGAGCGTGCGATTGCGCTGTCGGGCAAGCTCGTGACGCTGGGCGAGATGACGACAGGCATTGCGCACGAGCTTAGTCAGCCATTGAACGTGATCCGCATGGCTGCACAGAATGCTCTGGCCGAGGCGGAATCCGAGCTGCCTCCGGTCGCTGCCGGTGATGAGGATGCCGAAGAGCCAATACCGGCGATGTCGGATCACGAGTTCCGTGACTTCGCGGCTGCCAAGCTCACCCGGATCATGGCTCAAGTCGATCGCGCTGCTGCTGTTATCTCGCGCATGCGCATTTTCAGCCGCTCGACCCGCGAGGGCCCGCAGTCCTTTGATCTGCGCGACGCCTGCCTCGGTGCAGTCGCCTTCATGGTGCAGCCCTATCGTACCGCCGGTATTACCCTCAACAAGGAGCTAGGCGAGGAACCGCTTGTGATGGTGGGGCATCAGCCGTTGATCGAGCAGGCCTTGGTTGCCGTGCTCGGCAATGCGCGCGATGCGCTCAGCGACGCCGTGTGTAGCGACAAGGTCGTTGAAGTTTCGGCCGAACGTCGTGCCGATGGCCATCTGCGGGTGCGGATTGCCGACAATGGGCCGGGCGTCCCGGAAGCGATCCGTGAACGCATCTTCGAGCCATTCTTTACCACGAAGCCCGAGGGGCAGGGCACCGGCCTCGGCCTTGCGGTCGCCTATGGCATTCTGCGCGATGCCGGAGGAAGCCTGACCTTGGAAGCCGGCGGCCCAGGTGCCACTTTCCAGATCGACCTGCCCGGCAATGTGTCCAGTGGTTCTCAGGTATGACGATCGGCATTCTGTTTGTATCCACCGGCGGTATCTGCCGCGCCCCGATGGCGGCCGGTGTGTTTCGCACGTTCGCGCGGCGCGGCCGGATTGAACACATGTTCGACGTCGACGTTGCAGGGACGTTCGATGGCCATGTCAGCGAACCCCCGTCGCTACTGGCGCAGGAGGTCATTGAACGGCGAGGCTACATGCTTGGAACGGTAGAGGTACGCCCGCTGCGGCCGGATGATCTGGCGCGCTACGACCATCCGATTGCCATGGACCGAACCAACCTCGCGGCCATGCGCTGGATGGCACCAGCCGGCTGCACCGACCGGCCGCAACTCCTGATGCGTCATGCCCATCAGGCTGGTGCAACCGACGTCGTCGATCCCTATGGCGGCGGCGTTGCCGACTACGAGCGGGCGCTCGACCTGATCGAGAAAGGCTGCGCGGGTCTGATGACGAGCATCGTCCAGGCCTTGCAAAAATCATCGGCGCAGCGAGCTGCGACCTAGCGGCGGGTGAACAGGAGATCCTGTTGTTGCGTCGGCATGGTCTCGATCCGGTGCAACGCCGTCGGGTGGCGCCAGCGCAGGTACCATTCGAGCTTGTAGCTGTTGTCTATCGCCCAGGCGGAGAAGCCGGCAGCTCGCAGTCTGTCGAAGACATCGCGCCATGCGGCGAAGTCATCTTGCGGGCTCGCCTCGACCACGATGTCCATGGTCGGCGGATAGAGAGAAAGCTGACCGAGGATGTTCCGAAGAATCGACGGTTCCGCCCCTTCGACGTCCATCTTGATGAGGCGAAGGCGTTGGATTTCGTCGGCGGTCAGGATCTGGTCCAGCGGTTGCGCTTCTACGGAGGCCATCAAGGTGCCCCCGCGCGAGGCGAGGGTTGTTGCAGCGCCGATATTGGTTCTGCTGATCTCGTAAAGTTCGAGGGTGCCTGGCTTGTCGGAGACAGCGGCATTGATGGCGCGCACATTTACCGAGGCCGGATTGAGCGCGAGGTTGTTCTGCAATAGCGCGAACGTCCGGGGCGAGGCTTCGATCGCTACGACCTGGCCGGCGCGACCGACGCGGGCCGAGGCCAGCAAAGTATCGTAGCCGATATTGGCGCCGATATCGACGAAGACGTCGCCACTTTTGAGATTCTGCTCGATCACCCGCGATACATCCGGCTCCCAAACGCCGAAATGTAGGATCATGCGCTGGATGAGATCATCGGTGTTGCAGTGAAGCTTCGCTCCGAAGAAGGTCGTCGCGACGTATTCTGGCCCCAGCTGCCGGAGCACCTTGTTGTAGCCGCGAAGGATGAAATGGGCCGTGCCCAGCGGCAGGCGCTTGATAGTGCCAACGATAGCCCTGTGGAGCGGCCGGATCATGACACCACCTTACAGTGTCATGCTGTCGTAACCGAGCGCCGTTCTAGATGCCTTGCGCAAGCTCTTGCTGTCCCGGCTTCGGTTGCCACCGCCCGCTCGGCCGAAGGCGGTGGAGCCTCGAGCCTTACAGTTTTGCAACAAGTGCCGTGAGCTGGTCGGTGCAGATGCCCCAGCCTTGGTGGAAGCCCATCTTTTCGTGGGCTTCGCGGTCCTCGACCGTCCAGTGGCGTACAGTTGCGGTGTAACGCGTCTTGCCGCCTTCGTCCTCGAAAGTGAGGATCAACGTCATGAAAGGCTTCTCGGACGGCACCCATGCCGTCGTGAAGGCGTCCGTGACGACGATCCGCTCGTTCGGCACCACTTCCAGATAGACGCCCCGGTTGGGCATGTCCTGGCCGTCGGGTCCGCGCATCACGAAGTAATTGGCGCCGCCCGGTCGCACGTCGAGCTCGGCCACGGGCGTCGTGTAGGGCAAGGGCGCAACCCATTGCTTCAGCAGGGCAGGATCGGTCCAGGCCCGGTAGAGCTTTTCGCGAGGCGCATCGATCAGACGGGTCAGCACCAGTTCGCGGTCGGCAGTGGAAGAGGCAGTCATTGAGGGGCTCCTGTGGAGGTTCTGTCCCAAGGACGAACGCCGGGGCGGCGATCCGACATCCCGAATAGCTTTTTTCTTTACGCGCCCGCAGCCTGCAACTTAGCCTCCTGAACGGGGGGTACATTCGGCACATGGTCGAAGTCAGGTCCGACAGGAACGGCGCTCCGGACGTCGATTTCGTGGCCCTGCCAGTGGGCTCGAAGATCGGGCGATACGAAGTGCTTGCCGTGCTGGGGCAGGGTGGCTTTGGCATTACCTATCGTGCCCGAGACGCCCAGCTTGGCCGCGAAGTTGCCGTCAAAGAGTACTTGCCGACCTCGCTCGCCATACGCCAGCGCGGATCGACCGTATCGCCACGCTCGACCAGGGTCGTCGACGATTTCACCCGTGGGCGCGACCGTTTTGTTGCCGAGGGGCGCACACTGGCCACGCTCCATCGCGCGCCGGGAATTGTGCGGGTCTTCGATTTCCTCGAACTCAACGATACGGCCTACATCGTCATGGAACTGATTCGTGGCGATACGCTCGACAAGCGATTGAAGGCGGACGGAAGGCTCGAATCGTCGGCCGTCGGCCGGATCCTGTGGACGCTGCTCGACGGCCTCGAGCAGGTTCACGCTGCAGGCTTCCTGCATCGCGACATCAAGCCGTCCAACATCATGCTCGACGAGCAGGGTAATCCGACTCTGATCGATTTTGGCGCCGCGCGGGCTGCGATGGCCGGTGGCGTCGCAACCATGACGGCCGTCTTCACGCCGGGCTATGCGGCCGCCGAGCAGATGAGCTCGGCCGAACAGGGCCCCTGGACGGACATCTATGGCCTTGCAGCGACGCTCTACCATGCAATCGCCGGCAAGGCGCCGCCCAGTGCGATCGATCGCATGCTCGACGATCAATACGAGCCGATTGGCCGCCTCGCCGGCCCAGAATTCTCGCGCGGCATTCTGGCAGGCCTCGACGCGGCCCTTGCCGTCCGCGCGTCCGACCGTCCGCAGTCGATCGGCGCCTGGCGCACGCTCATCTCGGCATTCGATCCCGAGGCAACCATCGTTATGCGGCCTCGAGTGTCACCGCTTGCACCTTCGGCACCATCACTGGCACCAGCGCCACGCCGCATCGGCCTCTATGTCGGAGGGGCTGCGGTTGCCCTGCTCCTCGTTGCTGGCGGGACCTACCTTGCCCTGACGTCGCGACCTCTGCCGCCTCAGACCGTCTCGCTGCAGGACATGAAGACCGAGGATCTCGAACGTCTTCTAGCGGAGCGCCGTGCTGCCGAAGCGGCGGCAGCCGAGAAGCGGCGACTCGAGGAGGAGGCCCGGCGCAAGGCCGAGGTCGATACTGCAGCCAAGCGGCAGGCCGATGCCGATCTCGCGAAAGCCCAGCAACAACTTCAGTCGGCCGAACAAGAGCTGATCCGGCTGCGGGGCGAGATCGAAGCAAATCGACTGCAGGTACGGAACGACGTTGAGGCCGCAACCAAGCGCGCCGAATCGGAGGCAGCACAGCGGCGGGCGGAAGCCGAGATCGCGGCCTTGAAGCAGGCGGAGCTGGAGGCGCGCAAGAAGGCGGCAACGGAAGCGGAGACCAAGCACCGTGCTGACGAGGCGTTGGTCAAGGCACAAGCGGAGCGGCAGCGCGCCGAGGCTGAGGCACTGCAGAAGGCTGAAGAGGCGAAGTCCCACGGTGCAGCCGCAGCGGCAATTGCTGTTTTCGATGGTGCCTATGGGGGCACCTACGACCAAATGGGCGCCCGTCCAGGTGATAACGGTCCGCGGCCCGTATCGCTTCAAATTTCAGGTGGTGTCGGCAATGGCAGCCTGCAGAACGCGACCTGCGGCAACAGCCCGATCTCGATCCGGGTCACGCCGGCTGGAGATGTTTCCGGTGAGGCGACGACCTTCGACGCGGTTTGCCAGAGGCTACCGCTCACTGTGAAAGGCAAGGCCGGCGATGGCCGCCTTCAGATTCAACTGGCCGGCGTCGGCATGGGTGGTGGTGCGAGCCTGGCTCTTGCTGGAAAAGCTCCCGCTGCAATAAAGGCCGCTGCAAACCCGTCCCCGTCGATTGCCGTTGCCCCACCGGCACCACCCGTCGACACGGCGCGGTGGGTGGGGCGCATCAAATGCGCGACGTGGCCGGGCAACGGCCTGCCGCTCGATCTCTCATCGACCGGAGGGCAGGCGGCGAGCGGTTCGCGAGACAATATGGCCTTCTCCATGACCATCAGTGGCACGCGCTACTCTGCCAGCGTCAAATGGACGGTCCCCGATCCGATCCGAAGCTTCAGTGGAACTTTCTTCGGAACGATATCGGGCGAGCGGATTTCGGCAACGACAATTGCCCGCTCCGACTTCAAGAGTTTGGCGGGACCGCCAGATGATCAGTGCACGCTCGACCTCTCCAAGGTGCGTTAGCGCGCTGCCGAAGCGCCCGGCGTGACGCCGCCATATTCGTGACTGACGCGGCCGTTCCAGCCGTATCCGACATAGCCGCCTGCCGCATCGTAGAGATAGTCGAAGCCCTGCAGGAACATGCGGCCGGTGTTCACGAAGACGCCCGCGTCCCTCACGACCTCGACCTTCTCGGGATGGAGCGGATTGCCGCGGCGGCCGACGGTCAGATAGTAGTGCGCGGGTTGGGGGCGCTGCCTGTCCGGCATGTAGAGGTCGACACGGGTGCCCTCAGGCGCAGCGTGACCGCGTTCCAACCGGGT
>CALROF020000266.1:0-8234 GCA_943369775.1 Reyranella massiliensis 521
CAGGACCATGCCGAGCTGATTGGCGCGTTCGCGCGTGACATCCATCTTGGCGATCTTGCGCATCGCGGCGTTGAGCTTGTCGATGATCGGCTGCGGCGTGCCGGCCGGCGCGAAGAGCGCGAACCAGCCATCGAGGATGAAGCCCGGCAGGCCCGCTTCCGCGGTCGTCGGGATATCGGGGAAGGCCGGGAGGCGTTCGGTGCTGGCAAGCGCCAGTGCCTTCAGGTTGCCGTTGCGGATATGGCCGGAGACCGACGGCGGCGTCACGATGAAGAGCTCGACCTGGCCGGCCACCGTGTCCTGCGTCGCCGGTCCCGAACCCTTGTAAGGGACGTGCATCAGGTCGATGCTGGCCGCCTTGTTCAGCATCACGCCGCCGAGATGCGGCACCGAGCCGGGGCCCACCGAAGCGTAGTTGAGCTTGCCGGGATTGGCCTTGGCGTAGGCGATGAAGCTCTTGAGATCGTCGACCGGCACCTTCTTCGGCACCACGATCACGTGCGGCCCGATCGCGCCCATGGCGATGCCGACGAAATCCTTGGGATCCCAGTTCAGGTTGCTGATCAGCGCCGGATTGGCGGCATGGAAACCCGAATACTGCATGAGCAGCGTGTAGCCGTCGGGCTTGGCGCGGGCCACGACGGCGGCACCGATATTGCCGTTACCGCCGCCGCGGTTGTCGACCAGCACCTGTTGGCCGAGTTCCTGACCGAGCAGGTCCGAATAGAGCCGCGCCACGAGGTCCGTGCCGCCGCCGGGCGGGGCGGGAACGACCATGGTGATCGGCTTGTCGGGATAGTTGGTCTGCGACCATGCAGGCATGGCGAGAGTGGTGGCCGCCAGGGCCAGGAGAGGGGCCGCGACCAGATTGCGTCGTTTCATTTTTAACTCACGAACTTGGAAAGTTGCGCTTCCACACGTCGGCCAGCTCGGGCAGCGCATCGGCCCGGCGGGCGATGGCAAAGAGCCGGGGCGTCTCGATCTCGAACCAGCCGCGCTTGGGGCGCCAGCGAGTCATGATGTCGACATAGATATCGAGGGCGGAGAAGCGATCGCCCAGGAACCAGGGGGTGCCGGCCTCGCGCTCGACCTGCCGCCACAGGCGCTGCGCATAGGCATCGGTGGCGGCGCGGAAGGGATCGCGCGCGGCATTGACCGACACGAAACGCGACGGATCGTCGGCGTAGGTGAAGGTCGGATAGATGTTGGCCACCAGGAAGACGAGCCAGCGCAGGAACTTGGCGCGTTCTGGCGCACCAGGGCCGGGAACCAGCGACTCGCTGCCCGTGACGTCGGCCAGCAGGAGTGTGATGGCGGCACTCTCGCTCATGATGCTGCCGTCGGGCATGACCAGCGTCGGCACCTGGGCGAGCGGATTTACCTTCTCGAGCTTCTCGCGCGCGCCGGGGGTGCGGAAGAGATCCTCGACCGGTTCGTAGCGATACTGCAGGCCGTACAGTTCGAGCTGGGCCTCGACGATGGTCGAGCCCCAGCCGGGTCTTCCCCAGAGCGTGTAGTCCATCGCGCTCTCCGTTGGTGCGTGGCGCCGCTCAGGGTTTCTGCAGCGGCTGGATCAGGCTCGACGTATCCCAGCGGCCGCCGCCGCGCGCCTGTACACGCTCGTAGAACTGGTCGACCAGCGCCACCAGCGGCATGCCGGCCTTCTGGCGCTTGCCCTCGGCCATGGCGATGCCGAGATCCTTGCGCATCCAGTCGACGGCGAAGCCATAGTCGAACTTGCCGTTGACCATGTTCTGCCAGCGATTCTCCATCTGCCAGCTCTGCGCGGCGCCCTTGGAGATCGCGCCCAGCGCCTTCTCCATGTCGAGGCCGGCGCGCTGGCCGAGGTTCAGCGCCTCGGCGAGGCCCTGCACGATGCCGGCGATGCACATCTGGTTCATCATCTTGGTGATCTGGCCGGCGCCCGGCGGCCCGATCAGCGTGACGGCCTTGGAGAAGGCGTCCGCCACGGGCTTGGCCTTGTCGAAGGGGCCCTGTTCGCCGCCGCACATCACGGTGAGCTGGCCGTTCTCCGCACCCGCCTGACCGCCCGAGACCGGCGCATCGATGAACTCGACGCCGAGCTTCTTGCCTTCGGCGTGGAGCTCGCGGGCGATGTCGGCCGAGGCCGTGGTGTTGTCGAAGAAGATCGCGCCCTTGGCCATGCCGGCGAAGGCGCCGTCGGGACCGAGCACGACCGAGCGCAGATCGTCGTCGTTGCCGACGCAGCAGAAGACGATCTCCTGACCGGCGGCGGCTTCCTTCGGCGTCTTGGCGGCTTTGCCCTTGTGCTTCTTGGTCCAGGCCTCGGCCTTGGCGAAGGTGCGATTGTAGACAGTGACGTCATGGCCCTTGGCGGCGAGATGACCCGCCATCGGAAAGCCCATAACGCCCAGACCCAGAAATGCCACCTTGGCCATGTTTCACTCCCGCGCAGTCGATTGCGGGCGGATCATAGAGCCAAATCGTGCCTAAGCCAGCAGGACGAGGATGGTCGCGAAACCGACCAGTAGCGGAGGCAGGGCGAGCGGCCAGGCCCGGCGGTAGAGCACCGATTCGGCGACCGGCAACGCCAGGATCGCCGCGCCCATCGAAACGCGGATCGGCGAAAGCATGGTCAGGTTGGTGCAGACGCTGTTCTGCACCGCAGCGATCCAGGCCGGATCGACGGTAATGGCGCGCGCCAGTGCCGTGACCATCGGCATCAGCATGGCGTTGGCGGCCGACCCGCCGCCCGTGAGGAAACCGCCGACCGCGGCGAACATCGGCACGCTCATCGCCGAGCCACGGCCCGCGACGGCGCGTAGCGCCTCGGCGATCGTCTCGGCCATGCCCGACCCGACATAGAACTGCGCCATCACCACGAAGAGCAATGTGACGGCGCAGGAGCGCCAGGCGCCACGGCCGGTTTCTGCCAGCACGCGACCGAGCGATGCGCGTGCCAGCCAGACCGTGACGATGCCGATGGAGACCAGCCAGAAGCCCGGCGCATAGAGCGGCGCGAAGGCCGGCTGGCCCTCGAAGGGCCGCATCGCCCACAAAGGCTTCAGGAGATCGCGGAGCGGCGGCACCAGCCGCGTGGCGCACAGTGCGAGGGTGAGGGCGACGTAGGGTGCGTTGGCGTGCAGCGCCGATTTCAGCCGCGCCACATCCGGCCGCTCATCGCGCCAGAAGCGCACGGCGAGCAGGAACGCAGTGGGGGCGGCGCCGGCGATCTCGACATCGGTGTAGCGGTTGGCGAGCCAGATCAGACCGAGCAGCAACGCCGTCCACACGGCATCGTCGATCTTCTGCGCGACCGATGTGGCAAAGCCCGCCTCGCGGGCAAAGCGCCAGTAGAGGCCGAGATAGAGGACGTGGATCGGGATCTGCAGCAGCGCCGAGGAGAGGCCGAGCTCGTTGGGCGTGAGGCCGGCCAGGGTGGCACCGACGGTCGTCCCGGTGGCGAGCGCCCCCCACGGCACCAGCGACTGGCTGTAGAGGCCCAGCAGCAGCGCCGACATGCCGTTGAGGCCAAGGCGGCGCAGGGCGGCGAGGGCGATGATGTAGCCGACGCCAAAGCCCGTCACCGATTCGGCAAACGGCGCCAGCAGGAAGCAGACCGACCACAGCCGTCGCGGATTGGCCTCCAGCGCGCCACCGTTGGCCACCGCGCCGCGCGCCTGTTGGCAGCGGTGGAAGAACATGCCGGCAGCGATGATGGCGATGACGTGCCAGGCGAGCCACGAGCCGGCGGCGGTTTCGTGCAGGAAGAGCCCGGCCAGGACTTCCCCGCCGCGCGCACCGGTGACGATCACTGCGGAGGCCGCCAGCGTGGCCGAAAGCCCCACCAGGCCTGCGACAAGGGCACTCGCACGGCCGGAGGCCAGCAGGCCCAGCACCAGGAGCAGCGGAAGGAGGGCCAGGATCGTCGTCATGCGGCGCTTTTTTAGGGCCTTTCGGGCGTTTCCATGCTTCGGGGGCCGCCGAACCGAGCCCGCCAAAAACGCCACCTTGCGCCTTCGTGCCCTTTCCCTTAGAACCCGCCGCCATGCCCCGATAGCTCAGCTGGTAGAGCACGTCATTCGTAATGATGGGGTCGGCGGTTCGATTCCGTCTCGGGGCACCATTCACTTCTATTCTGCCAAAGGCATCAGACGCTTAGCGCCTGGTGCGACACCCTTTGGCACAATTGGAACTAGACCCAGCAGACAGGGCAGCCAATTCACGACTTCTTGGCTGCGTTCTCGCGATCAAGCTCCGCTTTCCGCCCGTCAGGGGGGCATACAGCAAACTTCTGAGCCGCCAAAGGACGTGAGCCCGAAGACCATTACAGCTTTGTCGTTGTGACGATCAGCGCCTTCGTTTCCCCTTCTATCGGTCCTTGGCCGAATCGGGTGAGCATGACCTCCTCGACGGCGTTAGTCGCCTCGCCGAGGCGCGAAGGGTCCGCCGTTTCGATAGCCGTACGCAGCAACGAGCCTTGTACTGTGATTACTGCGGCGTCTCGTGCCGAAGCCGCTTTGGCCGGTCGCGCAACCCGATCGACCTTTACGTCCCTAAACCCTGCCGCCGCCAAGTCCGAACGAATAGTCGGCTCATCGAAATACCCCGGGTTTAGCAGCGTATGCGGATTGCGGCTCAGCATATCACCAACGCTTTCAGCCGCGATCCATAGCGGGGAATTGGGCATGTTGTTGTAATCGTCCCATAAGACGAAAAGGTACGTTCCGCCGGGGGGTAGAATGCGGAAGCATTCATTGAATGACGCCCGCTTGTCGGGGAAGAACATGACGCCAAACTGGCAAACGATCAGGTCGAAAGCGCAATCGGGAAATGGCAGCTTCGTCGCGTCGGCTTGCTGCCAGCTTACTCTTTCCATTCCCGGTCTGATCTTGCCGCGTTCAATCATCGCTTGGTTGAGGTCCGTGGCCGTGATCGTCACATCGGACGGCAGCATCCGTGCCAGGGCCTCAGTAACCACGCCAGTGCCGGCGGCAGTTTCCAGAATTTGGCGCGGAAGCATTTCCTTCACACGTTCCGCCACAAGCTCTGCATATGGGGCAAAGATCAGAGGCACGAGATAGCGGTCATAGAACTCCGCCAGCGTTCCTGCGAACGCGGCTACCTTGTCGCTGGACATGGATACCTTCCGTGCACTCGCATAAGGAACGTTAGTCACTCATCGTTTTCACCCGGGCGCGCTACTCGCGCCCGATGGCGAGACGGTAGTCGGCAAGGATCGCAGCTCCCTCCACCCCCATGGATTGCACCCAGCTCTGGATGTCCGGTGCGGCTGCCGTGCGCAGCCCTGCCATCAGGTCGGCGGCAGGCCGCGCGATGACCGTTACGCCGCGTGCGGCGATCTCATTGTGTTCGCTGGCCAGAAGTTCTCTGCCGAATTTCCATAGGGCAAGCTCGGTGTCTCGACCGGCCGCCACGAGCACGCCTCGCTGCGCCTCGGTCAGGGAATCGAACACTTCCCGGCTGGCCGTCAGGAAATTGATCGGCACGGCGAGGAAGATCTCGGTGAACCAGGCAAATTCCCGGGAGAGTTTCAGACTTATGTTGTAGCCATTGGACAGCACCAGCTCCGCCTCGAAGAAGGACGCGGCGCGCGCGCCCGCCCTTATGATGGGTCTTCCCCATCCCGCCTGCTGGCCGAAAGGTGTCGACATCGAAAACGGAATCCCCTTGATGTCGGCAATCGATCGGATGGGAACGGTGCTCCAGAGCGCATTCGGCTGCCAGGGCTCCGTCGCCAGCAGGACCTGGCCATGCCGAGCGAGCGCGGCGACGTAGTGCGGCCTTGCGATCCGAAGCAGAGTTTCCGCCTCGTCGAATGACGCCGCGAGCATGGGCAGCGCGGCAAGCCTGAAGACGGGTTCGACATCCGCGAACAAGGCCGCGTAGTAGTGGGCGAACGCCGAGGCCTCGCTCATCATCCGGAAAGGCATCACGGGGGCGAGCGTCTCCACCGAAACCTGGAGCGTTCCGGCCGAGCCCCCGGCAACCTTGTCTATGAAGGATTGCAGTCTCGGCCCGACAAGGGTCGGACCGAGAAGGTAAGAAGCCAGCTCCAATTGCCTGGTCTGGGCTTCGCTGCGGACGCTGAGGAGCGGCATTGGAAGTGCGCCGAGAAAAGCAAGAATTGCGCGACGCGTTCCAGCGATGTTGCGCTTCATTGCACTGTCCCCCGTGCGCAAGGATTGTGGACAGAAGCCGGTTGAATGTCCAATGCGCAACACCACGGAAAGGCTGTTCCGCCGTGTCCGCCATGGGCCAAAAGCAGACATGATCGGACCTCGCATGTGTTGTCCGATCCACTCCTGATAGTAGACCTTCGAGGCCGGCGATCAGCAGTCCTGAAGGTGCGACACCTTCTGGGGGAACCGCTTCACAATTCCAAACATCCGGCGACGATTCTTCCGTCGGCGTAGCGACGGCCATACTCCCCGGCAGGGTGCCCGCGGGTTCGTTTGTCCTTTGGTGGAGGCATTGGCCCCCTTCCACCGCCCCATCAGGTGGGTGTAGCCTGTTCCGGCAGCGCGTCCAGTTAGCTGCATGTCCGCGACATAACGCAGGCTTTGGAGGGCGCGCCGTGAAATTTTCCCGCCACACATTCATGCACCTGGCCGTTGGTGCCGCTGCACTGCCGACGATACCCAGCACTTCATGGGCGCAGGCCTATCCGTCCCGACCGGTCCGCATCGTCGTCGGCTTTCCCGCCGGCGGGGCAACGGACATTCAGGGGCGCCTGATGGGCGAATGGCTGACGGAGCGGCTGGGCCAGCAGTTCATCGTCGAGAACAAGCCAGGTGCCAGTGGCAACATCGGCACCGAGATGGTCGCCAAGTCACCGGCCGATGGCTACACGCTGCTGCAGGTCGTGACGCCGCATGCGATCAATGCCGCGCTCTACAGCAATCTCGGTTTCGACTTCATGCGAGACATCGCGCCGGTCATTTGCTCGGCGCGGCTGGCTTACGTCATCGTGGTGAATCCATCGGTCCCTGCCACGACGCTGCCCGAGTTCATCGCCTACGCGAAGGCCAATCCGGGCAAGATCAACTACGGGTCGGCCGGCCAGGGCACGCCGCAAAACATTGCCTGCGAGCTCTTCAAGATGATGACCGGGGTGAACTTGGTCCACGTCCCGTACAAAGGCGGTGCGCCTGCCGTCGCCGATCTGATCAGCGGCCACGTGCAGGTCATCTTCGCGCCGATCTCGGAATCGATCCAACAGATCAAGGCCGGCAAGCTACGCCCGCTCGCCGTAACGACCACGGCCCGCTTGGACGTGATGCCGGACGTTCCATCGGTGTCGGATTTCGTGCCGGGTTATGAGGCCAGCGGCTTCGCGGGCATCGGCGTGCCCAAGAGCACCCCGACCGAAATCATCAATTTGCTGAACAAGGAACTCAACGCCGGCCTCGCCGACAGCAAGATCAAAACCCGGATCGTCGAGTTGGGTGGCACGGTACTCGGCGGCACGCCTGCGGAGTTCGGAGCGATCATTTCGGAGGCCACCGAGAAGTGGGCGAAGGTCATCAAGTTCGCGGGTATCAAGGCCGAATAGCACCGACTGCCACAGATTCCCGGCGCCAATCGGGGTTTCAACGCCGCTTCGCTGTGGCGGTTTGATCTGGGCCAACTGGCACCAAAGCGTCTGCGAGTGCGGCGAAGCTCCAGCCGCGACGTCGTCGTGCTGACGGATCATGTTGTGACAGTCACTATGACATTTCTACGAGTTGATTTTGGTAATTGTCCGTGCAATTTACTTCGCTACTTCTGATTGGGGGAGCCAGTGCATGTGCAACGTATGTCTGACGCGTCGTAGTTTGTTCGCAGCAGGGATAGGCGCCGTGGCGGCGGCATCGATTCCTTCGGTCCAGGCTCAACCGGCGCGATCCGCGGAGACTCCTGATGCCGCGCTTGCCCGTCTGATGGCAGGCAACGCGCGCTATGTTTCAGGACAATTGACCGAGCGGGACTTCTCCGCGAACCGGGCTGCCCGTGCCCAGGGTCAGGCGCCGTTTGCCGCGATCCTCGGCTGTGCAGATTCGAGAGTCGCCCCCGAACTCGCGTTCGATCAAGCACCCGGCGAGCTGTTCATCGTCCGCGTCGCCGGCAATTTCGTGACTCCCGAAGGGTTGGGCAGCCTCGAGTTTGGAGCGGCCGTGCTGGGCACCAAAGTGATCATGGTCCTGGGACATACGAGCTGTGGCGCGGTGAACGCGACGGTCGATGCCCTT
>CALROF020000267.1:0-8218 GCA_943369775.1 Reyranella massiliensis 521
GCTTATCGCCATCAATCCGATCTACGCCTACCATCTCGTGACCGACCAGGGATTCGGCATCTTCTGGGCATTCGGTTCGATCGTTCTGGCCGTCACCGGGGCCGAGGCGCTCTATGCCGACATGGGCCATTTCGGCCGCAAGCCCATCCGCATCGCCTGGCTGGGGCTCGCCATGCCGGGGCTGGTGCTGAACTACTTCGGTCAGGGCGCGCTGATCATTGCCGACCCCACCACCGTCCATCACGTCTTCTTCGAGCTGGTTCCCCAGGACTACATCATCGGGCTGGTGATCCTCTCGACAATGGCCGCGGTGATCGCCTCGCAAGCCGTCATCACGGGCGTGTTTTCGCTTACCCGCCAGGCCATCCAGCTCGGCTACCTGCCGCGCATGGAGATCAAGCACACGTCCGAAACGGCGATCGGCCAGATCTATATCCCGCGGGTCAACTGGCTGCTGATGGCCGGCATCGTGGCGCTGGTCGTGGGCTTCGGCTCGTCGGGCGCGCTTTCCGGTGCGTATGGTCTTGCCGTCACGGGTGCCATGTTGGTCGATGCCGCGCTGGCAACGGTCGTCGCGATCCTGGTGTGGCGTTGGTCTTGGCCGCTCGCGGTGCTGGTGTTCGGCTTCCTGGCCATCCCCGATGTCGCCTTCTTCATTGCCAACGCGCTTAAAATTCCCGACGGCGGCTGGCTGCCGCTGGTCGTGGCGGGACTGATCTACTTCACCATCACCACCTGGCGCCGTGGCCGCCGCCTGGTCGCCGCCGAAATGAGCGAAGGCGCCCTGCCGCTGAAGGAATTCCTCGGACGCATGGAGCGTGCGCCCGACCGTGTGGCCGGCACCGCCGTCTTCCTGACCGCCGACGCCTCGCACACGCCGGCGGCCTTCCTGCACAATCTCAAGCACAACAAGATCCTGCACGAGCGCATCATCATCCTGCAGGTCGACACGATGGACGTGCCGATCGTCGCCGACGCCAACCGCGTCGAAGTCGAACGCCTCGGCAAGGGCTTCCACACGGTGATTGCCCATTACGGCTTCACCGAGCAGCCCGACATCCCGGAGGCGTTGCGTGCCTGCCGCCCGCACGGCATCGCCTACGACGAAATGGAGACCTCCTTCTTCTTGGGACGCGAAACCCTGGTACCCTCGCAGCATTCCAAGCTGGGCCGGTGGCGCCGCGACTGGTTCATCTCGCTCTCCCATTCGGCATCCGCCACCAAGACCTTCTTCCGCATCCCGCCCAACCGCGCTATCGAGCTCGGAAACCAGATCCAGATCTAGGATCGCAAACTGGGATCAAGGGGGAGCAGACATGCCGAGGTCACCGCTCGTCCTGTTGCCGGGACTGCTCAATACGCGGCGTGTCTACGAGCATCAGGTCGAGGCCCTGCAGGACATCGCCGACATCACCATCCCCGAACTGTGGAACGACGATACGATCGGGGCGATGGCCGAGACCGTGCTGGCAGTTGCGCCTCCCGAGTTTGCATTGGGTGGTTTCTCGATGGGCGGCTATGTCGCTTTCGAAGTCTTCCGTCGCGCTCCGGAGCGGGTCGAGCGGATTGCGCTCATCGATACGCAGGCCGCCCCCGACTCAACTGAAACAAGAACGCGGCGCCAGGCCTTCATCGAGCAGACCCGGCTCGGCCGTTTCCACGGCGTGCATCCGACCCTGCTGCCGCAGATCATCCATCCTACGCGGCTCAAGGACACGGCCGTCACCCAGCCGATCCTCGACATGGCCAAGGAGATCGGCGGCGACGGCTTCGTGCGCCAGCAACAGGCCATCCTGGGCCGGCCGGACAGCCGCCCGCTGCTGGTCGAAATCGAGGTGCCGGCGGTGGTGATCGTCGGCCGCCAGGACATGGCGACGCCGCTGCCGCGTTCGCAGGAAATGGCCGCCGACATCGCCAATGCCCAGCTTGTGATTCTCGAAGAGTGCGGGCACGTCTCGCCCCTGGAACGGCCGGCCGAAGTATCGGCGGCGCTGAGGAGATGGTTGACGCAATGAACATGATCTATGCCCGCGAGGATTATCTCGGTGCCGACGAATACATCGATGTCGTGAACAAGTCGGGCCTCAATCGGCCGGTCGGCGATCGCGGCCGCATCGAACGCATGCTGGCGCATGCCAATCTGATCCTCACCGCGCGTCAGGACGGCAAACTCGTGGGCTTCGCCCGCTCCCTCACCGACTTCTGCTTCTGCTGCTACCTCTCCGACCTCGCCGTCGACAAAGCCTGCCAGGGCCAGGGGATCGGCCGACGGCTGATCGAAGAGACACGCACGGCGGCGGGCGGTCCCAACACGACGACCCTGTTGCTCTCGGCCCCCGGAGCGATGACCTATTACGAAGGCATCAAGATGCCGAAGGCCGACAACTGCTTCCTCTATCGTCGCGAGCGGTGACCGAAAACGCATGACCAGAAGACGTCGGCCATCCTCTGGCGTTCGTCCTGTTTTCCGTGCAGGGTTATTCTCGTAAAATCCAACTGCAATTGCTCAGAAGCAGGAGCTTCCATGCGTACCCGTATCGTCAGCCTCTTCTCACTCGTTGCGGCCATCGGCCTGACCGCCGGCGCTGCACAGGCCGCCGATAAGTTCGAGTGCCCGGCCGTCGGTGGACAGGATGCGCCGCAGCTCTCGGCAGATCTGCTCAAGAACCTGCCGACGGGCGGAGCGCTCGACAAGCTGGACACGCTTCAGAATGCCGTCGACCTGCTTCGCACCAACGGCGTTCGGGCCTCGAGCACCGTGAACTATCTGATGGCCAGCTACTGCCCCTGGCTCGCTGGCAACGCCCAGCTCTCGCCTGCCGACAAGACGAAGCAGATGCGCCGGTTCGCCAACCGGGTGACCGGCCTTGTCTATTCCACCCAGAACGCCGAGGAGATCATCTTCAGCGTGCCGCTCAATCCGATGGAAGCGGCCAATCTGGAAGCGCGCGCCCGCGAAGCGAACATGACGCCGAGCGATTGGATCGCCAGGTCGCTGCGCTCGACGCTGCAGAAGCCCTGATGCCGGCCGCCGGCAACAGCTCGCCAGCATAATCAAGATCAAATCAGAAAGACCACCACGCCAAGCCCGGCTGTCGCCATTAAGGCGACAGCCACTTGCCAGGACCGTAGCCGGTAGATTGCCGGCTGATTGCTTCCGATCTCCTGCTGGATGCGATTCCAGACAGCGCGCGAAGCAAAGGGTTGCTCCGGTAGGAATTCGGTGAGCATCGCCAGTTGCGCTTCCCAGCGATCGGCGGCGTGGCAGAACCGGGCGTCGCGTTCACGCCGCCTTTCAAAGCCACGACGCGCCACCCCCTGCAGGCTGCCGATCGCATAGTCGGCCGCCACGAGCGCCCGGCGATCCACGAGGTCTTCCTTGAGGAGACACTTGCTCATCTGCGCCAGACCGCGCCTCACCCAGCTCTTCGCCGTGCCGAGCTGGACGCCCAGTCGCTCCGCGAGCTCCTTGTGGGTCAGCCCCTCGAAGTAAACCAGTGCGACGGACCGGCGATGATTTGCCGGCAGGTTGTCCAGGCACGCGTTCACGCGGCGCGCTTCGTCGCTGCGGATGGTCAAGGTCATGGGATCAGGCCCCCCGGACACCATCGTCTCGACATCGACCTCGGCGTGGCCGAGGTCGCGGCGGCCCGCCCGCACGCGCGCCGAGAGGGCGCGGTTGCGCACGATCCGGACCAGCCAGGCATAGGCTGGCCCTTTGGCAGGATCGTACTGATAGGCCGCACGCCAGATACGCAGGAAAGACTCCTGCAAGACGTCTTCGGCGAGGTCGTCACGCTGCACGATGCGCCGCGCAATTGCGAAGAGGCGCGCGCTCACGAGCTCGTAGAGTCTTGCGAAGGCCCGATCATGTCCGACCGCGGTTTCCGCCAATAGCCTTGCCAACGGATCGAACGGCGGCGTGACCGGACTCGGAAGGTTCAACGCCAGAAGCGAAGGCGGCATTGGCGCGGCCCGCGCCGTGTCGTGAAGCCTGAGAATTTCGACCATATCGAAAGACCTCCTCCGGCCAACTACCCCGCCTTCGCGCATCCGGATGCAGGCGCGGCCAAATAAAAATCCGCATCCGAACCGGACATCACCGGGGTTCTAGGGACAGCGAACGACATTCTGACGTTCGTCGAACCAAGGAGCTCCCCATGTCCTCGACCACCTCACAGGCAAGCACGACGACCCCAGCGCGGCGCAGCTTCCTGTCCGGTTTCGGCAAGTTCACCCTCTCGGCAACGGCGATCGCTCTCCTCGCAGGCCACGACCGCCTGGCGCCGATCGGATCTGCCGAAGCCAAGACCGCCAGCAACGACGTGACGATCCTCAACGCCGCCCTGGCGGCCGAACAGGAAGCGATCGCGGCCTATCAGGTCGGCGCCACCAGCGGCCTGCTCCAGAAGCCGGTCCTCGATCTCGCCGTTCAGTTCCAGGGGCACCACAAGGAACACGCCACGGCCCTGGCGACGACCGTCAAGAAGCTCGGCGGAACGCCGGCCGCTGCAAAGGCCAAGTACACCTTCCCCGTCGAGAAGCTGAAGACGCAGGCCGACGTGCTCGGTTTCGCTGCCGAGCTCGAGAGAGGCGCCGTCAGCGCCTATCTCGGCGCCATTCCCATCCTCGACGATCGCGAGCTCGCGAAAGTGGCGGCCTCCATCCTGGGCGACGAGGCCATGCATTGGGCCGTGTTGCGACAGGCGCTGGGCCAGCAGCCGGTGCCGTCGGCTTTCGTGTCCTGAACGACAGCGCGTCGCGAGCATCGACATGAAACTCCCGTTCGCTCTCTTCATCGGCCTCACGCTCGGGGCCTCCCTGTGCCAGGCAGCGGACGGCGATGCCGGGAAAGGTGCACAGATCTACCAACGCTGCTTGGCGTGCCATTCCCTGGAACACAATCGGAGCGGGCCGCGTCATTGCGGCCTGTTCGGCCGGCCCGCCGCCGCCCTGCCCGATTTCGCCTACTCGCAAGCCCTGAAGTCGGCCGGGATCACCTGGAACGAGGCAACTCTCGACCGCTTCCTGGAAAATCCTCTTAAAGCCGTGCCCGGCACCAAGATGGCCTATGCCGGCGTGAAGAACGCTCAGGAACGCACCGACCTCATTGCCTATCTCAAGCACGCCACGCACGACCCTGCCAAATGCCCGCCAGCCTCATCCCGCTAGGACGCCGCTCTCCGTGATGATCATGTCCATCGCGATATCGTGGGGTTGAGGGTAGATGGTCGGGATGGCGAGCTTTTCGTAGCCAACACCGATGATCCGGGGCCGCCGCGCCAAGGCGGCCAGGGTGCAATCGTAGAAGCCGCCGCCGTTGCCGAGGCGATAGCGGGCGCGGTCAAAGCCGACGACGGGGGCGATGACGATATCCGGTGTCGCCTCCTGGCGCGCGACCGGAACCGGGATATTCCAGACACCCGGTTCGAGTTCGTCGCCCCGCCGCCATACACGGAACGCCAGCGGTGCACGTGGAGCCACAACGACCGGCAGCACGCCGACGGCCCCACGATCTCCGAGTCTCTCGATCCAGGATCGCAGATCGGGCTCGCCTCGGAACGGCCAGTAGACGCCGATGATCCTGCCGGAGACGTCGCCCAGCACACCGTCGAGCGCGTCGGCGATCCTTGCCGAGTGTCGGCGCCGTTCCTCCGCGGGGATTGCCACGCGCAACGCAATCAGCCGTTCACGCTCGGCCTTGCGCCAGCGTTTCAGGTCGAGCTGCTGGCGGGGATCGACTTCCGGCACCACGCGCCCTGACACGGGATCGACGAGGTGCATCATGCAGGGCGGCGAGCTGTAGGATTCAGGCATGTCGTCTCTGTCGTTGTCGTTCGCAGAGTTCATGCGAGCGCACTGTTCGTCAGATTGATGTTGGCGACATGCGAGGAGAGCATGTGGCTCAGATCGGCGAAAAGCGCGTCGTCTCTCACACGGGGAGTCACCTCGCGCAGCTTGCGCACGACCCAGCCCTGGCCACGATTGAGGAACGCCAGACGCTCCTTCAGATCCTGGATGGCCATCGCCTTGCCATGGAAAGCTCCCATGCGCGGCGAGGCTGTGCCGCCGAGGACCCGGATCTGCCGCAACAGCATCGCGCACCATCGGGCCTCGTCCTCCTGAATGGCCTTCAGCAGCCCGACCGTCGCCGGATCGCTGGCATCGCGTGCGCTTTCGAGCGCGACACGCGCCCCCGCCCGCTCGGCTTCGAGCAGCTCGTTCAGTAAATCGATCAGCTCGTCCCGGCTGATCGGGCCGGTTGGCGCAAGCGTCTGGTCCGTCATCGTTACTCCTGAGCCCAGATATTAGGAGCTCCATTTCCATCTGGAAAACGAAGAAAAATGGCAAATGATATCGAAATACTCGATATTAAACTGATAACGGAGCTCTCTTTGGACACCGAACTTGCGCGCACCTTCCTGGCCGTCGTGGCCACCGGCAGCTTCGTCAACGCCGGCGAGCGGCTTCATGTGACGCAATCCACGGTCAGCACGCGCATCCACACGCTGGAAACCGCGCTGGGGTGTCGCCTCTTTGTCCGCAACAAGGGCGGCACGACGCTGACGCCGGCGGGTAAACACTTCCAGAAGCATGCTTCCACCCTCGTCCGGACGGTCGAGCAGGCGCGTCACGATGTCGGCGTCGCCCGCGGCTTTCGCGCCGCTGTCACGGTCGGCGCGCGGCTGGGCCTATGGGAGCAATTCCTGCTCAAGCAGATGCCGGCGCTGCTGCAGCAAGCGGCCGATATTTCCGTGCGCGCCGAGATCGGCCTGGAGAGCGATTTGATGGAGGGGCTCGTCGAGGGGCGGCTCGATGTCGCCATCATGTACACGCCCGAAAGCCGGCCCGGCCTGAACGTGGAGTTCCTGTTCGACGACAGGCTCGTCCTGGTCTCCACCAAAGCGCAGCGGCGGCCGGTCCTCGATTCGAGCTACGTCTACATCGATTGGGGACCGGAGTTCTTCGCGCGCCACAGCGCGAGCTTTCCCGAGTTCTTCGGCGCCGCGCTCACGGCCAACATCGGCTGGCTGGGCCTGCAGCATGTGCTCGAGAATGGTGGCTCGGGATACTTCCCCATCCGCCTCGTGCGCCCGCATCTGCAGAGCCGGAAACTGACGATCGTTCCCGGCGGACCGGAATTCTCGATCTCGGCCTATGTCGTCTACCCTACCGATGCCGACATAGGCGTTATCGGGCCGGCGCTCGAACTCATCCGCGATGCGGCGGCGCTGGAGAGAAAGCCCGACGGTCCCTAGTCAGGAGGTCAGCCGCCGCGCTGCTGAGCCGCCAAGGCCTTCTGCAGTTCGTTGTCGAAGCCGCTCAACGTCTGCTGGAACGGGCCCGCCATCGTGTTCTGAAGCTGGATCTGCACCTGGATCTGGGAGCCAGAGCGCATCTGTTCGAGAAGCTGCGCCGACTTGCCATCGTTGTACTGGCAGATCCCCTGGCCGCAGATGCTGGTCGAAATGAACGGATTGGAGTCGACCTGCATGCTGGCCTGCATGCCCTGGCCATCGCCGACCACGGAAAACTTCTTATAAGCTGCCGAATAACGAACGACCAGGAACTGGCCGAGCAGGCTGTTGCCGTCGATCGTGGCCTGCACGCCGCAATCCCGGCCGCCTTCCTGGGTGCAATACATCACCCATTTGTTAGGCGGTTGGTCCTGCCCGAAGGCGCCGCTCGCCGCGACCGTCGCCAGAAAACCCAAACCACCGGCAATGAATCGCTTCATAGGTCTTTCATCTCCCTTGCCTTCGCCGCGCAACACTTATCAGCTTGTGATGGCTTCGCCCACTGGCCTTGCGGGACATCATGGAGGTCGAATCGCTTGCACCGCCTCCGGCTTTCGACGGCTGGCTCGTTGCCAAGCCTCGTTGCAACCTCCTATGTAGCCGGTGCCCTATTTTCCCGACGAAGGAACGTCCCGCATGTCAGACTCATTAAAGCTGGTCGCTTTCTGCGGCAGCCTGCGCAAGGCCTCGTTCAATCGCCTCTCTCTGCAGGCCTTCATCGAGCGCGTGCCGGCGGGAACCTCGGTGCAGACGATCGAGATCGGCGACTGGCCGCTCTACGATGCCGATGTCCAGGCCAAGGGCTTTCCCGACAAAGTGCAGGCCGCACAGAAGGCCATGCTCGAGGCCGACGGCGTCGTGCTGGTGAGTCCGGAATACAACTACGGCATCTCGGGTGTCCTGAAGAACGCAATCGACTG
>CALROF020000268.1:0-8214 GCA_943369775.1 Reyranella massiliensis 521
CCTGCCTCAGGGGCCGCAGAGCCTCGGCAACAGCGCGCCGCCCTCGCAGGCCAACAGCCTGCTCGCGCAGGACATGGCCGCGCAATACGACTTCCCGCTCGATGGCGCCGCCGTGCAGACCAAGAAGGTTGGCTTGCTCGAACCCGGCATCGGCTCGGCGCTGCCCAACGATCCGATGGGCACGACCTTCCAGGAGAAGGTCACGCGCTATCTCGCCGACATCGGCCAAAGCGGCGACGGCGTCGTGACGGTGCAGGGCGCCAACGGCCAGACCTACGACGGCAGCGCCGGCGAGCGCTCGCTCGACGTCAGCATCGTGACCGGCGTCAATCCCAACAGCGACCTCGCGCTGTTCGTGGGCTCCGGCCGCGGGGCGACCAACGGCGCGGAGGCCTCGACCTACACCGCGATCCAGAGCGCGACCTTTCCCGGCGAGGGCGTCGAGCGGGTGTCGGCCTGGTCCGACTCGTTCGGCGACCAGCAGAGCATGTCGCCGCATTCGCCGTTCTATCGCGCCTACTGGGAGCTCTACGTCGACACGGTGCTGGCGAACCAGACGGCGGTGACGGCGCTGGGCGACGGTGGATCGAGCGAGGAGATCGGCAACGGCCTGACCAACCTCCAGTACAACTGCACGCAGCCCTTCAGCTTGCTGGTCGGCGGCTCGTCGCTGTCGTCGCTGGCGACGGCGCAGCTCGATCCGACGTTGGTGAACTCGATCCTGGCGCCGGCGCTGGCGGGCGACAAAGCGACGATCTGGCAGCTCGTCGTCGGCGGGCTCGACATCCTGCCGACCAACATGTCGAGCAGCCAGTTCCAGTTCTTCCTCGAGACGCCGTGGAACTACTACAACGTCGACGGCACCGTGATCGCCGGCACGACGAACTATCACGGCGGCTACATGAAGAACACGGCGACCAATGGCGGTGTCGATCCGACCCAGCCGGTGCCGGACTATCAGGTGGCCTATGGCCTTAACCCCACGACCAGCGATCCGCTGGCGCAGGTCGGCCGCGGTGCGCCGGACGTCACGGCCAATGCCGGCGGCAATGCGAGCTATCAACTGGCCGGCGCCGACATGGTGTTCAGCGGCGGCCACTTCTTCGGCACGAGTGCGGCGGCGCCGCTCTGGGCCTCGCTGATCGTGCAGATCGACACGATCTTTGCCGATCAGGGCTTGCCTGATCTCGGCTACGCGCACGATCTGCTCTATACGGCGTCGGCCATCGCGCCTGCGTCGTTCAACGACGTGACGATGGGCAACAACATCTCGTCCTTCGTCTTCGGAGGTTCCTACACGACCGAGAACTACGGCGGGGAGATGGTGAGCATCACGCCGACCGGCTTCGGCTACTACGCCGGGCCGGGCTACGACCTCGTGTCGGGACTGGGCTCGCCCAACGGCACGGTGCTGGCGCGCACCTTGAGCGCCGCCGCGCACTCGCAGATGTATTTCGATCACGTCCCCGACGTGGTGAACGGCAGTCTGGCCGATGGCTGGACCAGCGGCACGGCGCAGAGCCTGTTGTTCCAGACGATGTCGGGCAGCGGCGTCGATGTCGGCGTGACGATTGGCGGGGGCGGCTTCGACTACAGCAGCGGCGCGTCCGATACCTATGCCTGGACGAGCCGGCTGGCGATGCAGTCGCTCAATCCGGATTTCGACGCCGCACTCGTGACGCTGTTCGACAAGCAGGGGCAGGGTGCGGAAGTGCAGCGCTACGTCGCCGCCGGTCAATCGCTCGGCGTCTCCATCGACGGCACCGACGCGCAGGCGGTGCAGGCGGGCCTCACCAGTGCATTCGGCTTTGCCGACTTCATGTCGAGCGACGGCGTGGTGCGTGTCGCGCGTCCCGTCGCAGTGGCCGAGACCGCAGGCGGCGCCGATGATCAGCAGGCCGTAGTGCGCGTGCGCCAGAACGGCCAGGATTCATTGTCGGTCACCTTCTATAAGGTCGATGACTACGCGGGCACCGTCGATGGGCTGCAGCCGGGGCAGGCGGGCTACGCCGCGGCGGCGCAGGCGCGCGCCTACCAGCTCGCGGGCGGCGCGACGTCATTGTCGGGGCCGGGCTACGGCAACTACACGCAGGCGATGTTGCAGAACGTCGATGCCGGCGACCTCATCGCGATGAAGCTCAGCAACGTTTCGAGCGGCAATACCTACTGGGCTTTCTCGCAAGCCAACGAGGCGGTGAACGGCCAGTCGGTCGGCCACATCTGGAACTACGGCCTCAACATCTGGGGCTGGGAAGACACGAGCAGCGGCGGCGACCACGACTTCAACGACCTCGTCGTCCAACTCGACTTCACCAGCGCCTCGGGTCACGGCTGGCTGGTGTAGCGAAGTCTCGCCTGAGGCCCATCCTTCGAGACGGCGCTTACGCGCCTCCTCAGGATGAGGTTGTTCCATTGTCCGCCTCACCCTGAGGAGCGAACGTCTCGAAGGGTGGGCGACAGACGGGCGCGTCGCTCTTCGCTGCAATATTGCAGTCGAGTTCGGTATTTTTTCTGGCGGCCGTGCGGGATACTAGGGAAGGACTGGGGAGTGGGGGGAGCGTAGCGTCGTGGCCATCAGTTACGTCGAAATTGCCAATTCCAGCTATCTCGACTTCACCGGCTATCGCATCACCTCGGAGACGACGGTGCCTGCGGCCTACGGCTTCACCGGGGAGCAGCGCATTCCAGCCGGCGAGACGTTCTACACGAACATCGCCATCGTGCTGCCGCGGGCCAACGATCCGACCGCGCTGCTGGCGGGCAACTGGGGCGAGCGGCAGCAGGCGCTGCAGCAGCTCAACGAAGCCGGCACGCTGTGGAGCACCTACGGCGCCGACCCGGCCCTGTACAACCATACGGTCAATTATCTGAAGGACACGCTCGGCCTCACCATCCTCGACGCCGGCAACAGCAACTACGTCACCTCTGCGGAGTCGCGTACCGTCTGGGTGCAGGTCTCGACACCGGCCGAGTTCGAGAAACTGTTCGGCACCGCCCAGATGGAGGCGACCGACGGCGACCTGAGCGGCTACTGGAACGGCAATCTCTCCCTGCCGCAGGAGCTGAACGTCGCGGGCCTGTGGTTCGACACCTCGGTCAGCCCACCGGGATCGAACATGGCGCCGGGCGTGTCGGTGACGCTGCCGCAGGGGCTGCAGAGCCAGGGCAACGGCGCACCCTACGCTGAGACCCCGACCATCGCGGCGCAGGATCTCGGCAGCGACTACGGCTACGCCTATCCGCTCGACGGCGCGTCGGTGCAGACCAAGACGATCGGCCTGATCGAACCGGGCATCGGCTCGGCGCTGGCGGGCGATCCTTCCGGGTCGGACTTCCAGGCGCGGCTGGAGAAGTTCGTGGCGGCAACCGGCCAGACCGGCACCGGCACGGTCTACGTCCAGGGCGTGAGCGGGCAGCAGCCGACCGAGTTCGGCGAGCGTTCGCTCGACGTCAGCGTCGCGGCCGCCGTCAACCCCAACAGCGACCTCGTGCTGTTCGTCGGCTCGGGCGTGAACACCAACGGCGCGCAGGCCAGCACCTACACCGCGATCCAGAGCACGGTCTTTCCCGGCGACGGCATTCCCAAGGTCTCGGCCTGGTCCGACTCGTTCGGCGATGCGCAGAGCATGTCGTCGGACTCGCCGTTCTATCGTGCCTACTGGGAGCTCTACGTCGACACGGTGCTGAACAACCAGACGGCGGTGACGGCGCTGGGCGACGGCGGCTCCAGCGAGGAGATCGGCAACGGTCTCACCAACCTCCAGTACAACTGCACGCAGCCCTTCAGCCTGCTGGTCAGCGGCACCTCGATGTCGACGCTCGGGATGGCCCAGCTCGATCCGACGCTGAACTATGTCGTGACGCCGGCGCTGGCGGGCGACAAGGCAACGATCTGGCAGCTCGTCATCGGCGGTCTGACGACCATGCCCTCCGATCTGTCGGGCACGCAGTTCTTCGTCGAGACGGTGTGGAACGACTATGTCGTCGACGGCACCGTGATCACCGGCACCGAGCCGCTCTATGGCGGCTACATGCAGAACGGCACGTCGAACGGCGGCGTCGATCCGACCCAGCCGGTGCCCTCGTATCAGACGGCCTACGGGCTCTATCCCACGACCAGCGATCCGCTGGCGCAGATCGGCCGCGGCGCGCCCGATGTTTCGATCCTGGCCGGCGGCAACGCGGCCTACCAGTTCGCGAACACCAACTTCACCGAGTATTACGGCGCGGGCTACGGCACCAGCGCCGCCGCGCCGATGTGGGCCTCGCTGATCGTGCAGATCGACACGATCTTTGCGGATCAGGGCCTGCCCGATCTCGGCTATGCGCACGACCTGCTCTACATGGCCTCGGCCATCGCGCCTGCCTCGTTCAACGACGTGACCATCGGCAACAACATCTCGTCCTTCGCCTTCGGCGGCTCGACGTACACGACCGAGAGCTATAGCGGCGACATGGTGAACATCATCCCGACCGGCTTCGGATACTATGCCGGGCCGGGCTACGACCTCGTCACCGGGCTGGGCTCGCCCAACGCCACGGTGCTGGCGCGGACGCTGAGTGCCGCCGCGCATTCGCAGATGTATTTCGACGACGTGCCCGCCGTGGTGAACGGCAGTCTGGCTGCCGGCTGGACCAGCGGCACGGCGCAGAGCCTGTTGTTCCAGACCATGTCGGGCAGCAGCGTCGATATCGGCGTGACCCTGGGCGGCGGCGGTTTCGATTATGCGAGCAGCGCGTCCGCGACCTATGCCTGGACGAGCCGGCTGGCGATGCAGTCGCTCAACCCGGAATTCGATTCCAACATCGTGACGCTGTTCGACAAGCAGGCGCAGGGCACGGAGGTGCAGCGCTACGTTGCAGCCGGGCAGACGCTCGGCGTTTCCATCGACGGCAGCAACGCGCAGGCCATCCAGGCCGGCCTCACCAGTGCGTTCGGCTTTGCGGACTTCATTTCGAGCGAAGGCGTGGTGCGCGTCGCGCGTCCCGTGGCCATTGCGGAGACGGCAGGCGGCGCCGACGACCAGCAGGCCGTGGTCCGCGTGCGCCAGAACGGCCAGGATTCGCTGGCCGTCACGTTCTACAAGGTCGACGATCTCGCGGGCACCATCAACGGCCTGCAGCCGGGCGAAGCGGCCTATGCCGCCGCCGCTCAGGGCCGCGCCTATCAGATCCAGACCGGCAGCGGCACCGGCACGTCACTGTCAGGGCCGGGCTACGGCAACTACACGCAGGGCATGCTGCAGAACGTCGACGCCGGCGACTTCGTGGCGATGACGCTGACCAACCAATCCAGCGGCAACACCTTCTGGGCCTTCTCGCAGGCCAACGAGCAGGTGAACGGCCAGTCGGTCGGCCACATCTGGAACTACGGCCTCAATACGTGGGGCTGGGAAGACACCAGGAACGGCGGCGATCACGACTACAACGACCTGATCGTCCAGCTCGACTTCACCAGCGCCTCCGGCAGCGGCTGGTTGGTCTGATCCGCCAACGCGCATGACCCCTCCGTCGCCGTGAGGCGGCGACACCTCCCCATTCAAATGGGGAGGAAATGACTTCGCCTCCCCCGTCAGCGGGGGAGGTGCCGCGTCTGACGCGGCGGAGGGGTCATAACGGGAGGAGGATCGGTGCGGTCGGCTCTATCCCGGAAAAGCGTAGGAGCAGGTGTATCGAAACGGTGGGAGTCCGAAACGTGCTCCCATGTGGGTCGCTCTTCCGGGATAAAACCTTGCTTCGACGCTAGTCGAACTTTGAATCAGCGCCATCACCCAAATGAGGGATGAAGCCGCGTGTCGAACCGTTCGACATCACACCTCGGCATAGAGTTCGACGACATTGCCTTCGGGATCGCGGAAGAACAGCGCGCGATGATGGAAGGCGACGATATCGCGTGGCGGACTGAGGATCTCGACGCCCTTGGCCTTCAGCGTGTCGTGACAGCCGTCGAGCAGACGCGGCGCGACGCGGAAGGCGAGCTGGAGTGCCGCCGTGCCCGCGGGCAGCGGGCCGTCGTCCCAGGCGAGGCCGGGGCCGCGCAGCTTCAGCGCCAGCAGCGCGGCGCCGACCTGGAACTCCACCCAGCGCTCGCCGTCGCGAACGAGCGTGAAGCCCATGACGTCGCGATAGAACGCCTTGGTCTCCTGCAGCTTCGTGCAGAGCAGGACCGTGTAGTCGAGGTTGCGGATGTCGCCCAGGCTCATGAGGGTCCATTCTCCGGAGGATCGATTGGCAGGTCGTTCTTTATGCAGCGACCGATGGTTGATCGCAAAGAAGTGGAGTAGGGTGGCTGGCCCATCAGCTTCTTTCCATGGGCACCAGTCGCGTTCTCGAGTTGTTTTTCGACAAACTCAAGGAGACGCATATGACACCGATTCTTCGCCGCACTTTGCTTGTCGCCGTTGCCGTTGCACCAATCGCGCACGTTGCGGTGGTGCATGCCGTGGATGCATTGCCCGACGCGCGATTTGTCGGCTTCGCCGAGACCGTCAACGACTTCGAGATCAAATCGGGCCAGCTGGCGCTGACCAAATCCACGAACGAACTCGTTCGCGGCTTTGCCACGCGCTCGATCGCGGAACACACGAAGTTCGCGGAATCACTGGCCAGAAACCGCACCGAGGCGGGCGTGTCCATGGCGCCCGACGAGGACGTCAGGAAGATTTCAGACGAGGCGATGGCCCGGCTGAATTCAGTTCAGGGCGCGGAGTTCGACACCGCTTACGCCACCGCCCAAGCACGCGTGCAGACCGCGGCGGTCGATCAATACGGCGCCTATTCCCAGAACGGCAAGAGCGGCCCGTTGCGCCGGTATGCGCAGGAGACGCTGCCGCAGTTGCAGGCGTTACAGGAATACGCCAAGCGCCTGTCAGGCGGCCGCTAGACCGAGCAGCCGGAATAGCAGGCTAGGATATCAACCGGATCGCCTCTTGACCCGGACCCTGGGGATGCCTCGATAAGGAGAACGGTCAGCCACAGCCCCAGGGCAACCGCGAGGTGATCCGTGATGTCTTCCTCTTCTTCCGGTCCGTTCCTCAATCCGTCCGAGGCCGCAAGGCGCCTCGGCGTTTCCATCAAGGCGCTGCGCCTCTGGGAGCAGCGCGGCTTGGTCGCGCCGGTCCGCACTGCCGCGGGCTGGCGGGCCTATGGTCCCAGTGAGATGGCGCGCGCGGCCGAGATTGCGGCGTTGCGCGCGCTCGGCCTCAGCCTGGCGCAGATCGCGCGTGTGCTGGGCGGCGACGCCAACGATCTCGAACCGGCGCTGGCGCAGCATCAGGCCACGCTCGAAGCGCGCGGTCGCGATCTTGCGGGCACGGTGGCGAAGGTGCGCGCGCTGCGGGCCGATCTCGCGCGCGGCAAGGCGCCCGAGGCCGGCGAGCTGGCGCGGCTGCTGCAGCCCGCTGCCGATGCAATTGAAGTCGCGTTCGATCTGCCGTGGCCGTGGGGCGGCGAGCGTTTCGAGTTGAGCGACATCCGCGCGCTCACCTGGATCGTGGGTCCACTGGGCAGCGGCAAGACACGGCTGGCGATGCGCCTTGCGGAGGCTTTGCCCGATGCTTCCTTCCTCGGCCTCGATCGTGCGGCCGATGGTGGTGCTGCGGCGCGCGTGCGGCTCGATGCCGATCCGGCATTGAAGGCGCGGGTCGATCGGGCGATGGCGTGGCTGGTCGAGGAGGGAGCCTCGCCCTCGGATGCGTTGATCACACTGCTCGCTGCGCTCGAAGCGGAGACGCCGGCGGCGCTGGTGATCGACATGGTGGAGCAGGGGCTGGATCAGGCGACGCAGGAGGCGTTGAGCGCGCATCTGCGGCGCGGAGGATCGAGTGGTCGGGCATCGCGAGAGCGCCCGCTGTTCCTGATGACGCGCTCCTCGTCGATTCTCGATCTCGCGGACGTCGGCCCCGACGAGGCGATCCTCCTGTGTCCGGCCAACCACAGCCCGCCGACACTCGTCTCGCCCTATCCCGGCGCACCCGGCTACGAAGCCGTCGCCACCTGCCTCGCTCCGCCCGACGTCCGCGCCCGGACCGAGGGTGTCATCGCCTGGCGGCCAGCGATCTAACTCCTCCCCATTCAAATGGGGAGGTGTCGCGTCATACGCGACGGAGGGGTCATGAGGCGGTCGTTCGTCCTTCGGCGCTCTCGGACATTGCAAGCTTGGCGGCTTGTAACCAAGCCGCAGCCTGTCGCTCAGGAGGCCGAGCTACGCTCGGC
>CALROF020000269.1:0-8161 GCA_943369775.1 Reyranella massiliensis 521
CCGACCGGCTCATGGCATCGCTCGGCTCCATGCTGCTCTACTGGCATCACTACGCCCATCACGGCCGCACGGTAGAGGTCGAAACCGACGACGACACGATCGCCGGCCATTTCCTGCACCTGTTGCATGGTCGGCGACCGCTTCCATCCCATGTCCGTGCCATGGAAACGTCGCTCATCCTGTACGCCGAGCACGAGTTCAACGCCTCGACCTTCACCGCGCGCGCCATCGCCGGCACCGGAGCGGATCTCTACTCCGCGGTAACCGGCGCCATCGGCGCTCTGCGCGGCCCCAAGCATGGCGGCGCAAACGAGGTCGCTTATGAGATTCAGGAGCGGTACGCCGATCCCGATGCGGCCGAGGCCGACATTCGGCGGCGAATCGCTGCGAAGGAAGTCGTGATCGGCTTCGGGCATCCGGTCTACACGGTGGCCGATCCGCGCAACAAGGTGATCAAGGGCGTCGCGCAAACCCTGTCTCAGGACGCTGGCTCGATGCGCCTGTTCGATATCGCCGAACGGATCGAGGCGGTCATGGCCGACGCCAAGAACATGTTTGCCAACCTCGACTGGTTCAGTGCGGTTTCCTATCACCTGATGGGCGTGCCGACGGCCATGTTCACGCCGCTCTTTGTCATCGCCCGCACATCCGGATGGTGTGCCCACGTCATCGAGCAGCGGATCGACAACAAGATCATCAGGCCGACGGCGAACTATACCGGTCCCGAGCATCGTGCCTTCGTGCCGATTGGCCAGCGCGGCAAGGCTGGCGCGCCGGCAGTTGCGGCCTGAGACCTGCGATGCCCTATCTCGTTGCTACGGATCTTCCGGTCCGCCCGGCGGGCGACCGTTTCCGGTCCTTGATGGACAGGCCGGCCATCCTGCCAATCCCCGGCGCTCACAACGGCATGGCGGCATTGCAGGCGAGGTCTGCGGGCTTCGAGGCGCTCTATCTGTCTGGTGCCGCCATGACGGCGTCGATGGGGTTGCCGGACCTCGGCATCATCACGGTGGACGAAGTCTGCTTCTTCATCCGCCAGGTGGCGAGGTCGTCGGGCCTTCCGGTGCTGGTCGACGGTGACACCGGCTACGGCGAGGCGCTGAACGTGATGCACATGGTGCGCGCCTTCGAAGAGGCGGGCGCCGCGGCGGTCCATATCGAGGATCAACTGCTGCCCAAGAAATGCGGGCATCTGAACGACAAGAAGCTCGCCGATGTCCACGAGATGGCGGCCAAAGTGGCAGCTGCAGCCAGGGCGCGGCGCAATCTCGTAGTCGTCGCGCGCACCGATGCAGCCGCCAGCGAAGGCATCGACGGCGCGGTCGCCCGCGCGAAGCGCTACATCGAGGCCGGTGCCGACGCGATTTTTCCTGAGGCACTCAACAACGCAGAAATGTTCCGTGCCTTTGCCAAGGCCATGCCGGGCGTGAAGCTGTTGGCCAACATGACCGAGTTCGGGCGGACGCCGTTCTTCACGGCGAGCGAGTTCGAGGCGATGGGCTACCGCATGGTGATCTGGCCGGTGTCGTCCCTGCGGGTCGCCAACAAGGCACAGGAACGGCTCTTCGCCATGCTCCGGCGCGACGGCGGAACACAGAACGCGGTCGACCAGATGCAGACCCGTGCCGAGCTTTATGCCGCCATCGGCTACCACGAGTACGAGGCGCTCGACGCTTCGATCGTGGCGACCGTCGTTCCGCAGGGCATGCCCCAGCGTTGAGGTCCACTTCCTTCCTTTCAAATCGATGAGGTTGTCATGTCCGTAGTCGTGAGCACGCTGGGCTTTCCCCGTATCGGTCCGCGGCGCGAATTGAAGAAGGCGCTCGAAAACTATTGGGCCGGCAAGACCACTGCGAAGGCGCTGCTAGAGGATGCATCCGGGCTTCGGGCGGCGGCCTGGGCGCGCCAGAAGGCCGCCGGCGTCACCCATATCCCGAGCAACGACTTCTCACTCTACGACCACGTCCTCGATACCACCGCGATGGTTGGGGCGCTTCCGGAGGTCTACGGCTGGAAGGGAGGCAAGGTCCCCCTCGACACCTATTTTGCGATGGCGCGGGGAACGCACGGCAAGCCGGAGGACGAGGCGTGCGCGCATCACGGTCACGATCACGGGGCACCTGCACAGGGTTTGCCGGCCCTGGAGATGACCAAGTGGTTCGACACCAACTATCACTACATGGTGCCGGAGTTCGTGAAGGGGCAGACCTTCAGCCTGGCCTCGACGAAGCCGCTCGATGAGTTCCTCGAAGCGAAGGGCCTGGGCGTGCACACGCGACCGGTGTTGCTGGGGCCGGTCACGTATCTGCTTCTCGGCAAGAGCAAGGATCCCACGCTGGAACCGCTGTCGCTGCTGCATAGTCTGCTGCCGGTCTATGTCGAGATCCTGCGCAAGCTGGAAGCGGCTGGGGCCGACTGGGTGCAGGTCGACGAACCGGCCCTCGTTCTCGACCTGGACGACAAGGCAAGGGCAGCCCTCGGCATGGCCTACGCAACGTTCTTCTCGGCCGTGCCACGTCTGAAACTGATGCTTGCGACCTACTTCGGTGCGCTTGGCAACAATCTGGAAACGGCCCTCGAACTGCCGGTCGCAGGCCTCCATATCGATCTGGTTCGCGCGCCAGAACAGCTTGATGCCGTCCTTGCAAAGGCGCCGGCTGATCTTGTGCTGTCGCTGGGCGTTGTCGACGGACGCAACGTTTGGCGTGCCGACTTGCCGGCCGTGCTGGATCACCTTGAACCGGTCGTAGCCGCGAGAGGCGCCGACAAGATCTTCCTGGCGCCGTCCTGCTCGCTACTGCATGTGCCTGTCGATCTCGCGCAGGAAGACGCCCTGGACGAGGACCTCAAGTCCTGGCTCGCCTTTGCGGTCCAGAAGGTCAACGAGCTGGCGATGCTCGGGCAGGCCCTCAATCAGGGGCGCGCGGCGGTAAAGGATGCTCTGTCTGCATCGGCGCGGGCCGCATTGGCGCGCAAGACCTCGCCCAAGATCCACGATCCGGCGGTCAGGCAGCGGATGGCGGCTGTGACTCCCTCGATGGCGTGTCGGCACGGGCCTTTCGAGACGCGACGCGCCCTCCAGCGCCGTGAGCTTGCGCTGCCGGCCTTCCCGACGACGACAATCGGCTCCTTCCCGCAGACCGAGGGGGTGCGCAAGGCGCGGGCCGCCCATGCCAAGGGCACCTTGAGCGACGCCGAGTATCAGGTTTACTTGCGCAAGGAGACCGAGAGTGCCGTGCGCTGGCAGGAGGAGATCGGCATCGACGTGCTGGTCCATGGCGAATTCGAGCGCAACGACATGGTGCAGTATTTCGGGGAGCAGCTCTCGGGATACGCCTTCACCAAGCATGCCTGGGTTCAGAGCTATGGTTCGCGCTATGTCCGGCCGCCGATCATCTTCGGCGACGTCGCACGTCCTCATCCGATGACGGTCGAATGGTCGGCCTACGCCCAGTCGCTGACGGGCAAGCCGATGAAGGGCATGCTGACGGGGCCGGTCACCATGCTCCAGTGGTCGTTCGTTCGCGACGACATCCCTCGTTCCGACACATGCCGGCAGATCGCCCTGGCGTTGCGCGACGAGGTTGTCGATCTGGAGGCGGCCGGCATCCGTGTCATCCAGATCGACGAACCGGCGATCCGCGAGGGTTTGCCGCTGCGCAAGGCAGACTGGAAGGCCTACCTGGACTGGGCGGTGGAGTGCTTCCGTCTGTCTGCATCGGGAGTAGGGGAGCGCACCCAGATCCACACGCACATGTGTTACTCCGAGTTCAACGACATCATCGACTCGATCGGGGCGATGGATGCCGACGTGATTTCCATCGAGACCGCACGGTCCAAGATGGAACTGCTGGAGGCGTTCACGACCTACCGCTATCCCAACGAGATCGGGCCGGGCGTGTACGACATCCATGCGCCCCGCTTGCCGCCGGTCGACGAGATGGCGGACCTTCTGGCCAAGGCCAAGGACCGTCTCTCGCCCGATCAGATCTGGGTCAATCCGGACTGCGGCCTTAAGACCCGCAAGTGGGAGGAGGTCAAGCCGGCCCTCGTCAACATGGTCGAGGCGGCGAGAAGACTTCGCGCGTCCGCCTGAGCCGACGAGGGAGCCGACCATGGGTGGCCAGGACCCGAGCATCGCAGGATGCTCCGGCGACCGATTGTTCCTGAAGGGGATCGAGATCCTGGCTTGCCATGGCGTGCTGGAAGAGGAGCGTTGCCGACAGCAGCGCTTCGTTATCGATGTCGAAGTCTGGCTCAACATCGAGAGTTACGCCCAGGCAGACGACTACCAGGGCGCTGTCTGCTATGCTGCGATCCACGATACTATCGTCGAGGTTGCGGGCGGCCCTCACAGGTTACTGATCGAGGCGCTGGCCTTGTCGATGGTGGACGAACTGCTGAGGCGATTCAGGCGGCTTGAGAGAGTAGCGGTCGCTGTTCACAAACCCGAGGCTCCGATCGCTGGTGTTTTCTCTGATGTCGGCGTCGTGCTGACCAGAGCGCGCGCGCCTCGGAAATAGGATCGGACGGCCCCCGCCCCGGATGCGGGCCTCGCCGGCAGTGACGGACAAGCTTTGTGATGCTCAAGGTCGTCGAAGCACCAGGAAAGGCAAGACCTGCCTATCTAGAGATCAGGCGGGTGAGGGATGCCGTCGTCGTCTCGTTCAAATTGGCGTTCGAGCACGATGCCATCCTGCGGCTGCGAGAGCGCGAGATCTGGCGCCGCACCCGACGTGTATTGAGGCACGTCGGAGAGCCCTTCGTCAGAGTGGAGGGGAGTGCAGTCGAATTGTCTGGACTGAATGGCTCTGCGGCTTTGATCCATGATCTCGAACGCACCGTCCAGAAGATCGCGCTGCGGCCTTTGACGCCGGCAATGGTGCAAGAAATTCTCGGCATCAGTAGCCGCGAGCGTATTCGATGGGCGAAGGATGGTCGGCTTGCGCCGACGGCAATCATCGAGGTCACGCGTGGTCAGTCCTTCAGGTTCGGAACCTATGCCGTAGCCGACGTTCGCCGCCTGCTCGATGATCCGACGATCGTCGCGGCGTGGCGCAAGGCCGATGAGATAGCGCAGGGCTAGAGGGTCGACCGGCTGGCTACCAGACTGGCGCCATGTGCGGAAAGTTCACGGCTCAGGCCTCGTGGCGCGAGGTCGTCGATTTCTCTCAGCCACTGACGGTCGACAGCGGCGGCGGCGATAGTGGTGGCGATGAAGGCGCCGCCGGCGAAACCATCACCTATCGTGTCGGCGGCAACTGCCGGTCATCATCTGGCACGCCGGAGAAAAGCGCCAGCGCGTGGTCCCGATGCGGTGGGCCATTCCCGACCGCAACGGGGCGCCGAAGCACATCCACGCTCGAGCCGAGACGGTCGACAGGCTGCCGACCTTCCGGGAGTCCTTCCTTGATGGGCGGCGCGGCATCGTCGTCTTCAAGACATTCAACGAGCGGAAGGATATCCGCCGGCCTGACGGCAAGACGGTGGCCCGCAGTGGACGATCGACCCGACCGACGGCCTGCCGCGCGGCTTCTCCTTCATCTACACGCAGGCCGAAGTGCCGAACTCGCCAGTGCCCATCTGGGTGTGCGTGATGGTTACGGTGCCGGCGAACGAGCTGATCCGGCGCATGATCAAGGAGGAAGAGGACGACCCTCGCATGCCGGCCATACTGGCGGAGTAATACGACGTATGGGCGACCTGGCTCGGCGAGGCCGGCAACGACCCCGTCGCGGCGAAAGCCCTGCTCAAGACGGTCGAAGGGGTGAAGTGGCAGACGTTCCCGGAGCCGAAGGCGCCGAGACCGCCGCGCAAGCGCTGGAACGTAGGTCGCCGCTTCAGCAAATCGGGAGACGGTGGCTCGGCCGTCGCCGGCGTGGTGGCAGCCTTGATGGATACAGCGGCCTTGGCGGGTATCTCCTCCTCTGGCAGCGATGGAACCACTACGCGTGGTTCGTTCGCGCCCACTCGATGATGTACTCAATTCGGTGGGCAACGATCCACGGGGTGCATGTAGAGGGCAAGATCGCTGAAATGTTTGCCTGTCTGCATCGGATCGCTTTGGAGAAGGGTGCTACCGGATAGGGTTGAGCTATCGACCTCTCCTCACCAAGGGAGTGCTCTAGCATTGAGCTACTCTGCGCAGTCAGAGGATCGGCGTCGACACCGGGATGGGCGTGGTGTTTGCGGGCTCCGTGCCAAACCTCGAAGTCGTCGTACTGTTGGTCTGATCGCTCGAGGAACAGTGCCTGCCCTGCGCGATTAGACTTTCGTCAGAACCTGGCTCCAATTGCTCGGCGGCCGCAATACGGCCGGCCTTTCCGCATGAAGTAGCAGCGCATGCTCGCTCTCCGCTTCAGTGCGTGAACGGGAGTGCGGGACATTCTGCCTTTGATGCCGCAGTCTCTCAGCCATCGATGCTCAGTAGGGTCGCGAGCCGACGATGCACACACTACGCACTTATTGAGCGAGGCTTGCGAAACAAAGCGACCACGACCGTACATCCTGGATCAGATTCTGCAGAACGCACACCCGGAGACGGGGGGTGCGCGGCTCCAGCCGTCACTAAAAAGGCAGGAGAGAGGGCATGGAGGCCGTCGCTCGGGAAGTGCGCTGCAATACTAGGGAGTGGTGCTGCTGGAGCTGATAGTGCGCGACACAACATAAAAAGCGAAGGTGGCGACGATTGAGGTGAGGAACGTGCCCCAAGCACAGTCGACAAGGGTTACGACCACTGGCCAACTGCGCAACGTCGCCTGGTTGGTCAGGTCGTAGGTTGCGTATGCAACGAGACCCAAGCAGGCACCAGTGAGAGACGCGGTGCTCCAAGAACCGGCTTTGAGTGCCGGGACGACTGCGAACACAACAATGCCGAGTGCATAGATCAAATAAAAAAGGATCGCCGGCACCAGGTTGAAACTGTCAGCCAGAAGATGCCCGACATGTTGCCTGTAGAGGCGCTCCGAGGCCAGATAGAGCCAAACCGCATCGATTAGAAAGAATGTCGGGGCAGCGACGAGATAGGCGATCGCGTATGTTTTCAAAGTGTATCCTCCCGGTTTGGATACGAGCCGCCGTCGGCGCTGGATCACGACCGGCATGCTTGCGCGGCGTGGACGTGCAGCCGAGCGCGCCGAAGTGCGTGGGGAGACGGCCATAGTTCCATCCTCCGAAGTAGGAGGTGTCTCCTACGCCAACGGCAGTGTCCGGTGTCCGTTGCCGTGCCGAATCCCTTCACCGGCCGCCCGTAGCCTGTTGTTGCCGCGCCATTACCGGAGCGATGTCCAGTGTCGATGGCTGGTGCGGGCCGGAGTGTCCGAGTTCTTTCGCTGAGGAAAGAGCAATGCACTGCATGTTGAGATCGGTCGACATTGCTCCGGCGACGCCGACTAGGTCTGCGAACTCGCCGCCATGTCGGCAAGTCCTGGCCGATAGCGCCTCGTGGGCCGAGTTCTTCTACAAGATCTGGGATCGCGAGAAGCTGATGTGCCCGCTGCGGCAAGGCCGCTGCAGACGAGATCAGGCACTACGACGCTTACGGGGAGGTCGCAGGGCTCAAGGGGCGCTACCTCTGAGGCCATGCCTTGGATAGCCGCGGAGACTAAACTAGGGTGCAGTATCCGAAATTTCGGTGCCCGCGACCTTGAGGGAAGGGGGCAACGTTGCAGGAACATTCATGGCTCTCGTGAAAAAGAACAAGCTGACGCCCGGCGGCGGCGTTTCCGCTGCAGTTGTGCCGGCGTCATCGCGTAACGCCAAACCTGCCCTCCATGCGCATGGTTCGATACCGGACGCTACAGGAAAACGAGGCAAGGTTTCGGAGCGTCTGGCTGCGGCGACCGAGCAACTTGCGAGTGGTCTTACCGAAGCGTCAGCAGCCGCAGAAGAGTTGCGCCGTTCGATGAGCCAGATAGCGAGCGGTGCAACCGAAGCGGCAGGAGCTTCCCAGGAACAGGTCGCGGCGATCAAGCAGGTCGTTGCCAATCTGGTGGTTGCTCGCACCCAGGCGGAGGGGGCGCGTCGCCGTACCGAAGCGGCCGAAGTGACCCTGGCCGAAGTCACAGCACAGATAACGAACTCTGCACGCGCCATCGAACGTAACGGTCAGCGGCAAGGTGAATCGGTTGTGCTTGTTGGCGAGCTGGAGCGTCGCGCTCGC
>CALROF020000270.1:0-7868 GCA_943369775.1 Reyranella massiliensis 521
CCGCACCACGCCGGTCACCGGCGCGCAACGGGCGCCCTATTGCCTGATGGGCGTGTGCTTCGACTGCCTCGTCACTATCGACGGCGTCGGCAGCCGACAGGGCTGCCTGATCCCGGTGCGCGAGGGCATGAAGGTCGAGACGCAGATCGGCAAGCGGGAGGCCGGGCGATGACAACCGCCTCCGATCTCGCTCCCTCGTACGATCTGGTCGTCATCGGCGGCGGACCGGCGGGTCTTGCCGCGGCTTCGCTTGCGGCCCGCGCCGGCATCTCCACCGTCCTCTTCGATGAGAATCCCGGCGTCGGCGGCCAGATCTATCGCGCCATCACGGCGACGCCCGTCGCCGATCGGTCGATCCTGGGCGAGGACTATTGGGCGGGCGCCGAGTTGGCGGCCGAAGCCCGGGCCAGCGGCGCCTTGATTGTGAACGGCGCCACGGTCTGGAGCCTCGATCCGCAGAAGATCGTCGGGGTCTCCATCGCCGGCAAGGCGCGCATGATCGAGGCCAAGCGCGTGATCATCGCCACGGGCTCGCAGGAGCGCCCGTTTCCCATTCCCGGCTGGACCTTGCCGGGCGTGATGACCGCAGGCGGTGCGCAGACTGCTCTCAAAGCGCAGGGATTGGTGCCGAGCGGTCGTACGGTCATGGCAGGAAGCGGCCCGCTGCTCTGGCTGCTCGCGGCGCAGACCCTGCGTGCGGGTGGGCGCATCGACGCCATCCTAGACACCACGCCGTGGCGCAATTGGTTGCAGGCTCTGGTCCATCTACCCGACTTCGCCCTCTCGCCATACTTCACCAAGGGCCTGGCACTACTACGCGAAGTGAAAGCGAAGGTGCCAGTACATCGCGTCGATAGGGTCGAGGCCGTGGGCAAGGAGAAGCTCAGCGAAGTCGTCTTCGCGAGCGGCGGTCGCGAGCGACGACTGCCGGCCGATCTGTTGCTGCTGCATCAGGGCGTCGTGCCCAACGTCAACTTGGCCAATGCGGCCGGCGTCGAACATGTCTGGAATGACCGGCAACTCTGCTTCGTGCCGGTGCTCGATGCCGATTTCGGCAGCTCCGTTCCGGGCATCGCCGTGGCCGGCGACGGTGCGGGCATCGCAGGCGGCACGGCGGCGGTTGAACGTGGCCGTATTGCCGCCATTGCCGCGGTCCGCGCCCTGCGCCCGGAAGCGATGCTGCCCGACACGCAGGCAATCCGCCAGAAGCTGCAGCGCGAGGAGATGGGGCGCGCCTTCCTCGATTGGCTGAACCGTCCGGCCGAATCTTTCCGTCAGCCCGAGGGCGAGACGCTCGCCTGCCGTTGCGAGGAAGTGACCGCCAAGCAGGTGCGCGACATGGCGCGCATCGGCTGCGAAGGACCGAACCAGATGAAGGCCTTCCTGCGCTGTGGCATGGGGCCATGTCAGGGCCGGCTGTGTGGCCTCACCGTCACCGAGCTGATCGCCGCTGAGCGGAAGATGACGCCTGCCGAGGTCGGGTACTACCGGCTGCGGCCGCCGGTGAAGCCGATCACTCTGGCTGAACTCGCCTCGCTGCCGATCAGCGAAGCCGAGCGCAAGGCGGTGGAGCGCTGAGATGGCCCGCACGGGCGACGTCGTCATCATCGGCGGCGGCATCCATGGCTGTTCGACGGCGCTGCATCTTGCGTTACGTGGGCTGAAGCCCATCCTGATCGAGAAGGACTATGCCGGCCGTCATGCTTCGGGCGTGAACGCCGGTGGCGTGCGCCAGCTCGCGCGCGATCTGCTGGAGATCCCGCTGTCCATTGCCTCGATGGAGTTGTGGGAGCGCATCGAGGATTTGGTAGGCGACGATTGCGGCTTCTCCAGCCACGGCACGGTGTTGATCGCAGAAAGCGACGAGGAGCTGGCGAGCTTCCGGGCGCGTGTCGACGATCTCCGCTTGCGCGGCTTTACGCATGAGGAGCTGATCGACCGTGCCGAACTGAAGCGGCTGGTGCCGGCCATCTCCGACTATTGCTCTGGCGGCGTGGTCTCGCGACGGGATGGGGCAGCCGATCCCTTCCGCACGACGCAGGCTTTTCGCCGTCGCGCGATCGAAGAAGGGGCCGAGATCATTGAGGGCGTGACGGTCACGGGGCTCACTCGCGCCGGCAGCAATTGGAGGGTCGAGACCAGCGACGGCGCATTCGAAGCGCCCAAGGTCGTGAATGCAGCGGGCGCCTGGGCCGATCGGATCGCGGCCATGCTGGGCGAACCGGTGCCGCTTACCGTGGTCGCCCCTATGTTGATGGTGACCGGCGCGCTCGCGCCCTTCATCGAGCCCGTAGTGATCCTGCGGGGCCGTAAGCTCTCGTTCAAGCAACGCGAGAACGGTACCGTCGTGATCGGTGGCGGCCATCTCGCGACACCCTATCGTGATCGAAACGAGACGGTGATCGACTGGAACAAGCTCGCCCTCAGCGCCCGCACCGTGTGGGAGCTGTTTCCGGCGATGCACGAAGCCACGATCGTGCGCGCCTGGGCCGGCATCGAGGCCTATATGCCGGACGGCGTGCCTGTCGTCGGCCGCAGCTCGACGTCGGAAGGTGTCTTCCACCAGTTCGGCTTTTCGACCCACGGCTTCCAGCTCGGGCCGGCCACTGGGGCGGTGATGGCAGAGCTGGTGGCGACGGGATCGACCAACACGCCGATCGACGGGCTGGGAATCGAACGCTTCAGGCAATAGTTCGTCGCCTGTTGCCCGGTGGTCGTTCATGAGAGCTGAAATGGAAGCTGCGTGACGACCGGGGCATCGCGGTTCAGGATGATCGTCGCGGAAGATCGGCGTTGGCATCCTGCAACCGAAGGAGGAGGCGATCATGAAGTACCAAGGAAGCTGCTTCTGTGGTGCGGTCGGACTCGAGGTCACGGGCGCACCGGAAGCAATGGGCTATTGCCATTGCCAATCCTGCCGCTCGTGGTCCGGTGGCCCAGTGAATGCCTTCAGCCTTTGGAAACCCGACGCCGTACGAGTCACGTCAGGGGCCGAGCATATCGCGACCTTTACCAAAACTCCGGTCAGCGAGCGCAAGTACTGCACGAAGTGCGGTGGCCATCTGATGGCCAACCATCCGCCGCTTGGCCTCGTCGATGTCTTCGCGGCGACAATCCCGACCCTCGCTTTTGCCCCGGCAGTGCACGTCAATTATGCCGAGACGGTACTGCGGATGAAGGATGGCCTTCCCAAGCTCAAGGATTTCCCGGCCGAGTTTGGCGGCTCCGGCGAGATGGTCGCCGAGTAGCCGCGCTGCCTGATCGGCGTCAGGAGGCGCTGCGCCAGTCGTAGCCCAGTCGCGGGAAATGTACGGTCATCTGACCGACCTCGGGATCGTTGCGTAGCAAAGCGATCTCGTGCGCATCGATGAATGTCACTTCGCCCTCGACCCAATCCTTGGCATTGTCGGCGGGGCGAATGCGGGCGCGTTGCCCGGGCTGCGGATCGCCTTCCTGGGGCTGCGAGGGGCGTGGTGTCGCCGGCGTCGCCGCACGCGCTTCGGCCAGCGCCTCATCGGCTTCGATGTTCGTGCGCTTGCCATGGCCGATCACGGCCATGCGGTCGCGCCAGGCCAGCAGGCGCGGGTAGGGCGCAAGCTCCTGGCGGCAATCGATGTGGCGGCCGCGATAGAACCAGACGACATGGTAAGTCGCGAAGTCGGCGATGCACGGCACGTCGCCCAGCAGATAAGGGCGCCCATCGGCCAGCATGTCGGCGATCCAGCGGATCTGCGGTCGCACGAGATGGAGATTGCGTGTCGCTGCCTTGCGCACCGCCTCGATGGAGGGCACCGGCAGGCCATGCAACTTGGCGCGATCCTCGTGCAGACCTTCGGGCATATGCTCGGCGTTGATGCCGGACACGTAGAGTGCCGTCGGCCGCATGAACTGCTGCTCGGCCCACCAGGCGATGGCATCGGCGGCGCCTGACGTCTTTGCCGGAAAGAAACTGGGCTCGGGCATGCGCCGTTCGAGTTCGCGGGCGATCAGGCGGGTGTCGCACCACGCATCGGCTCCCTCCTGCAGCACTGGCGTGCGGCGGTAGCCGCCGGTCAGCGGTGTCAGCTTGGGCTTGGGATTGATCGGCGGGATCTCGACGCTGCGCCAAGCCAGGCTCTTGAAGCCCAGCATCAGGCGCGCCTTCTCGGCGAAATTGGAGAAATCGTAATTGTGCAGGATGAGGCTGGTCATGGATCTGTCCGTTGGCTGGCGGCCGGTGCGATCGGCCTGTACTCGCTACGCTCGCCGTCGAGCCAATTCAGGTCGGTCTTTCCGGCTGCCCGAAGATAGTCCCGTGCTTCGAGAAGCAGCGGATTTTGTAGATCCCGTTCCGTCAGGAGATGTCGCCGATCCGCTACGTGGCGCGCCATGAACGACGCTTCGTTGGGTTGGTCGGTGTAGGCGCGGACGATGAAGGACACATCGCCTTCCGAGAAGGTGAAGATGTCGTACTCATAGTGATAATCGTGAAAGCCCTGGGCGTCGGGCTCCGACGCGTCGACGTGATGCAAGATCTCAACCTTCACCGGTTCAGACGTCCATCACGTAGTAGACCTTCTTCTCGCGCCGCATTCCGAGGCGGTCGTAGAAACGCTGGGAACCGGCGTTCTCTTCGCCGGTCGTCCACAGGACGCGGGTATCGCCGCGCTGCTTCGCGAGGGTGCGGATCCCTTCGATGAGCTTCTCTCCGACCCCGGCCGAGCGCGCATCGCCCGTGACATAGAGTTCTTTCAGGTACAGGCCATGTGTCAGTTTCGGGCCGGGGAAGTAGGGGTTGAAGATGGCGAACCCCACCAAATGGCCTCCGTCCTGTTCCGCCACCAGGCACATGGTACCGCCAGGCGGCGATTCGACCAGGAAGGAAGCTCCCTTGGCGCCGGCGCCGTCTGCAACCGGGTTGCCGTAGTGGCGCTCGTGATCCTCCAGAAGGAAGGCGAGCTGGGCCTCGTCGCCGTGCCTTGCGTGCCTAATTTGCATGACGATTCGTCTAACATCGCTGGCCCGACCGAGCAAAGACGGTCAAAATCCTGTCATTGAAATTCGAGGACAAGGCACACGATGGACGGCGTGGTGAACATCGAGGATCTGCGCAAGCTCGCTAAAAAGCGGCTGCCCAAGATTGCATACGACTTCATCGAAGGCGGCACCGACGACGAAGTCGGCCTTGTCACCAACGAGCAGGCCTTCCGCAAGGCGCGCATCGTGCCGCGCTATCTGGTCGACGTTTCGGTTCGCGATCAGTCGACGACGCTGTTCGGCCGCACCTATTCGAGCCCGATCGGTATCGCGCCGACGGGCCTTGCCGGCCTGTTTCGCCATGGCGCCGATCTGATGCTGGCGGAAGCTGCGCGCGACGCCAACGTTCCCTTCATCATGTCCGGCTCCAGCACCGGCTCGATCGAAGATCTCGGTAAGCTGGCGCCCGATCACGGTTGGTATCAGCTCTATTCCGCCAAGGATCAGGCCGTTTCCGAAGACTTGATCAAGCGCTCCGCGGACGCCGGCCTGCGTACCCTGGTCTTCACGGTCGACGTGCCCGAGGGTTCCAACCGCGAGCGCAACACGCGCAACGGCTGGGGCCGGCCACTGAAGCTAACCTGGAAGACGAAGTTCGAGGCGCTGTTGCATCCTGCGTGGATGATGCAGTGGCTGAAGCACGGCACGCCCTATTTCAACAATTGGGCCAAGTATGCCGGTCCCGATGCCACTGCCGAGAAGGTGGCCGATCTCGTCGCCTACCAGAACCGGGCGCCGATGAGCTGGAAGCACGTCGAGCGCTTCCGTGAAGTGTGGAAGGGCAATTTCGTGCTGAAGGGGATCCTGCACCCCGACGATGCGATCCGCGCCCATTCGCTGGGAGTCGACGGCATCATGGTATCGAACCATGGTGCGCGTCAGCTCGACCTCGCGCCGTCGCCGCTGGAAGTGCTGCCGGCCATACGCGATGCGGTCGGCGACAAGATGACCGTCATGTTCGATGGCGGCGTGCGCCGCGGTCTCGATGCCATCATCGCCCTCTGCATGGGTGCCAAGTTCGTGTTCGTCGGCCGGCCGACACTGTACGGTGTCACGGCGGGTGGCGTCGCGGGAGCTGCCAAGGCGTTGCAGATATTCCGCCGCGAGGTCGACCTCAGCATGGCCCAGATCGGCGCGACGAGCATTGCCGACCTTGGCCCGCAGTTCCTGATGTGGAAGGATGATGAAGATCTGCGCCGCAATCGGCGCTGATCTTCATTTCAACTCAAGGTCGCGCTCTCTCGCCAGACCGGTCGACGGTTCTGGTGTTGGGAGAGCGGATGACTGCAGCCTTCGCGTCTATGTCTCCGGTGTTGGCCGGCGTGCTGGCCAGCCTGCTGGCCGGTCTCGCAACCGCGGTCGGCGCGTTGCCCATTTTGGTCATCCGAAAGCTCTCGGACGAAGCTCAGGACGTCATGCTGGGCTTCGCTGCCGGGGTGATGCTGGCAGCGTCGTTCTTCTCCCTCATCATTCCAGGACTCGACGTCGCGCAGGAGCAGGGAGCGACCAAGCTCGGCGCCGTCAGCCTCGTCATCACGGGCATCCTTCTCGGCGCCGCGACCCTCTGGCTGGTCCATCGCTATGTGCCGCATGAGCATTTCGTCTTGGGCCGCGAAGGGCCGCTGGCGCTGCGGATCCGGCGGATCTGGCTCTTCGTCATCGCGATCACGCTGCACAATTTTCCCGAGGGACTGGCGGTCGGCGTCGGTTTCGGGGGCGACGATATCGGCCGAGCGGTGGCGCTGGGGATCGGCATCGGGCTGCAGAACATGCCCGAAGGCCTTGTGGTGGCCGTCGCGCTGCTCACGCTGAACTACAGCAAGGCACAGGCATTTCTGGTGGCGCTACTGACGGGATTGGTTGAGCCGATCGGCGGGCTGCTGGGAGCCGGCGCCGTCACCGGGGCGCAATCGCTGTTGCCCTGGGGGCTGGCCTACGCAGCCGGTGCGATGATCTTCGTGATCAGCGACGAAATCATTCCCGAAACCCATCGCCGCGGCTTCGAAAACCATGGCACGGTAGGTCTGATGATTGGCTTGGTGGTGATGATGTTCCTGGACGTCATGCTGGGCTGATGGTGCTGACGTCTGGCAGGAGACAATCTGGGATTCCGCCAGGCCGATACCGCCGTGGACGATTACGCCGGAATGCAAGGCGATCTTTCACGAAGAGCGGGAATAGCGGCACGATGACTGAGCCAAGCTGGAAATGCGAATAGGCATTGCCCACCAGGAGCCAGCCGAGGAAGCGTGACCATTTCCATCCGCCGCGAAACCTGATGTGGCGCCGTATTGGCACGAGACGTTGGTGCAGCAGCTGCACGAAATCACAATAGAGGTACCGGCCTGCCATGTTGCTCGACAACATGATGTTTTGGCGATCGGCGAGTCTCAGTTCGCAAAAGAAGATGGGGAAGCTGTCGCCGCCTGCGAAAACATGGCCTCGGTCCGTCATCTCGCAAAAAAGCCGGACCTGAGTGATCCGGCTGAAGGGGAGAACGGTCGATCGGCCGCCCTCGTTTACGAAGCACAAGCCGTCGGCGGTGATCTCGATATCGACATCACCGCCGGGCTCGTTGGTCAGGAATGGATAGCGCAGGCGCTATCCGCTTACTGCACGACCTCGAACAGGCCGGCCGCGCCCATGCCGCCACCGATGCACATCGTGACGACGACATTCTTGGCCTTGCGACGACGGCCCTCGAGCAGGGCGTGGCCGACGCAGCGCGCGCCGGTCATGCCGAACGGATGGCCGATCGAGATCGAGCCGCCGTTGACGTTCAGCTTGTCGTTGGGGATGCCGAGCTTGTCGCGGCAGTAGAGCACCTGCACGGCGAAGGCTTCGTTCAGCTC
>CALROF020000271.1:0-7861 GCA_943369775.1 Reyranella massiliensis 521
CGACCTCGACGAGCGGTTGCGCCGCTGGCGACCACCGGTCGCCATCGCCGACGACGGCTCCTGGGCCTCCGGCACCGATCCGGCCTTTCTCGCCGATCTCGTCGACCACTGGCGTCACGGTTACGACTGGCAGCGCTGCCAGGAGGCGATCAACCGCTGGCCCAATTATCTCGTCGATATCGGCCCGCAGCGCCTGCATTTCATTCGCGAGCCCGGCACCGAGGTCGAGGACGCGCCGCGGCCCTTGCCGCTGGTGGTGACGCACGGTTGGCCAGGCTCGATCGTCGAGTTCCTGCACATCGTCGATGTCCTGGCTCATCCGGAGAACCATGGCGGCGATCCGCTCGACGCCTTCGATGTCATCGTGCCGTCGCTGCCGGGCTACGGCTTCTCCGGCCCGCCGATCCGTGAGGACGGCAGCACGGGCCCGATCGGTCCCCGCGCGATTGCCGGCCTCTGGCACAAGCTCGTCACCGAGAAGCTCAACTACGACCGGCCCTACGGCGTGCAGGGCGGCGACTGGGGCGCGGTCGTTTCCTCCTGGCTCGCCTTCGATCATCCGAAGCAAGAGGACTCGGGCGTCCTCGGCCTGCATCTCAACATGATGGGCTTGCGGCCCGGCATCGACCTCAAGACAGCCAGCCTCAGCGCCGACGAGCAGGCGTGGCTTGCGAAGATGGGCGACGCGCTGGACGACAAGACCGCCTACCAGCGCATCCACGCGACGCGGCCGCAGACACTGGGTGTTGCGCTAACCGACTCGCCGGTCGGCCTCGCCGCCTGGATCGCCGAGAAGTTTCAGGCGTGGAGCGACTGCGGCGGCGATCCGCTCAAGAGCTTCCCGATGGACCTGCTGCTCGACAACATCATGGTCTACTGGCTGACCGGCACGGCTGGCACAGCGACCTGGCTCTATCGTGGCGCCGTGCAGCAGAAGCCGCGCGCCCTGCCGGAAGGGGCGAAGGTCGAAACGCCGACTGCATTCGCGGCCTTCCCCGCAGATATCGCGCCCGCGCCTCCCCGGGAATGGATCGAGCGCGCCTTCAATCTGCGGCAGCATACGATCATGCCGAGAGGTGGCCACTTCGCCGCGCTCGAGGAGCCCGAGCTGCTGGTGGAAGACATCCGCGCCTTCTTCCGGCCGCTGCGCTACGGCGCGGCGAACGACTAGGCGGGCTGGATCGCCCTCAACCGGGGCTGTCGTGCTGCGAGAGCCGCCAGCACGGCAAGGGCCGCCAGGGCACCGAACAGCAGGAGCGAGTCGGTATAGGTACCGCTCCAGTCGCGCAGCATGCCCGAGACCAATGGTCCTGCCGCCTGCGCCGTCACCTGAAGCGACAGCGCCACACCGCGGATGGCGCCGTAGCTTTCGCGGCCGAAATAGTCGGCCCAGGCCATGGGCAGCAGCATCATGACGCCGCCGATCCCGAGGCCAAACAGGCCGGCCGGCACGGCGGCCATTTCCGCGGAGGACACGCTGATCAGACCGAAGCTACCGGCCGAGAGCAGAACCGCCGTCACCGCCATCAGGTAACGCACCGGCCAGCGGCGTGGCAGAAAGCCGATGCCGAAACCTGCCAGCGCAGACAAGGCCGACAGGAACGCGATGATCGCGGCGGCTGCGACCGGCGAAATCCCCTGCTCGATCAGGTGTGGCGCCTGATGCAGGCTGACACCGGCTTGCACCGGATAGACGAGCACTGTGTAGAGCGAGAGCAGCCAGAAGGCCGGTGTGCGCATCGCCTGCGCGCGGCTCCAGCGCGGTTCGATGAGCACCTGCGTCTTGCCATCGGACAGCCGGTCGGGTTGCAACCCGACATCCTCGGGGCGCCGCACCAGCAGCAGCCAGCACGGCAGGAATCCCACGACGAGCACCACGGTGCCGACCGCCACCCAACCGGCCCGCCAGTCGCTTCCGTTCATGGCGAGCTGGGCAATCAGCGGCAGCGCCACCAGACCCGAGAGCTGGGCAAGCGTGACGATCGACGTGGCGATCGCGCGCCGCGCGACGAACCAGTTGTTGAGCGCGCTGTAGAGGCCAAGATCGTACGGCCCCGCCCACACCATGCGGGCAAAGCAGAACAGCAGGTAGAAGACCAGCAGCGACTGGGTGAGCGACAGCGCCAGAGCGGCCACGCCAGTCCCCGCGACGGCGAGGCAGAGGATCAGCCGCGCGCCACGGCGATCGACAATCGGCCCGATCACCGGCGAGATGAACGCCGCCAGCAGGCCGCCCAGCGACACCGCCCCCGACATCTCCGTCCGCGACCAGGAGAAGGCATCGGTCATCGGCACGACGAAGATCGACAGGACGGCGACCGCCGGCCCCTGGCGGGCAAACCCCGCCAGGCAAAGGCATCCCAGAACCACCCAACCGTAGAAAAACGGCAGCCGCGGTATCAGAAACCGCGGCAGGGGTGGTGCTTGCATGTCCTTAGGCGAAGGTCGCGGTCGCCTGCGCGGCGATCGTGCCCTTGGGCGTCACCGTCCAGAGCTCGGCGCCCTTGCCGTCTGCCGTCGGACGGCCGACCGCCTCGAACGGCGCCGTGTCGAACAGCGGCGCCCGGGCGCGGATCGCAAAAGTCTTGATCGTGCGGCCGGGGGCGGAATCGCGCAGCAGGTCAAACAGGCATTGCTGCGCGAAGGGGCCATGGACAACCAGGCCGGGATAACCTTCGGTCTCGATGCAGTAGGTGCGGTCGTAATGGATGCGGTGCGGATTGAAGGTGATCGCCGAATAGCGGAACAGCATCACCGGATCGGCCTTGATGGTTCGCCGCCAGGGGACGTCGCTGGGCGCGGCCTCGCGCACCGGCACGCCGCTCTTCTCGCCGGCCTTCACCTCTTCACGGAATACGGTGTTTGCGACCTCGGTCACAGCCAGGCCGCGCGGCGTGTAGATGCGCCTTGTCTGGCTGGTCACGATCAGAGTGCCGGTACCGCCGCCCCTCACCTGGACGTCGGAGAACTCCGTCTCGCGCCGGAGCTTGTCGCCGACGCGGATATCGCCGTCGAAGGTGAAGGTCGAACCGGCGTACATGCGCCGCGGCAGCGGGATCTTGGGCAGCACGCCGCCTTCTGTCGGCAGCCCATCTTCGGCCAGCACGTTGCGGCGTGCGTAGGAATGCAGGAAGCACAGGTGCCAGCCCGGCGCGATCGGCTCACCTGCATCAGGGACCTTGTCGTTGCGATCGAAGGTGGCGATCATCGCCTTCAACGGCGCCTGGGTGACGACGTCCTCGTCCTCGATCTTGCGGCCGAGTTCCTTCTTCAGTGGTTCGATATCGATCGTCATGACACATCCTCCAGTCCAACCAGCAGCGTAGCCAATCCCGTGTCATGATTCGCCCGCCGCATCCGCATGAAATCGACCTGTTGCCGCAGATCGAAAACATGGCCGACCTGCGCTATCGCAAAGTCGGCCTGCAGCGCATCCTGGCCATGCCGCCAGCATCCATCGGCTCATTGCGACAGGGCTGGCGCGACCGCCGGCTCTGGGTCGCCGCCTCGCCGCTTGGCCATCCCGTGGGCTTTGCCTTGATGAAGCTGCCGGGCAACACCGCCTGGCTCGACCAGCTCTCGGTGCTCGATCGCTGGCAAGGTCATGGCTACGGCTCGGCGCTGATCGACCGCACCGGCGAGGCGGCGCGCGCCCTGGGATACGACCGGCTCCATCTCTCTACGTATCGCGACGTGCCGTGGAACGCGCCGTTCTATAGGCGGCGCGGCTTCGAGGAGCTCCCGCGCGGCGAGTGGCCCCACGCCTTTCGCCTTCAGTTCATGCAGGAGAACAGCCACGGCCATCCGCCGTGGCGGCGGACGATCATGCGGCGGCTACTCGGCGGCGACCGCTAGCCCCATCTGCTCGCAGGTCGGCGCCACGTCTGAAACCGTGGCGCGGCGCATGTCGCGCTTGTAACGCTGGTCGTCGAACTCCATGCCACGATGCATGGTGCAGCGATTGTCCCAGATCACCAGGTCCTTGGCCCGCCAGCGGTGGGAATGGACGAACTGGCGCTGCGTGGCATGTGCCGTGAGTTCGTCGAGCAGCTTACGTGCCTCGTCGTCTGCCATGCCGCGGATCGCGCCGGCATGGCTCGCGATATAGAGGCTCATGCGGCCCGAATCCGGCAGCTTGCGCACCAGCACCTGCGGCACGGGGGCGAAGGCCACGAGCTCGTTTTCGTCGAAGTCCTTGAAGCCGAGCTTGGCGCGCGACGTCATGATCGAATGCTCTGCCACCAAACCTGCAATGCGCCGCTTGGTCGCCTCGGGCAGTGCATCATAGGCGGCGCGCATGTCGGCATACTCGGTCTGACCGCCGATCGGCGGGATCGAACGTGCATGCAGCATGGAGCAATAGGCCGGCAGACGCTTGAACGACGAATCGGTGTGCCACAGCCGATTGCCGAGATTGTAGAGCCGTTGCCGGTTGTCGGCAGCGAGGACGCGGTTCTCGGAATCGAGATTGCCGACATCGGCCATGTTTTCGTGCAGGCGCAGCTTGTGGTCCTTACGCGCCTTGAACACCGTCGTCTCGAGTGGACCGAAGTTGCGGGCAAAATCGAGCTGGCCTTCGTCGTCGAACTCCTGATCGGGGAAGATCAGGATCGCGTACTTGGTGAAGGCCGCGCGAATCGCAGCCAAGTCTTCCGGCGCGAGAGGCTTGTTGAGCGCAACGTCGCCGACTTCCGCAACGAAGTCCGGGGTAACGGCATGCACCGAAATAGCCATGGCTCGAGTTCCTCAGCAGCCTTGTTCGTTTGGTTTTCTCTGATCGTCAATTGGAACACCGAAATGCCATTCCCGCAATTGCCGGATGGGCATTGGCGAGGCTAGAGTTTCGCATTGCCTATCAAAGGGATGAAGCTGCCAATGCTCAAGGATCGCTACGGAAACGAGCTGAGCACAAGCTCGGTCGCGGCGCGCGACGCTTATTTGGCCGGAGTCGACAGCCTGATGGCTGCGACACCCGGAATGGACACGGCGTTTCAGACTGCCGTGACCGCCGACGACGGCTTCGCTCTCGGCCATATTTCGCTGGCGCGCGCCAAGCAGCTTCTGGGGCGCGGACACGAGGCGAAGGGCCCTCTCGCACGTGCCAAGGAGCTGGCCGCTGGCGCCACAGCGCGCGAGCAGAGCCAGATTGCGATCTTCGACAAGATCCTGACCGGCCAGGGTGTTGCGGCCCTCGAAGCAATCCATGAACACATGAAGAGCTGGCCGCGCGATGCCATGGCGCTGGCGCCGGCGACCAGCGTGTTCGGCCTGATCGGCTTCTCGGGCAAAGTCGGCCGCGAGGTCGATCAACTCGCGATCCTCGAACCCTTCGAGAAGCACTATGGCGACGACTGGTGGTATCGCACCCAGCTTGCCTTCGCGCAGATCGAGTTGCGCAAGCTGGACGAAGGTCAGCGCAACATAGACATGGCACTCGCGGCCTATCCGCAAAGCGCGCATGCCGCTCATATCCGTGGTCATCTCTTCTATGAAAGCGGCGAGCGCGAAGCCGGTCTCACCTTCCTGACCGACTGGATGAAGGATTATTCGCGCGACGGCCTCATGCACTGCCACAACAGCTGGCACCTCGCGTTGTGGTCGATGGAGACGGGACGTCACGCCGATGCCTGGCGCATCTACGACGACGCACTACGCCCAGGTGCCGCCTGGGGACCGCAAATCAATGTGGCGACCGACTGCCCAGCCTTCCTGCTGCGCGCCGAGATGGCGGGTGAAGCGCGCCAGCCCGATCGCTGGAAGGAGATCGCCGACTACGCCACCAAATGGTTCGGCAAGTCCGGCCTCGGTTTCGTCGACATGCACACTGTGCTGGCTTACGCCATGGCCGGCGACAAGGCGGCGCTCGCAACGTTCGTGGAAAGCCCGCGCGGCGCCACGGCCGACATGTTGCCCGCGATGGCCCAGGGCTTCGAAGCTTTCGCCGATGGCGACTGGTCCCGCGCCGCCGACGAGATCACGCCGCTGCTCGATACCCATGAACGGTTGGGCGGCAGTCGCGCGCAACGCGATCTACTGGAGTATGTGGTGACGACGTCGTTGGCACGGGCTGGCCGTGCCGCCGAGGCGCGCGAACTGATCTCGACTCGACGGCCGCACAACGGCAAGGGCAACGGCTTCCCGGTCGCGGGGCTTTAGAGAACCGCGATCAAGCTTTGCTCAGCCCGAACTCTTCCGCCAACAGTTCATAGGAGCGTTTGCGCTTCTCGAAGTCGAAGCAGATCGTCACCGCCATGATCTCGTCGACCTCGTAGCTGGCGGCATGCTTTTCGAGGCCAGCGCGCACGGTCTTGGGCGAACCGACGACCGAGCGGCGGCGCAGCGCCGGCAGCCAGCGTTCCGTTCCGGGCGCCTTGGCTGCCTCCAGCGCCTCTTCGACCGACGGCACCGGACCGGGATTTCCGAGCGTGCGCAGCCGCATCGCCCAGACTTCGCGGCTGCGCGACAGCAGGTCGGCCTCTTCATCGGTCTCCGCACAGAGAACCGAGATTGCCATCAACGGCTCCGGCTTCGGATGAAGCGAAGACGGCTTGAAATGCGAGCGGTAGGCGCGGGTCACGCCGTCGCCACCGTCGGGATTGATGAAGTGGGCAAAGCAGAACGGCAGGCCGAAATGCGCGGCCAATGCTGCGCTGTCATCACTCGATCCCAGCAGCCAGACATCGGGCGCACTGGGCCCAATTGGCTGAGCAGTAACGCCCGTGCCTTCGTGGTTCGGCGGCAACGCATCGTGCAGCCAGGCGACGAGATCGCGCACCTGGTAGGGGTACTTATCGGGATTGCTCCAGTTCGGCTTGCCATCCGCCAGGATGCGCATCGTGTGCTGGTCACTGCCGGGCGCGCGACCGATGCCGAGGTCGATCCGGCCGGGAAACAGCGTCTCAAGCATGCGGAAGTTTTCCGCGACCTTGTAGGCGCTGTAGTGCGGCAGCATCACGCCACCCGAACCAACCCGCATGCGCTGCGTCAGACCTGCAACGCGCGTGATCAGCACTTCCGGCGTCGAGCCGGCCAGCGCCTCGCTGCTGTGATGTTCGGCGAGCCAGTAGCGTTCGTATCCCAGGCGGTCGCAAAGCTGCGCCAACTCCAGGGTCTCGCGCACGGCGTCTGCCGGCGTACCGCCCTTGCGGATCGGTGATTGATCGAGAACGCTGAGACGCAGAGGCAACGGCGTCAGAGGCCCTTCTTGCCCATCGCCAGAAACTTGTCCTGACGGCGCTCGCGCAGCGTGTCGGAGTCGAGCTTGGAGAGTTCGCCGAAAGCCTCGCTCACCACCCTGCCGACGACATCGATCGTCTCTTCAGGGGCGCGATGGGCACCGCCCATCGGCTCGGGGATCACCTCGTCGATCACATCGAGTTTCTTGAGATCGGCCGCAGTCACCTTCATCGCCTCGGCCGCGTCCTGCGCATGCGCATTGGAGCGCCACAGGATCGACGCGCAGCCTTCCGGCGTGATGACCGAGTAAACGGAATTCTCGAGCATGTAGACGCGGTCGGCCGACGCGATCGCTAGCGCACCACCCGAACCGCCCTCGCCAATCACGACGCTGACCAACGGCACGCCAAGCGACAGGCAGGTTTCGATGGAGGCCGCGATGGCCTCCGCCTGACCGCGCGCCTCGGCATCGATGCCGGGATAGGCGCCGGGCGTGTCGACCAGGGTCAGCACCGGCAGCTTGAAACGGTCCGCCAGCCTCATCAGCCGCTGCGCCTTGCGATAGCCCTCGGGCCGCGCCATGCCGAAATTGTGCTTGATGCGCGACTCGGTATCGTCGCCTTTCTGCTGGCCCAGCACCACGATGCTGCGGCCCTGCAGACGGCCCATGCCGCCGACGATGGCG
>CALROF020000272.1:0-7764 GCA_943369775.1 Reyranella massiliensis 521
ACGTTGGCCTCGGTCTGCTTGTCGCCGTTGTAGACGCAGGCCGACGACGAATAGAAGAAGCGCGGCACGCCCGCTTCCTTGGCGGCGACCAGCATGTGGGTGCTGACCAGCACCGACAGCATGCACTCCGCCTTGTGCGTCTCGATGAAACCCATGCCGCCCATGTCGGCGGCCAGGTTGTAGATCATCTTGGCGTCCTTGGCCGCCTTGCGGCAGGGCTCGAGCAGGGCCAGGTCGCCCACCTGGTTCTCGACGCCTGGCGTCTTCTGGTACCACTCCTCCAGAGGCTTCACGTCCACGGCGCGGATCTTGCTGTGCCCGCGCTCCTGCAGCACGCGCACCAGATGGCCACCGATGAAGCCACCGGCACCGGTGACGACCACGAGATCATTCTTCGACATTAAAAGCACCCTATAGATCGAAGCGGGAGTTTAACCGGACTCTCAAAGACTTGCGTGAATTTGGCCACGCCTCAGTCGAGGACGCGAGACGGCCATGGGGGATGACCGTACGGAGGGTTCGTTTGCTCGCCTGTATCTCTGTCGTCAAGCGGTCGCCGCGCCGCACGCGCTGTGCATTATTCGGTTCGCTACCGTCCACTGAGACGTCGCCGGCTCGTAATCCAACCATCTTGCAAGGGCGGTGAAAAAGATGGTTCAGCATAAAAAATGATCTATACCAGCCACATAGCCGCTTTTTCGACTGATCGGGCGCCGTGCTGGCCGATATCACCCCTGTCATCCTGACCTATAACGAGGCGGCGAACATTGGCCGCTCGCTGGAACGCCTGACCTGGGCTCACGAAGTGGTCATCGTCGATAGCGGCTCGACGGACGAGACGCTGGCGATTGCCGCCCGCTTTCCCAACACCCGGGTCGTTCACCGGCCTTTCGACAGCCATGCCCAGCAATGGCGCTTTGCCGTCGAGGAAACCGGCGTCACGACCGATTGGATCCTGCGGCTCGATGCCGATTACATGCTCGAACCCGCGTTGCGCGACGAACTGGCTCCTCTGAATCCCGGCGCTGACATCGCCGCCTACGAAATCGCCTTCACCTACTGCATCGAGGGTCGGCCGCTGCGGGGCTCGCTTTATCCCGCGCTGCCGGTCCTGTTCCGCCGTGGCCGCGCATCCTTCGTGCAGGATGGTCATACCGAGAAACTCCGGATCGACGGGCAGGTGAGGCGGCTGCAGAATCGACTGCTGCATGACGATCGAAAGAGTTTGGAACGCTGGCTGCAATCGCAGGCTCGCTACCAGGCTTATGAGGCCGAGAAACTCTCGACCCGGCCATGGGCCGAACTCGGTTGGGCCGACCGGCTGCGCTGCACGCGCGTCCTTGGACCGCCGGCCGTCGCCCTGCATTGTCTGTTCGGCAAGGGGCTGATCTTCGACGGCAAGGCAGGACTTCTCTATACCGCCCAACGCATCACCGCCGATTTGATCCTGTCCATGCACCTGCTGCGCCGCGACCTCGACCGCCTTGTTCCCGGGAAGACCCAGCGATGACCTTCATCCTGGGGCTGAATGCCTATCACGCCGATGCCGCCGCCTGCCTGGTAAAGGACGGCGAACTGGTCGCTGCCGTCGAGGAGGAGCGGTTCCGGCGCCTCAAGCACTGGGGCGGGTTCCCGAGCGAGTCGATCCGCTACTGCCTCGCCGAAGCGGGCATCTCATTGGGCGATATCGACCATGTCGCGATCAACAGCGACAATCGGGCAAACAGGTGGCGCAAGGTCGGGTTCGCGCTGAGGTCGGGTGTCAGTCCGGCCTATGTGCTGGACCGCCTGCGCAATCGCCGCCAGCGGGCGAGCATTGCAGGCAACCTCAAGGAACACTTACCAGAACAGGAATTCCGGGGGACCACGCACGCCGTCGAGCACCATCTCTGCCATCTCGCCTCCGCCTTCCTGGTCTCGCCCTACGACAAGGCCGTGGCCGTGTCGGTCGATGGGTTCGGCGATTTCTCCTCGGCGGCTTGGGGGCTGGGCGAGGGCGGCAAGCTCGCCGTCGACGGCCGTGTCTACTTTCCCCATTCACTGGGTGTCTTCTACGAGGCGATGACGCAGTTCATCGGCTTCCCGCACTATGGCGACGAGTACAAGGTGATGGGCCTCGCGCCCTATGGCCAGCCGACCTACGTCGAGCAGATGAAGCAGATCGTGCGTCTGCGGAAAGATGGCACCTTCGCCCTCGACCTGCGCTTCTTCCGGCACGCCTCCGGCCGGGGCGCAAACTACCAGGTGAAGGACGGTATCCCCTCGGGCGGCCGACTCTGGACCGACCGGCTGGCCGAGTTGCTAGGGCCGGCACGCGACCCCAAGGCGCCGCTGGAGGATCGCCATCGCGACATCGCGCGCTCCGCCCAAGTCACCTACGAAAACGCCTTCTTCAACCTGCTGAATGCCCTGCACGCGCGTTATGGTGCCGACGCGGTCGTGCTTGCGGGTGGCTGCGCCTACAATTCGGTGGCCAACGGCAAGGTGCTGGAACGCACGCCGTTCAAGAAACTCTACGTCCAGTCGGCCGGCGGTGACGCCGGGGGCGCGATCGGCGCGGCCTTCGCGACCTGGCATAGGACCGGCGGGGCCGACGCCAAGCGCCATTTCGTGATGGATCACGCCTATTGGGGACCTTCGGCGACGCCGGAACAGATCGCGGCGGCGATCGCGGAGCGCCGCGCCGACTTCGATGCCGCCGGCTGCAGCATCGAGCGGATCGCCGACGAGGCGACGCTCTGCCGTCACACGGCGCAGGCGATCTCGGAAGGCAAGGTGATCGGCTGGTTCCAGGGCCGGCTGGAGTGGGGCCCGCGCGCGCTGGGCAACCGCTCGATCCTGGGCGATCCGCGCCGCGCCGACATGAAGGACATCCTCAACCTCAAGATCAAACGGCGCGAGTCTTTCCGTCCCTTCGCACCGTCTATCTTGCGCGAAGCCGTGCCGGACTGGTTCGAGACCGACGACGACGTGCCCTTCATGATGCAGGTCTTCCGCATCCGGAAGGAGAAGCGCAAGGAGATTCCGGCCGTCACCCATGTCGACGGCACCGGCCGCCTGCAGACCGTCACCTGGTCGGGCAATCCGCGCTATGCGCGCCTGATCTCGGCTTTCCGCGAGCTGACCGGCGTGCCCATCGTGCTCAACACGAGTTTCAACGAGAACGAGCCGGTCGTGTGCAAGCCCGAGGAGGCGATCGACTGTTTCCTGCGGACAAAGATGGACGTTCTCGTGCTGGGTGATACGCTCATCCGGCGATGATCTCGCTCACCGTCAACGGTCAGGTTCACGAGATCGACGTCGAGCCTGACAAGCCGCTGCTCTGGGTTCTGCGCGAGGACCTGAACATCGTCGGCCCGAAATTCGGCTGCGGTGTCGCCGCGTGCGGTGCCTGCACGGTGCATGTCGAGCGCACTGCTGTCCGGTCCTGTTCCTTTCCGGTGAGCGACGCCGTCGGCAAGACGGTCGTGACCGTCGAGGGTCTATCCCAAGGTGGTCAGCTGCACGCCGTGCAGCGTGCCTGGATCGAGAACCAGGTGCCCCAGTGCGGCTACTGCCAGCCCGGCTTCATCATGGCGGCGGCAGCCTTGCTTCAGGAAAATCCCAAGCCGACCGACAGCGACATCGACGATGTTCTGAGCAACATCTGTCGTTGCGGCACCTACAGCGCCATCCGCCGCGCCGTGCATCGCGCGGCGGCGATCCTGGGCGGCGCGTCGTGAAGAAGCTTGGCCGGCGTCTGGCGATCGTCGGCGGGTTCGCAGGTGCCGGGTTGCTGGGCGTCGGTTTCTGGTTCGCCCGCGAGCGTGACCGGCTGGGCAATCGCCGGCTGTTGCACGTGAAGTCGGACGAAGTCGGTCTCAATGGTTGGGTGAAGATCGGGCGCGACGACAGCGTCACGGTCGCCGTGCCGCGTGCCGAGATGGGGCAGGGCGTGCAGACCGCGCTCGCCATGCTCGTCGCCGAGGAACTCGACGCACGCTGGGATCAGATCAAGGTCGAGGAGCCGCCGGAGAGTGCGGTCTACCGCAACGTCGACATCCTGATCGACGGTCTACCGTTCTCGCCGGAGGAGGCCGGCACCGTTGTCGAGGCTGCGCACTGGGTTGCCGGCAAGCTGGGTGGCGTGCTGGGCGTGAACGCGACCGGCGGCTCGACATCGGTGCGCGACGCCTGGCGGCCGATGCGAATGGCAGGCGCGGTGGCGCGAGACCTGCTGCTCCGCGCCGCCAGCCGCAAAGCCGGGCTGCCCGTGACCGAACTCACCGTTGTCGACGGCGAGGTCCGCAAACGAGACGGTACGAAGGTCGCCACCTTCGGCGAGCTGGTCGATTCCGTGGGTGACCTTGCCGAGCGTCCGCCGCCGCCGCTCAAGAAGCCGCCAGACTTCAAGCTGATCGGCAAGCCGCTGCCGCGCGTCGATACGCTGGCCAAGGTCACAGGCGCAGCCACGTTCGGCATCGATGTGCGTCTGCCCGGCCTGCTCTACGCCGCAATCCGCAACGCCCCGACCTTCGGCGGCGGGGCGCTTTCGTTCACGCTCAAGCAGGAGAAGCTGCCCAAGGGGATCGAGAAAGTGGTGATCGTGCCGGGCGGGATTGCGGCCATCGGCACGAGCTGGTGGAAGGCCAACCGTTTCCTCGACGACGGCATCGAGGTGAAGTGGCAGGCAGGACCCGAGCCGACGATCGATTCGGCGGGCCTCTGGAAACGCTACGAGGAGCTGCTGGAAAGCGGTAAGCCGGCGCTCACGCGCACGCTCGGCAGCGAGACGAAGCCGGCCCAGACACAGGTCCTGACGGCGACCTATCGGGCGCCCTACCTCGCCCATACGGCCATGGAGCCGATGAACTGCACGGCAAAGTCCGGTCCGCAGGGTGTCGAGGTCTGGATGCCCAACCAGTCACCGACCTTGATGCGGCTGGTGGCGGCCAAGGTTGCTGGCCTGCCGCAGGACAAGGTGAGCGTGCACACGACTTTCCTGGGCGGCGGGTTCGGCCGGCGGGCCGAGGTCGACCTGGTGCGCCAAGCTGTGACCTGTGCGCTGGCGATGCCGGAGCGGCCGGTCCAGCTCCTGTGGTCGCGCGAGGAGGATGTTCGCCACGATTTCTACCGCCCCATGGCGCTGGCACGCTGGCGGGCCGATCTCGAAACGGCAGGCGGCACGCAGAAACTGGTGGGCGTCACCAAGCGGCAGGTGGCGCAGTCTCCGACCGACCAGTTCCCGGCGCGCACGATCGGCCTGCCAGTGCAGGGGCAGCCCGAAGGTAATGCCGTCGAGAACCCGCCCTATGCCTTTCCCTTCTATCGGCTAGACGCCATCGTGGCCGACGGTTCGGTGCCGGTCGGCTTCTGGCGCTCCGTCGGCCATTCGCACACGGCCTTCTTCGACGAGAGCTTCGTCGACGAGCTGGCGTCGGCCCTGAAGAAGGACCCGTTCGATTTCCGCCGCGAGCTGCTGGCGGACAAGCCGCGGCACCTGAAGGTGCTTGAGACCGCAGCGCGGGAAGCGGGGTGGGGCATGCCGCTGCCTCCAGGCTCCGGCCGCGGCATTGCCCTTCGGGCGTCCTTCGGTTCGATCGTGGCGCAGGTCGCCGAGGTCTCAGTGCCGGACGGCAAGACCCTGCAGGTCAAGCGCGTCACCTGTGCAATCGATTGCGGACCCGTGGTCAATCCCGCGATCGTGCGGGCGCAGATGGAGAGCGGCATCGTCTACGGCCTGTCCGCCGCGCTCTATGGTGAGATCACCCTAGCCAATGGCGCGGTCGAGCAGGCGAACTTCTCCGACTACGACGCCGTCCGGCTGGCCGACGCGCCCGCGATGGCGGTGCATCTGGTCGACAGCGGCTCCCCGATCGTCGGCGGCGTGGGCGAACCCGGCACCCCGCCGATCGCTCCCGCTGTCGCCAATGCCATCTTTGCAGCGACAGGAAAGCGCTTGCGCGATCTACCGCTAAGGTTGGTTTGATCGAGATAATTAAAGAATTTTGCTATCGTCTAGATGTGCTGATGAGGGAAATTCGCTGCGCCCTCAGCGAATTTCTTGCGCGCGTTTGCCACCGAGAACGGCCTTCTGGCCTTGCTCGGCATTCACTTCGAAGACTGCACAGCGCGGCTGCACCAAACCCATGCGTATCGCGACTTCGACATAGCGGGTTTCGCCGGTCGCAATAGCGACGACTTTGGAATCCGAGCCCTCTCCGGCGCTGCATCGCATGTCGTATTGGCCGGGCTCGACGTCGACCAGAAACCAGGTGTCGGCCCCAAGTGCACCGAGAGCGCGCTGCCCCATGGTGACGTTGACCGAGTACGCTGCCCCGAAGACTGACTCCCGGTAGACATAGAAGGCGGCCTTGCCGGGAGGTGGCGTTTGGAACCGCTTACCTTGAGTATCGAGATCGGCAGGCGCCATTGGGACAGAGGCACACGCCGATACGGACGCAAGTGCACTCAACGCTAACCAACGCAGATATCTTTTCATTCGATCTCCCCTATAGGTTGCATCTTGGACAACCAATACCCGTAGTCAAGATGGATTGCGCAGCATGCAGCAATCCCCAGTCGAAGGAGTCTGGGTGATTCACTGGCCTCCACGGGTTTTGCCGCGAGTGGCTCTACGAAGTTCCGATGGGGGAGAAAATGGTGCCGGGTGAGGGGATCGAACCCCCGACCTTCGGTTTACAAAACCGCTGCACTACCGCTGTGCTAACCCGGCCCGCCTGGAAGGGGCCGCACCATAATCGAATGCGGCCCGAGGTGCATCAGACTGACTGTCGCTGTCGTGCCCATTCGTAGGCGGCGACCGCGGCGGCGTTGGAGACGTTGAGCGCGGCCAGGGCGGCGCTGGTCGGAATGGTGATGAGGCGGTCGCACTTTTCGGCGGTCAGGCGGCGTAGCCCTTCGCCCTCGGCGCCGAGCACGATGCAGGCGCGGCCGCGCAGGTCGAGGGTGCCGATCGGCGCCTCGCCGCGTTCGTCGAGGCCGTAGCGCCAGAAACCCGCGTCCTTGAGCTGGTCGAGCGCGCGGGCGAGGTTCACCGCGCGTACCAGAGGGACGACTTCCAGCGCGCCGGAGGCAGCTTTTGCCAGCACGCCCGTATCGGCGGGGGTATGACGGTCGGTTACGATCACGCCGGCGGCGCCAAAGGCAGCGGCCGAGCGCAGGATGGCGCCGACATTGTGCGGGTCGGTCACCTGGTCGAGCGCCAGGACGAGGGCGTCGTCGCCGCAGCGTGCCAGGAGGTCTTCCAGCATCGGTTCCTCGAGCGGCGCCACGAGGGCGGCAATGCCCTGGTGGACGGCACCGGCCGGCAGGCGTTGCGCCAGGTCTTCGCGGGGAACGATGGCGGCGTCGGTCTTGCCGATCTCGGCCTTCAGCCGGTCGGCCATTTCACGGGTGGCAAAGAGCCGTTCGATCCGGCGATCGGGGTTGGCAAGGGCCGCCACGACGGCATGGCGGCCGTAGAGCCATACCGATTGATGGCCCCCTCGCGGTTGCCGATTGGAGGGCTGCCGATGATGTCTGGATGGGCGTTGACTCATGCCGACGCTTGTATGGTGCGGCGGGCATGCGGGCAAATACTGGTGGTCCTTGGGAAATGGGCCTTGACGTAACCCATTGGATTTGCGAGCAACGCGCGCCCGCGAAAGCGGGCTGAACGGGCTAAACTCGCGCTGCGTACCGCAGGTTCGGAGGGGTGGCCGAGCGGTCAATGGCAGCAGACTGTAAATCTGCCGACTTCGCGTCTACGAAGGTTCGAATCCT
>CALROF020000273.1:0-7726 GCA_943369775.1 Reyranella massiliensis 521
CTGCCCGGCCCGTGCGCCGAAGTTCGAGAATTGCCGCTTCTTTGCCTCCGCCGCCGCGGCGCAGGAAGCAGGCTTCCGCCCCTGCCTGCGCTGCCGGCCGGAGATCGCGCCCGACCTCGCCTTCTGGCGCGGCACCGCCAACACCGTGAGCCGCGCGCTGGGACTGATCGCCGACGGCGCACTGGACGACGACGACGCGGACGTCGAGGCCCTGGCCGAACGGCTGGGCGTCGGCGGACGCCAGCTCCGCCGCCTCTTCCAGCGCCATCTCGGCGCCTCGCCGGTGGCCGTGGCGCAGACGCGCCGCGTGCTCTTCGCCAAGCAGCTCATCCACGACACCCGCCTGCCTATGGCGGAGGTGGCACTGGCCTCGGGCTTCGGCAGCGTGCGCCGCTTCAACGAGACTTTCCGCAGCCTGTTTGGCCGCCCGCCCAGCGCGCTCCGCCGCAAGACCGGCGCCGACACGTCGGCACGCGATGGCGTCACCCTGCGGCTGGCCTATCGCCCGCCCTACGACTGGCCCGGCATGCTGGCTGCACTGGCTGCCCGCGCAGCGCCCGACACCGAATGGATCGAGGATGGCGTCTGGCATCGCCACATCGAACTCGACGGCAGGAAGGGCACCGTCGCCGTTGCCCACATGCCGGAGCGCAACTCGGTGATGGTGACGATCCGCTTCCCCGAGGTGAAGGCGTACCCCGCCATCGTGGCGCGTGTGCGCCGCGTGTTCGACCTCGGCGCCGACATTGCCACCATCGGCAGCCACCTCGCGCGCGATCCCAAGCTGGCGCCGCTCATCGCCAAGCGGCCGGGCCTGCGTGCCCCCGGTGACTGGGAGCGCAACTGGGACAGCGACATGCCGGTCGCCGCGACCGACGACAGATCACCCCCCGCCTGGCGTCCGTGGAACGCCTATGCCGTGCAGCACCTCAGGATGGCCAACCATGGTTGAGACACTCGAACTCCTCGTCGACCGTCTCGCAACGCCGATTGGCGAACTGCTGATCGTTGCCGACCGGCAGGGCCGGCTGCGCACCATCGACTGGACCGATCACGAAGTCCGCATGCGCCGCCTGCTCGATCGCTATTACGGCAAGGGCCGTTACACGCTCGAAGCCGCACGCGATCCCGGCGGACTGACGAAGGCGATGCGCGCCTACTTCAAGGGCGACATCGACGTGATCGACAAGCTGCCGGTGGAAACCACGGGCACGGAGTTCCAGCGCAGCGTCTGGCGTTCGCTCCGCAAGATCCGTCGCGGCAAGACCATCAGCTACGCCGAACTCGCGAGCCGCATCGGCAAGCCGCGCGCCGTGCGCGCCGCCGGACTCGCCAATGGCCAGAACCCGATCAGCATCGTGGTGCCCTGTCATCGCGTGATCGGCTCCAACGGCACGCTCACCGGCTACGGCGGCGGCCTGCCGCGCAAGAAGTGGCTGCTGGAGCACGAAGGCGCGCTTTAACCGCTCGCCGCCGGCACGCATTCAAACAGCGTGCTGTGCCATGTCCGGTGGAACGAGGTGTAGAGGACCGGCCGCAATGTGTGAGCGACCTTGCCACGGCCGCTGCAATACTCGTTGGCCAGGGCAATGCCGTTGTCGTCCGCGCTCACGTTGGTGATCGTCACCGTGTCGGCCTTGCCGACGACGCGATGCTGGTGCGCGCCGTGGCCGACGACGTCGTAGTATTCGCTGCCGGTCGCAACGTGGCGATGATCGTCATGCGCCATGTTTGTGCATCCGCCCATGATCAGCGCGAGAAGCGCAATCGCCAGAGTCCGCAGCATGCGCCAATCATATTCCTCGACTGCATGCGACTCCAGCAATGCTTGACGCCAACTCCTGCGCTCGCCACGGTCGAGGTGGAGGGTGGAATGAAGAAGTTATTTTATAGCGTGGCATTTCTCTCGCTCGGTGCCTGCGCGGGCACTGTCCCGGTATCGGGTGAAACGGCCGACGGCGAGAGGTTCAACGGAACCTTCAGCACACCGGCCGACGGTCGCGGCGGCGGCGCGCTGGCGCTGCGTGGCGACAAGGGTGTCGCCTGCGACGGACGCTGGCAGCTCGACACCGACCGCGCCGGCTCAGTCTTCATCACCTGCGACGATGGTCGTACGGGCACTGCCGAACTGTCGGCAAGCGAAACACCCGGCACGATGAGGGGCATGCTGGGCGGCAAGCTCTTCAAGGGCACCTTCGACGATCCGACACTCGCTGCGGGTAAATGATGCCGCTGACGTTCAAGATAGATCACGACAAGCGTTTCGTTCATGCCACTGCCGAGGGCCGGGTCGTCCTCAAGGACGTCGAGGACTATTTCGACGTGCTGATGGTGCAGGACGCCATGCCCTACCCCAAGCTGGTCGACGCCACGCATGCGCAGTTCGAGGCGACCGACGACGACATGATGATGCTGGGCGCGCGCGTCAGTGCCTACGCTGCCGTCGATCCGCGCGGGCCGATCTGCCTGGTCGCCGTGACCGACGATGCGTTCAACATGCTGCGTCGCTTCGCCAATCTCGGCGGCGCCGAGCGGGCCGCCAAGATCGTCAACACCGTCGACGAAGGCCTGCGCTGGCTCGCCGAGCAGGAGCAGCCGTAGCCGCTGAGCGCTCCTCCCTCTTGTCATCCTGAACGAAGTGAAGGATCTCATGCCGGTTGCAAGCGGCGTTGAGGTCCTTCGCTACGCTCAGGACGACAGAATTAGTTCTCCTGCAAGCCCCTGCTCACGGCTGGATGTCGAGCCCCTTGTAGAGCGGGGCGCTGTAGATGCCGTGCGCCCGCACGTTCTTGATGTTCTTCTTGGCGACCAGGAAGAGCCTCGAATGGGCGGCGGGAATCATCAGCGCCTCGTCGTGCATCATGCGCTGCACGAGCTTGAAGTATTTCTCGCGCTCGGCATCGGTGGTCGCGGTGCGGCCGGCGTCGAGGATGCGGTCGGTCTCGGGGTCGTTCCACATCATGCGGTTCGGCACCGGCCGGTTCTTAGAGTGATAGTAGAGATACATCTGGTCGCCCGCGGAGGTGTAGGGCACCGAGAGCGTCCAGATATCGTAATCCTGCTGCGCGATCTTCTGGAAGAACACCGTGGGATCCCAAGTCTGGATCTTGATGTCGATGCCGACAGTGCGCGCGGCCGCCTGCAGCACTTCCGACAGTTTGGGGTTCTGGCCCACGGTGTAGGAGTACATCAGCAGTTCGAGCTTCTTGCCGTCCTTGTAGCGGAAGCCGCCCTCGCCCACCTTCCAGCCTGCCTCGTCGAGCAGCTTCTTGGAAAGCTCGGGATCGCGCTTGGTCAGCACGTCGAGCGTGGCCGGCTCAAAGTCCAGCGACTTCGGATGGACCAGCGAACGCGCCGTCTCGGCCTGGCCGAAGAAGATCGCCTTGTTGATCTCCTCGCGGTCGACCAGATGGGCCAGCGCCTTGCGCACGCGCTTGTCCTGCAGGTTCTCGCGCGTGCTCTTCAGCCCCCAGTAGAACATCGCGAAGTCCGCGGTCGGTTCATAGACCGCGAGGTTGGGCGCCTTCTTCAGGCTCTCGATCGCCTGCAGCGGGTTCCAGTGGCAGAAGTCGGCCTGGCCCGAGAGCATGGTGGCGATGCGCGTCGTTTCTTCCGGCACGATGCGCCAGATCATCTTCTCGTACTTCACCGGCCCCTTGTCGGCATAGACGCCAGTCGGCCCCCACTTGTAGGCATCGTGCCGTTTCAGCACGAGGTCCTTGCGCGGCTGCCAGCTCTCCCAGCACAGCGGCCCGGTGCCGTCGAAGCCTTTAACGCCAAAGTCGGCGCCGAGCGACTCGACATTCTCCTTGTTGATGATGGTCGCGGCGAAGTTCGCGAGATCGACCAGCAGTTCCGAATGCGGCCGCTTCAGCTTGTAGACCAGCGTGTAGGGATCGGGCGCGGTCAGGCTGTCGATCTCGCCCAGCCGCCAGTAGAACGGCCACTTGGCCGAGGGGTCTGCCAGCCGGGTGAAGGAATAGATGACGTCGTCGGCGGTGAACTTCTTGCCGCTGCAGAAGGTGACGTCGTCACGCAGCTTGAACGTGTAGGTCAGCCGGTCGTCGGAGATGGACCACGACTTGGCCAGAAGGGGATGAACGTTCTTCAGATCCCAATCGAGGGCCACCAGCGTGTCGCCCATCATGAACATGGGATGGCCCATGCCGCTCGATGTGTTGCTGTGCGGGTCGTATTTCGGTGCATCCTGGGACCGGATGTTCACCAGCGTCTGTGCCGTGGCCGATGCCGAGAACGCGCACCAGCTCATCGCGAGCGCCAGCACGGCGCCCGTTGCTCCCTTGATCATGCGTTTCCTCCCGCCGGTGTTTTCCCGGCTATTGGAGGCAGCCTAGCCGCTGGCGACGCGATCGTGAAGGCCATCCACTGGAGCGGGCCCCCCCGGACCGGCTAGAGTCCAAAAATGCCGATCATCTACACTATCGACCACGAGAAACGCTTGGTGCTGGCGCGGGCCGAGGGCATCATTACCATGAAGGACATCGAAGACTTTACCGACGACGTGGTGGCCCGGGATGCCCTCGCCTATCGCAAGCTGTTCGACGGTTCCGACGCGGCCGGCACCTACGACGACAACGATGTGATGCTCCTGGCGGCGCGGGCCAGCGCCTATGCGACGCTGACCAGGCGCGGCCGCCTGGCGCTGGTACCGCGGCGCAACGCCGTGCCGGACCTCGCGGAGCGCTTCATCAACCTCGGCAAATTCGAAGGCCGGGCCATGGTCTTCAGGACGCGCAAAGAAGCGCTCGAATGGCTGAACAGCCCGGAGCCGGAGCCTGACCCCGAGAAGTAACCGGCTAGGCCGCCGGCACGCCGTGGTCGAGCCGCAGCCGCGAAGCCGGCACGCGGCCATCCTCGGTCGGCTGATAGACCACGCTGAACAGGGTGCGCGCCTTGGCCAGCGCCTCCTCGAAGCCCTTCTGCTCACTCTCGAACGAGTCGAAGCCGCAGCGCAGCATGAACGGGATCTGGTCCTGCAGCACGCCGCCGGTGGCGCGCAGTTCGCCGCGATAGCCCATGCGGCCGCGCAGCAGGCGCGCCTGGCTGTAGGCGCGGCCATCGCTGAACTTGGGGAAGTTCAGCACGATCAGGCGCAAGCGGCCGACATGCGGCGCCAGGTCCTCGACCGGATCGGTGTTGGCGAGCGACACCGCCGGCCACTCGGGGCGCGACTGCCAGTCGGCAAAGCTCAACGCGACGAAAGACGCGGGCAGGCCCGCTTCGCTAAACAGCGGCATAGACTCGCTCCTTGAAAGGCTTGGCGCCAACGCGGCGGTAGGTGTCGACGAAGCGCTCGCCGGCGCTGCGGGTGTCGAGATAGGTAGCGACCAGCGCGTCGACGGCTTCCACGACCTTGTCGGCCGTCACGGCCGGCCCGAGGATCGTGCCGATCGCCGTCTTACCGAAGTCGACATCGCCACCGAGGCTGAGCTGGTAGAGTTCGACCCCGTTCTTGTCGACGCCCAGGATACCGATGTGGCCGACATGGTGATGGCCGCAGGCGTTGATGCAGCCCGAGATCTTGATCTTGAGATCGCCGATATCGTGCTGCTGCGCCAACCCCGCGAAGTGCGTGGAGATGCGCTGCGCCACCGGGATCGAGCGCGCATTGGCCAGCGCGCAATAGTCGAGGCCGGGGCACGCGATGATATCGGTAATCTTGCCGACATTGGCTTCGGCAAAGCCCAGCGCCGACAACGACTTGTAGACCTTCGGCAGGTCGTCGATGGCGACATGCGGGAAGATCAGGTTCTGTTCGTGGCTGACGCGGATCTCGCCCTGGCTGTAGGCGTCGGCGATGTCGGCAACGCCGTCCATCTGCGCCGCACTGGCGTCACCCGGCGGCGAGCCCGCGGGCTTCAGCGACGCCGTCACGATGGCGTGGCCCGGCACGCGATGCGGCGCGACGTTGGACTTGAGCCAGAGCGCGAATTCGGGGTTCGACAGGCGCTCGGCCTCGACCTGCCCCGAGATGGCCGGCCGCTCCGCCAGCACCGGCGGCGCAAACTGCTCGGCAATCGCCTCGATGGTCTCGGCCGGCAGGCGAAGCGCGCTGTCGCGGATCGAGGCATATTCGGCCTCGACTTCCTCGCGCATCTTCTCTGCACCGATCTCGTGCACAAGGATCTTGATGCGCGCCTTGTAGAGGTTGTCGCGGCGGCCGTAGCGGTTGTAGACGCGCAACGTCGCTTCGAGATAGGCCAGCAGCTCGTCGCGCGGCAGGAACTCGCGCAGGGTCTTGCCGATCATCGGCGTGCGGCCGAGGCCACCGCCCACGATCACCTCGAAGCCCACCTCGCCCTGCTCGTTCTTCCAGAGACGCAGGCCGACATCGTGCACCCGCACGGCGGCGCGGTCGTTGGGCGAGCCGGTGATGGCGATCTTGAACTTGCGCGGCAGGAAGCTGAATTCTGGATGCAAGGTCGACCACTGGCGCACGATCTCGCACCAGATGCGCGGGTCCTCGATCTCGTCGATTGCCGCGCCGGCGAAATGGTCCGCCGTGACGTTGCGGATGCAATTGCCGCTGGTCTGCATGGCGTGCATGTCGACTTCGGCCAGCGCCGCCAGCGCGTCAGGGGCGTCCTCCAGCTTGATCCAGTTGAGCTGCAGGTTCTGGCGCGTCGTGAAATGGCCGTAGCCGCGGTCGTACTTGCGCGAAATGTCCGCGAGCTTGCGCAACTGATGCGACGCCAGCGTCCCGTAGGGAATGGCGATACGCAGCATGTAGGCGTGAAGCTGCAGATAGAGCCCGTTGGTGAGGCGCAGCGGCTTGAACTGCTCCTCCGTCAGCTCGCCGGCGATGCGGCGGCGCACCTGATCGCGGAACTGATCGACCCGCTCGGCGACCAGTGTCTTGTCGTAGTCGTCGTAGCGGTAGAAATGAGTGTCAGGCATAACGCACCGCTTCCGCCGCAATGGCGTCGAAGGTGAGGCCCGAGGCGCGGATTTTCTCGCGCAGGGACAGCGGCTCGATCACGCCGGCATCGTCTTCCGAGACTGCGACGAGGAACGGATCGACCACCGTGAAGCTCTCGGCGCGAGCGCGCTCCAGCAGGATTTCCGAGCCCCGCGGATCGCGCGCGACGGCGGCCCGCTCCAGCCGGTCGGTCCACTGGCCGGCATCGTCGAGCCAGACCACCAGGCCGTCGACCAGACGGTTGGCGGACGCGACCTGCAGATCGCCGCTGAGATTCTTGGCCATCAGGACACCTGTGCGAGCTGAGAGGGTTGGTCGGCGGTGGCGGCATAGGCCGCAACATCGCCCACGATGATGAGACTGGGACCGGCGTCGCCGCGCTGGGAGTGGAGGGCGGCGAGCCGCGCCAGGTCCGAAAGCCGGCCGGTGACGACCCGCTGATCGGGCCGCGTGCCGTTCTCGACGATGGCGACCGGCGTCTTGGGGTGGGAGCCGGCGTCCAGCAGTCGGTCGCGCACGGAAGCAGCTTCCGAGGCGCCCATGTAGATCGCGAGCGTATGGCCTTCCGCGGCGAGCGCGGCCCAGGCGGGTTGCTTGGCGCCTATGGCGCTGTGGCCGCTGACGAAGGTCACGGCCGAGGCGATGCGGCGGTGGGTGAGCGGAATGCCGGCGGAGGCCGCGCAGCCCAGCGCGGCGGTGATGCCGGGCACGATCGTGTAGGCAAGGCCCACCGCACGCAGGGCGTCGACTTCCTCGCCACCGCGGCCGAACACGAAGGGATCGCCG
>CALROF020000274.1:0-7675 GCA_943369775.1 Reyranella massiliensis 521
CGGCGACGGCTACGAGATCTCGACGCCGGCCGACCAGACCGACGCCATCGCCCGCAAGCTCCTGTCGAACCCAGAGGTGAAACCGATCGGACTGGGCGCGCGCGACTCGCTGCGCCTCGAAGCGGGCCTTTGCCTCTACGGCCACGACATCGACACGACCACCACGCCAGTCGAGGCCGTGCTGTTGTGGAGCGTCGGCAAGGAGCGCCGCGTGCAGGGCGGCTTTCCCGGCGCGTCGGTCATCCAGCAGCAGATTGCCGAAGGCTCGACGCGCAAGCGCGTGGGCCTTCTGCCCGAAGGCAAGGCGATTGCGCGCGAAGGTGCGGAGATCGCCATCGGCGGCAAGATCGTCGGCACGGTGACGTCGGGTGGCTTCGCGCCCACCCTCGGCCGCGCCATTGCCATGGGCTACGTCGAGCGCGCCCAGTCAGCCAACGGGACCAAGGTCGATCTCATGGTGCGCGGCAAGCCCGTGCCCGCCGAGATCGTGCCCATGCCTTTCGTCAAACACGCCTACTACCGCGGATAAGGGAGCTAGAGATGGCCGTTACCAAATACACCGAAGAGCACGAGTGGGTCCGCGTCGAAGGCGATGTCGCCACCGTCGGCATCACGCAATACGCCCAGGAGCAGTTGGGCGACGTGGTGTTCGTGGAAGTGCCCGCCGTCGGCCGCAAGGTCGCCAAGGGCGAGGCCTGCGCCGTGGTCGAGTCGGTCAAGGCCGCCTCCGACATCTACGCACCCCTCGCGGGCGAGATCGTCGAAGGCAATGCGGCGCTCGCCGACTCGCCGGGCGACGTCAATGCCGAGCCGACGGGCAAGGGCTGGTTCTTCAAGCTGAAGCTCGCCGACAAGGCCGAGCTCGATGGCTTGATGGACGAAGCCGGCTACGAAGCCTTCGTGAAGAGCCTGGGCTAAACGGAGCACGCGATGCGCTATCTCCCTCTCACTGACGCCGATCGCCGGGAGATGCTCTCGGTCATCGGCGCCAAGTCGGTCGACGATCTCTTCAAGGACGTGCCGGCATCGGCCCGGCTCGGCGCCAAGATCGGCGGCCTGCCCGACCATCAGGGCGAACTCGAAGTCGAGCGCGCCTTCCAGGCCTTTGCGGCCAAGAACGTCTCGCCGGGCACCGCGCCCTTCTTCATCGGCGCCGGCGCCTATCGCCACCATGTGCCCTCGACCGTGGATTACATGATCCAGCGCGGCGAGTTCCTGACGTCGTATACGCCGTACCAGCCCGAGATCACGCAGGGCACCCTGCAGTATCTCTTCGAGTTCCAGACCCAGGTGACGTTGCTCACCGGCATGGAAGTGGCCAACGCCTCGATGTACGACGGTTCGACCGGCACAGCCGAAGCGGTGCTGATGGCCAACCGCATTACACGTCGCCACAAGGCGCTGATCTCGGGCGGCCTGCATCCGCAATATCGCAGCATCATCGAGACCACGGCCAAGTGGGAAGGCTTCAAGGCCGTCCTGTCCAAGGCTGATGCCGAAGGTCTCGAAGAACTGATCGCTTCGGTCGACAAGGATACGTCCTGCGTCGTCGTCCAGAACCCGAGCTTCTTTGGTCATGTGCGCGACTTCACCAAGCTCGCCGAGGCCTGCCATGCGGCCGGTGCGCTGCTGATCGTCGTCGTGACGGAAGTCGTGTCGCTCGGCCTGCTGAAGCCGCCGGGCGAGATGGGCGCGGACATCGTGGTCTGTGAAGGCCAGTCGATCGGCAACGGCCTGGGCTTCGGTGGCCCCTATGTCGGTCTGTTCGCGACCCGCGACAAGTACATGCGCCAGATGCCGGGCCGCTTGGTCGGCGAGACGGTCGATGCCGACGGCAAGCGCGGCTTCGTGCTGACGCTGTCGACGCGCGAGCAGCATATCCGCCGCGAGAAGGCGACCTCCAACATCTGCACCAATGCCGGCCTCTGCGCGCTGGCCTTCACGGTGCATCTCACCCTGCTTGGTGAAGCGGGCTTCACACGGCTGGCTGAGATCAACCACGCCAAGGCCTCGCAGCTCGCCGACAAGGTAAGTGCCATTCCGGGCGTGAAGCTGCTGAACGACAGCTTCTTCAACGAGTTCACGGTGAAGCTGCCCAAGCCCGCCGCTCCCGTCGTCGAAGCACTGGCGGCCAAGGGCATCCTGGGCGGCCTGCCGGTGTCGCGTCTCATTCCCAACGATCCCTCGGTCGAGAGCCTGCTCCTGCTGGCGGCCACCGAGACCGCGACCGACATGGGCATGGACCCGCTGGTCGCTGCGCTGAAGGAGGTGCTGTGATGGTCCAGTCACTCGACCGTTCGCAAGGTCGTGCTGGCGGCGTCGCCGCCGGTGCCACCTCGAACCACGGCACGTTCACGGGCAACCGCGCGCTGCAGATCGAAGAGCCGTTGATCTTCGAAATGGGCCAGCCGGGACGCTGCGGCGTCGACCTGCCGGAACCGCCGAAGGTCAAGGATCGGCTGAACGGCCTGCGTCGTGCCGGCACGATCGGCCTGCCGGGCCTGTCCGAGCCGCAGGTGGTGCAGCACTACACGCGCCTTAGCCAGAAGAACTACGCCATCGACATGGGCGTCTACCCGTTGGGTTCGTGCACGATGAAGCACAACCCTAGGATCAACGAGAAGGTCGCGCGCTTGGCCGGAATCGGCGATCTCCATCCATTGCAGCCGGTCTCGACCGTGCAGGGTGCGCTGGAGCTGATCGACCGCCTGGCGCATTGGCTGAAGACGCTGACCGGCATGCCGGCCGTCGCGATGTCGCCGGCCGCCGGCGCACACGGCGAGATGTGTGGCATGATGGCGATCGCCGCGGCCCTCGAGGCCAAGGGCGAACGCGCCAAGCGTAAGGTCGTGCTGGCACCGGAATCGGCACACGGCACCAACCCCGCGACGGCGGCAGCGCTCGGCTTCACCGTGAAGCCGATCCCGGCGAACGATCGCGGCCGCGTCGATCTCGCTGCGTTGAAGGCCGCCCTCGGCCCCGACGTGGCGGCGATCATGCTGACCAACCCCAATACCTGCGGCCTGTTCGAGAGCGAGATCGTCGAGATCTCCAAGGCCGTGCACGACGCCGGCGCCTACTTCTACTGCGACGGCGCCAACTTCAACGCCATCGTCGGCCGCGTGCGGCCGGGCGATCTCGGCATCGACTGCATGCACATCAACCTGCACAAGACCTTCTCGACGCCGCACGGCGGCGGCGGGCCGGGCGCAGGTCCGGTGGTGCTGTCGGCAGCCCTTGCGCCTTATGCACCCTATCCCTGGATCGTGAAGGATGGCGACACGTGGCGCGTCGCCGAAGACGGCGCCAAGGTCGATGGCACGCCGCTGGGACGCCTCAAGGCCTTCCATGGTCAGATGGGCATGTTCACACGCGCGCTGGCCTACATCATGAGCCATGGCGCCGACGGGCTGAAGCAGGTGGCCGAAGATGCAGTGCTGTCGGCCAACTATGTGATGGCGGCGCTGAAGGATGTCATGAGCCCGGCGTTCGAGGGCCCGTGCATGCACGAGGCGCTGTTCGACGACAGCTTCCTGAAGGACACCGGCGTGAGCACGCTCGACTTCGCCAAAGCGATGATCGACGAGGGCTATCACCCGATGACCATGTACTTCCCGCTGGTCGTGCATGGCGCGATGCTGATCGAGCCGACCGAGAGCCAGGCCAAGGAAGACCTGGATCAGTTCATCGGTGCGCTGCGCTCGCTCACCGAGCGGGCGAAGACCGGCACGGCGGCCGAAGAGTTCAAGGCGGCGCCGCGCTTCTCGCCGCGTCGCCGTCTCGACGAGACGCTGGCGGCACGCAAGCCGATCCTGCGCTGGCGGCCGTCGAACCATCCGCCGGGAAGCGATCCGATGAAGCAGGCGGCCGAGTAGGCTGCCTCCTTTCTTCTCTTTCCGATAGCTGGGGGAGGGCGATCTTGAGCCTCGACTTTCTGCTGACGTCGTTGATCGTGGTCGCCTCGCCCGGCGTCGGAGTGCTGATCACCGTGGCGGCCGGTCTGTCGCGCGGTCCGAAGGCGAGCGTCGTGGCGGCCTTCGGCTGCACGCTCGGCATCGTTCCACACATGCTGGCCGCGATCCTGGGATTGGCGGCGCTGCTGCACACCAGCGCGCTCGCCTTCCAGATCCTGAAATATCTCGGCGTCGCCTACCTGCTCTACATGGCCTGGGTGACGTTGCGCGATCAGGGCGCGCTCACCGTTCAGCCGGACGCAGCGCCGCGCTCTTCGCTGCAGGTCATCGTGTCGGCCATCCTGGCCAATATCCTCAATCCCAAGCTCTCGATCTTCTTCTTCGCCTTCCTGCCGCAGTTCGTCGAAGCCACGGAAGCCAATCCCGTGCTGCGCATGTCGGAGCTGAGCGCGGTCTTCATGCTGCTGACCTTCGTGGTCTTTGCGGCGTACGGCCTGTTCGCGGCGTCGGTGCGCGACCATGTGATCTCGCGGCCGCAGGTCATGACCTGGATGCGCCGTGTGTTCGCCGGTGCCTTTGCAGCGCTCGGCGCCAAGCTCGCTTTGTCGGAGCGATAGAAGCTCAAAAACGGAGAGCTGAGCCGGGACTTGACGTTCGCGCGATCACGTAACATATGAAGTTATATGAAACGTGATAGTCGATTGTCAGGCGTACTCCACGTCCTGCTGCACATGGCCGAGCACGAGGGCCCCGTAACGTCCGAAGTGCTGGCAAAAGCGATGGATACCAACCCCGTGGTGATCCGCCGGACCATGGCGGGCCTGCGGGAGCAGGGATATGTCCGCTCGGAGAAGGGCCATGGAGGCGGGTGGACGCTGGCCTGCGACCTGTCGAAGGTGACGCTACGCGACGTCTACACAGCGCTCGGCAGTCCCTCACTCCTTGCCATGGGCAACCGGACGGAAGCGCCGGGCTGTCTGGTCGAACAGGCGGTGAATGCCGCCCTCGATCAGGCCTTCGACGATGCGGAAGCACTGCTGCTCGCGCGGCTCGGCGAGGTGACCTTGGCCATGTTGAGTGCCGACTTCCATGCCCGCCTCGTGGCGCGGGGCGGACGGCACGATCTGCAAAGCGTTCACGCGTCATGAGCGAGCTGATGGCGCCGTTCTCCGATCCCCAGGCTGTGGCGCGCTATGCCGAGGGGCCGCCGCGCTTCGTACCGGGCTTTGCCGACCTGCATCGCATGACCACCATCCTGCTCGGCGAGCGCGCGCCGCGGGAGGCTCGGGTGCTCGTCCTCGGGGCCGGCGGTGGGTTGGAGCTGAAGGCACTGGCCGAGGCTCATCCGGGTTGGACGTTCGATGGCATCGACCCGGCTGCCGAAATGCTGAAGCAGGCCGTGCGAACCCTGGGCCCGCTCGCTCCGCGCGCGCGTTTGCACGAGGGCTACATCGACGATGCGCCAGAAGGTCCGTTCGACGCAGCGACCTGCCTCCTGACCCTGCACTTTCTGGCGCCAGAGGAACGGCGGCGCACCGCCAGCGAGATCCGAAAGCGACTCAAGCCCGGCGCGCCTTTCGTGGCCGCCCATTCGAGCTTTCCCCAGGGCGAGGACGAGCGGGCGCTTTGGTTGTCGCGATACGCCGCTTTCGCGGTCGCCTCGGGAGCCGATCCTGCCTTGGCGCAGAAAGCGCGCGCAGCGGTCGCGGCACACCTGAACATCTTCACGCCCGAGCAGGACGAAGCAATCCTGCGAGGCGCCGGCTTCTCCGACGTGAGCCTGTTCTACGCCGCCTTCACGTGGCGCGGCTGGGTGGCCTCCGCCTGAGGCATTCCGCTTCCACAAAGAAAAACCCCCGCCTTACGGCGGGGGCGTCAGGTAGCCCGCGATTATTGTTTGCGGGCAATCCTTGGATTTCTGAAACTCAGTGCAGGCGGCGCGGCAAATCCGCGATGGATTCTTCGATCAGCGCCGTGCCCTTGGCCGAACCGACCTGCTCGCGGAGCAGGGTGCGGGTTGCCGTGAGAGCAACGTCGACCGCCAGGTTGCGCACTTCCCGTGTGGCCTGAGCCTCGGCCTGCGCGATGCGATCGCGGGCCTGCTGCTCACGCCGCGCGATCAGCGCCTCGCGCTCCTCGGCGGCATGCTGCGTCAGGCGCTCGGCTTCCGCCTTGGCCTGCGCCACGATGCCTTCGGCCAGAGTGGCCGACTCGGCGAGGTTCTTCTGGGCTTCGTCGCGAGCCTTCTGAGCCTCGGCACGAAGCTTCTCGGCCTCGCTGAGCGTGCGCCTGATGAGTGCCGTGCGATCGTCGAGCATCTTGGTGATGCCCTTGATCATCATCTTGCCGGTGAGGACCAGGAAGATGATGAAGGCGACGGCGACCCACAGGTTCGGGTCGGAAAAGAAACCGCCGCCATGTGCATCGGCGGCCCATGCGGTGCTGATCATCGCTTACCTGCCTTGGCCGCCTCGTCGACGGCACGGGCGACCTGCGCACCGTCCGCCGAGCCGACCAGCTTGCCGAGGATCGCCGAGGCGATCTCCGCCGCCATACCGGTCAAGCCGGCCATGGCCTGGTTCTGCTGCTCGCCGATACGGCGCTCGGCTGCCGTGATATCGGCCGCCAACCGGCCACCGACGGCATGCATCTGAGCCGAGGTCTCGGCAGCAGCGGCATCGGAGGCGGCCCGGATAACGCCTTCCGCACGTCCACGCGCTTCGGCGAGAGCCTTGTCCTGCGCCGCCGCCGTCGTGCGGGCCGCGTCGTTGGCCTGCTGTGCCGCATCCAGGTCGGCCTGGATCTTGCGCTCGCGGGCCTCGACGGTCGAACCGATGCGCGGCAGCACGAGCGTTGCCATGATCGCGTAGAGCACGGCGAACGACACGACCAGCCAGAAGATCTGGCTGGGGAAGGAGGCGATGTCGAACTGCGGCATGCCGGCTGCCTGTGCGGCTGCCGGCAGGCCGATCAGGGCCGCAGCCCATGCCGAAGTCCGCAGTGCCGAAACGGGCACGATCGAACTCAGGCGAAGAGGGCGATCAGCGCGACGATCAGCGCGAACAGCGCGATGGCCTCGGTGACGGCGAAGCCGATCCAGATGTTCGCGCCGATTTCGGCCTTCGAGGCCGGGTTGCGCGACAGAGCCGTGATGTAGCTCGCCCACACGTTGCCCACGCCGATGCCGGCGCCGATCATGCCGATGGCGGCGAGGCCAGCACCGATAAACTTGGCGGCTGAGGCGTCCATTTCTGTCTCCTGTTTAGCGAACGTTGATTGAGTGGATGGTTACGGGCGCGGCGATCAGTGCAGATGCAGCGCGTCGTTCAGGTAAATGCAGCAGAGGATCGTGAAGATGTAGGCCTGCAGCAGCGCGATCAGCACCTCGAGTGCGGTGATCGCCACGAGGACAGCCAGCGGTATGACGCCGAAAATGCCGAGCGCCACGACGAAGCCGGCCAGCACCTTCAGCAGCACGTGACCAACGGTCATGTTCGCGAACAGGCGGACGGACAGGCTGATCGGCCGGCTGAGGTAAGAAACGACCTCGATCGGAATCAGGATGGGCGCAGTGAACAGCGGCGCGCCGTGCGGGAAGAACAGCGAGAAGAAGTGCAGGCCGTGCTTGAAGATGCCGATCAGCGTCACGGCCACGAACACCACGAGCGCCATGAAGAACGTGACGGCGATATGGCTGGTGAAGGTGAAGCCGTAAGGGATCAGTCCCAGCAGGTTGCCGAACAGCGTGAAGATGAAGAGCG
>CALROF020000275.1:0-7665 GCA_943369775.1 Reyranella massiliensis 521
GCGGCCGCTCACCGATGCGGATACGCAGGCGCTGCGCGAGGCCTATGAGAAGGACTACGCCATCCTGTTCGAGCGGCACATCCCCAACGCTGCCATCGAGGTGCTGAGCTGGTCGGTGCAGGTCTCGACCGAGGCCAAGCGGCCGGAAGTACAGGGCGAAGCCGGGACGGCGCCAGCGCCCAAGCCGGTGGGGCGGCGGGCGGTGTTCGACGGTCGCAGCGGCAAGTCGGCCGAGGTGCCGGTGTACCGCCGCGAGAGCCTGCCGCCGGGCAGCGTTTTTCCGGGGCCGGCGATCGTCGCCGAGGACGAGACCTCGACTTTCATTTCCGCGAGTTTTGCCGCGCATATCGATGCGTCCGGCTGTATCGTCATGGATCGCAAGGACGCGTGAGGAGCCACCGATGAGCCAGTCCAACAGCGTCGGTCTGATCGACCTGCAGATCATGTGGAACCGCCTGATCGCGGTGGTCGAAGAACAGGCGCAGACCCTCATGCGCACCGCTTTCAGCCCGATCGTGCGCGAATGCGGCGACCTCTCCGCCGGCGTCTTCGATCTGCAGGGACGGATGCTCGCCCAGGCCGTCACCGGTACGCCTGGCCACGTCAACTCGATGGCCGAGTCGGTGAAGCACTTCCTGCGCTACTTCCCGATCGAGACGATGAAGCCGGGTGACGCTTACATCACCAACGATCCCTGGATGGGCACGGGCCATCTCAACGACTTCGTGATCACCACGCCCTGCTTCCACAACGGCAAGCTGGTGGCGCTGTTCTCCTGCACCAGCCATCTCATGGATATCGGCGGCATCGGCTTCGGCCCCGACGCCACCGACGTCTTCATGGAAGGCCTCTACATCCCGATGCTGAAGCTCTTCGACCAGGGCAAGGCGAACGAGACGCTGATGTCGATGATCCGCGCCAACACGCGCCAACCCGTCGATACCGAGGGCGACGTCTACTCACTGGCCGGCTGCAACGATGTCGGCGCACGCCGTCTGGTCGAGATGCTGGACGAGTTCGGCATCGATTCTCTCGACGAACTCGGCGACCACATTATTGCCCGTTCGCGCGAGGCCGTGCTGGCGGAGATCGCCAAGCTGCCGAAGGGCACCTGGCACAACACCATGACGGTCGATGGTTACGACGAGCCTGTGACCTTGTCGGCTTCGCTCACCGTTTCCGACACGGGCATCCATGTCGACTACACCGGTACTTCCGGCGTCTCGCGGCGTGGGATCAACGTGCCGCACGCCTATACGACGGCCTATACGGTGTTCGGGTTGGGATGCGTAGTCTCCACGCATATTCCCAACAACGCAGGTTCGCTCGAGCCGCTCACCGTGTCGGCGCCGGAGGGCTCCATCCTGAATGCGCCTAAGCCTACCGCCGTCGCCTCGCGTCATGTCATCGGCCAGATGCTGCCGGACGTGACCTTTGGCTGCCTGCGTCAGGCCGTGCCGGATCGCGTGCCGGCCGAAGGCACTTCGTGCCTGTGGAACATCAACGTGCGCGGCCGCGTGAAGGGCGGCGAGGGCGGCAACTACGGCTTCGGCATGGCTATCACCTCCAATGGTGGCACCGGCGCCCGTCCCGACAAGGACGGGCTCTCCGCCACCGCCTATCCCAGTGGCGTGCGCGGCACGCCTGTCGAGATCGCCGAGACGCAGACGCCACTCATCTTCTGGCGCAAAGAGTTTCGTCCCGACTCCGGTGGCGCCGGCCGCACGCGCGGCGGGTTGGGCCAGATCATGGAAATCGAAAGCGGCATTGCCGAACCCTTCGACCTGTTGGCGGCTTTCGACCGCATCGACCATCCGCCGCGTGGCCGCGACGGTGGTGCTGATGGTGAAGCGGGCTTCGTGGCGCTGAAGACCGGTGGAAAGCTCAAGGGCAAGGGCTTCCAGCTCATCCCGCCCGGAGATCGCCTCGTGATCATGACGCCGGGTGGTGCCGGCATCGGTGCGCCGAAGGAGCGTGACCGTGTTCAGGTCGCCAACGACCTCGCCGACGGACTGATCTCCGAGGAGGCCGCGGACAAGCTCTACGCGTACAAGCCTCCGCGGGCTGCGGAGTAGGGTCAAGAACGGAAGATTGAGGGGCGGGTTCGATGAAGCTGGGACGCAGGATGGCGCTCAAGGCCGGGACAGGTGCACTGGTCTTTTCCCCGGCGATCGCGTCTGCGCAAGCTACCCAAAAGCTCGACCTTTCAACCGTCTGGCCGGACGGCAACTTCCACAGCAAGAATTGCAAGCAGTTTGCCGAAGCGGTCGGCAAGGCGACCAACGGCGGTGTGACGATCACCGTCCATTCCGGCGGGTCGCTGGGCTACAAGGGACCGGAACAGCTCAATGCCGTGCGCGACGGGCTGGTGCCGATGGCCGACATTCTGAACATCCAGCAGGTCGGCGACGCGCCGCTTCTGGGGTTGGAAGGCGTGCCCTTCCTGGTCGCCAATGCCAGCGAACTGAAGGTGCTGCAGAAGTACGCGCGGCCCGAGTACGACAAGATCGCCGCCAAGTTCAATCAGAAGATCCTCTACACCGTGCCGTGGCCGCCGGGTTATCTGCATACCAAGGTGAAGACCGATACGCTGGATGGGTTGAAGGGCCTGAAGATTCGCGTGGCCGACCGTCAGGCGGGCGACATGGTGAATCTGCTCGGCATGGCGCCGGTCCAGATCCCCTGGGGCGAAACGGTACCGGCGCTCGCGTCGGGAGCGGTGGTCGGCGTCACGACGTCTGCGGTCTCGGGCGTCGATGGCAAGTTCTGGGAGTTCCTGAAGGTCTTCTACAAGATGAACTACGCTTGGGCCTCGCAGCTCGTGACCATCAACCTCGACACCTGGAAGAAGATCTCACCTGCCAACCAGACGGCCATTACCGAGGTGGCGGCAAAGCTGGAACCGGACTTCTGGCAGGTCTCCTTCGAGGCCGATGCGAGCAGTGCCAAGCGCCTGATCGAAGGCGGCATGGAAATGATCGAGGTGCCGGCCCCCATGATGCAGGAAATGCGGGCCCGTACTGTCTCGCTGGAAAAAGCATTCATCGACCGCGCCGGCCCGGCGGCGGCCGATATCATCGCCAAGTACAAGAAAGAACTCGGCCGGGCATGTGAGACGGGGAATAACGGAGGCATCTATGAAACTGGGACGCAGAACCGCTCTGAAAGTGAGTGCTGGCGCAGCAATGTTCGCGCCGGCGATCGTGAAGGCACAGGCGGCGACGAAGCTCGACCTGGCGACGGTCTGGCCGGACGGCAACTACCACACCAAGAACGCCAAGAAGTTCGCCGAGGAAGTCGGCAAGGCGACCAACGGCGGCGTGGTGATCACCGTCCATTCCGGCGGCTCGCTGGGCTACAAGGGGCCGGAACAGCTCAACGCCGTGCGCGACGGGCTGGTGCCGATGGCCGACATTCTGAACATCCAGCAGGTCGGCGATGCGCCGCTGCTGGGCATCGAGGGTGTGCCCTTCCTGGTCAGCAATGCCGATGAACTCAAGGTGCTGCAGAAGTACGCGCGGCCCGAGTTCGACAAGATCGCCACCAAGTTCAACCAGACGATCCTCTACACCGTGCCGTGGCCTACGCAGTACATCCACTGCAACGTCAAGGCGGACACGGTCGACGGGCTGAAGGGCCTCAAGATCCGCGTGCCGGATCGTCAGGCCGGCGACATGATCAACCTGCTCGGCATGTCGGCCGTGCAGATCCCCTGGGGTGAGACGGTGCCCGCACTGGCGTCGGGCGCGGTTGTCGGCGTCAGCACCTCGTCGGTGTCGGGTGTCGACCGCAAGTTCTGGGAGTTCCTGAAGGTTTTCTACAAGACCAATCACGTCTGGAGCAGCCAGATCGTCACCATCAACAACGACACCTGGAAGAAGATCTCGCCTGCCAATCAGAAGGCGATCACCGATCTCGCAGCGAAGTTGCAGCCTGAGTTTTGGCAGGTTTCGATCGATGCCGACCAGGCCAGCGCCAAGCGGATGATCGAGGGCGGCATGACCATGATCGAAGTGCCGCCGGCCATGTTGGCTGACATGCGCAAGCGGACCGCTTCGCTCGAGAAGGCCTTCATCGACCGCGCCGGCCCGGTCTCGGCCGACATCATCGCCAAGTACAAGAAGGAACTGGGCCGCTCGTAGCGGGTCTTCGTCGGGAGCGCGTCGACGGCTCGGCGCGCTCCTGGCAAATCTCAAGGGGGAGAGTGGATGAAGGCGGATCCTGCGGGTCGCGTCCTAGACTTGATCGACGGGCTGTCGATGTGGGGCGCCTGGGCATCGGCGCTCTGCATCGTGTCGATCCTCGGCCTGATCGTGGCCGAGGTTCTGTCGCGCAATTTCTTCAATGTCAGCCTCTACTTCGCCTGGGAATTCAGCGCCTACCTCATGGGCGCGGCCTTCCTGATGGGGGCGGCCTATGCGCTGCGTGCCGGGGCGCAGATCCGGGTCAACGTGCTGCTGGAGAACCTGCCGAAGCCCTTGGCGCGAATGCTGGATATCTTCGCCACGATCTGCGGCGTGCTGATCGCCGCTTATCTCACCTGGGCGCTGGGCGAACTCACCTGGCTGTCCTACGTCCGCGAGTCGCGCTCGCCGGAGAAGAGCGAGATCCTGCGCTGGATCGTGCAGTTCCCGTTGGCGCTGGGGGCGCTCCTCTTCACCCTGCAAGCGATTGCACGGCTCGGCCGCTTGTTGCGCGGCGAACCGGGCGATGATTCCCGTCTCCGTATTGGTCAGGACATCGATACCGTATGAGTGCCATTCTGACCTGGTTGCTGGTTCTGATGACCGCAACCCTCTGCCTCGGCATCTGGATCGGGCCCGCGCTTCTGGCGGTGGGCGTCGGCCTCTTGGAAGTGTTCACGAACCGGCCGACGCACAAGCTGATCGGTGCCTGGACCTTCAACGTCCTCACCTCGTCGGACATCGTCTCGCTGCCGCTCTTCATCCTGATGGGCGAGTTGCTGTTCCGCACGCGGCTGTCGCAGTCCCTATTCTCGGGCATCGCGCCCTGGATGAGCTTCCTGCCGGGGCGGCTGTTCCATACGACGGTGATTGGCTGCTCGATGTTTGCCGCCATCTCGGGCTCGTCGGCCGCGACCACGCAGGTGGTGGGGCGCATCACGCTTACCGAGCTTTTGAACCGGGGTTACGACAAGGGGTTGGCGGTCGGCAGCCTGGCGGGGGCGGGAACGCTCGGTTTCCTGATCCCGCCGTCGATCCCCATGATCATCTACGCGGTGCTGGCAGAGGAATCGCTGCTGCGATTGTTTACGGCGGGCTTCCTGCCGGGCTTTGCACTGGCCGGTAGCTTCATGGGCTATATGGGCGTGCGGGCTCTCCTCAATCCCAAATTGGTGCCGGGCGACGATCACACCACCTGGACCTGGTCCGATCGCTTTCGCAGCCTGATCGAGCTGGGGCCGGTGGCCTTCCTGATCCTCACAGTGCTCGGCACCATGTATGCCGGTATCGCCAGCCCTTCCGAGGCCTCGGCCATTGGCGTGCTGGGGGCGTTGGCGGTCGCTGCGTTTCAGCGCACCTTGAGCTGGCAGGGCCTGCGCGATGCTCTGCTGGGCTCGGTTCAGACCACCTGCATGATCGGCATGATTGTGCTCGGCGCCTTCGTGGTCGGCACGGTCCTGGCCAACTTGCAGGTGCCACAGTTCGTCTCGGCGGAGATCACGTCGTGGAACCTGTCGCCCTTCGTGCTGATCATGTTCCTGATGCTCTTCTACATCCTGCTCGGCACGGTGCTGGAAGGCTTTTCCATGATTGTGCTGACCCTGCCGATTGTGCTGCCGGTCGTGCTGGCGGCGGGCTTCGACAAGCTGTGGTTCGGCATCTTCCTGATCCTCACCATCGAGATGGCGCAGATCAGTCCGCCCGTGGCTTTCAATCTGTTCGTCATCCAGAACATCACGGGTGATTCGCAGACCTACGTCGCCTGGAAGGTCATTCCATTCTTCCTGATCATGATGGCCTTCACGGCGATGCTGACTATCTTCCCCAGCTTCGTGACCTGGCCGGTCGATTTCATCCTGTCGAGGTAGATCGGCCTCTGCCAAACTCCCGAATCTGGAAGTCTTCGGGGGATGAATGGAACCGCGTCAGGTCAAGACAGCCGCCGATGCGCGGAAGATCGTCAAGCAACGTGGACTGACCCACGTCAAAGTGGGCGTCCACGACATCGACGGGGTCCTGCGCGGCAAGTACCTGCACGTCGACAAGTTCCATTCGGCGCTCGAAGGTGGCTTCGGCTTCTGTGACGTCGTGTTGGGCTGGGATATCAACGACCAACTCTACGACAACGTCACCTATACCGGCTGGCACACCGCCTATCCCGACGCCATGGTGCGCATTCTGCCTGACACGTGCCGCGAGATTGCGACCGAGCCCGGCAATCTCATGTTTCTCTGCGAGTTCGTGGACCGGGCCGAGGAGATCTGCCCGCGCGGCGTGTTGCGGCGCGTACTGGCGCGTGCGGCCAAGCTCGGTTTCGAGGTCAAGGTGGGCTTCGAGTACGAGTTCTTCGTCTTCGCCGAGACACCCGAGTCGATCCGCGAGAAGGGCTACAAGAACCTGAAGCCGATCTCGCCCGGCTTCTTCGGCTACTCCGTGCTGCGCAACTCGGTGCTGAGCGACTGGTACAAGGACCTCCTCGCCATGTGCGAGGCGATGGACATGGGCATCGAGGGCCTGCACACGGAAACCGGCGCGGGCGTACTCGAAGCGGCGCTGCGGGTCGACGATGCCCTGGCCGCGACCGACAAGGCGGCACTCTTCAAACTCTTCACCAAGGTACTGGCGCAGAAGCGCGGCTGGCTCGCCACCTTCATGGCCAAATGGTCGAAGGACTGGCCGGGCTGCGGCGGCCATATGCACATGTCGCTGTGGAAAGGGGGCAAGCCTGTATTCTTCGACGAGAAGGCGCCGTATCGCATGAGCCCGACCATGCGCCATTTCGTGGGAGGCCAGGCGGCGTTGATGCCCGAGCTGCTGGGTATGGTGGCGTCCAACGTGAACTCCTACCGCCGCCTGATCCCGGGCTTCTGGGCGCCGACCGTGTCGAGCTGGGGCGTGGAGAACCGCACCACTTCGCTGCGCGTCATTCCAGGCTCGGCGAAGTCGACGAGGGTCGAATATCGCGTCGCCGCGGCGGATGCGAATCCCTACCTCGCGCTGGCGGCGGCGGTCGGCGCGGGCCTTTGGGGTATCGAGAACAAGGTCGATCCCGGCGAGCCGATCCAGGGCAACTCCTACGAGAGGAAGCATCCGGCAAAGGCACAGCTTCCGCGCACCCTGATGGAGGCAGCGGGCCGGCTGAAGGCGTCGAAGGCGGCGCGCGATCTGTTCGGCGATGCCTTCGTGGATCATTATTCTGCAACACGTGAGTGGGAGGAGCGGGAGTTCCGTAAGGCCATCACGGAATGGGAACTCGACCGCTATATGGAAATCATCTGATGTCTCTCGTCGGCAACTGGAACTTTCCGACCTCGATCCGCTTTGGTGCGGGCCGCATCCGCGAGCTTGCCGATGCCTGCAAGGCCGTCGGGCTACGACGGCCGCTCCTGGTCACCGATCCCGGTCTCGCCAAGCTGCCGATGATCGGTGATGCCATGACGGGCCTGCGCAAGGCCGGGCTCGAAGTAGCGCTGTTCAGCGA
>CALROF020000276.1:0-7570 GCA_943369775.1 Reyranella massiliensis 521
GTCGCATCTCGTATCCGAGGGGCTGGCGCGCACCGAGGCGGGCCGCGGCTTCCAGGTGGCGCCGATCTCGCTGGCCGACTTCCTCGATCTCTCCGAACTGCGCGTCTAGCTCGAAACCAAGACGCTCGCCGACGCCATCCGCAACGGCACCGACACCTGGGAAGCCGAGATCGTCAGTTCCTACTTTCTTCTCAGCAAGCTCGCGCCGCCGCGGACCGACGACCCGCCGCAGGTGAAGCAGGAATGGGCCAAGCGGCACAAGCGCTACCACGATGCGCTGGTCGCGACCTGCCGTTCGCCGTGGTCGCTGCATTTCCGCAGCGAGCTGTTCGACCAGGCGCGCCGCTACCACTGGCTGACGATGATTCACAGCCGCATGCACCGCAAGAACGAGCACGAGCAGATCCGCGACGCCGTGCTGGCGCGCGATGTCGATCTCGCCTGTTCGCTACTGGAACAGCACATCCGCACCACCGTCGAGCAGGCGGTGTCGGACGTGCCGGGACTGATCCGCGGCAATGCGCGGCCGCTGAAACTCGCCAAGCGCCGCAAGGTATGAGGAGGGGACCATGAGTGTCACGACTTCGACGACGGCAACCAACGGAACCTACGATGTCGGCGGCGTGCGCTATCCGCGGCCGTTCAAGATCCGCCGGCTGGGCCATTTCGGCTTCAACGTCGCGGACCTCGGCCAGGGCCTCGACTTCTATTCGCGGCTCCTGGGCTTTCGCATCACCGACACGCGCGACTTCTCCAAGGTCCCCGGCCGCGAGGAGCTGGCCAAGCGGATGCAGGACCCGCGCATCGTCTTCATGAGCCACAATTCCGACCATCACGCCTTCCTGCTGGCGCACAAGTCGCTGGGCGCGATCTTCGGCGACGATGCTGTCTCGCGCGACGTCACGGTGAACCAGATCACCTGGCAGGTCGGCACGATGGAAGAGGTCTTTGCCGCCGCCGATTACTTCCGCGAGCGCCAGGTCGAAATCCGCCGCGTCGGCCGCGACATGCCGGGCAGTAACTGGCACACCTATATTCGCGATCCCGACGGCCACACGGTCGAGCTTTATTACGGCATGGAGCAGATCGGCTGGGACGGCCGCTCCAAGCCCGAGTCGATGTACTACCGCGCCTTCCGCGAGACGCCCGAGCTGCCGCAGATGTCGGAGGCGCAGGAAGTGCGCGAGGCCATTGCCAAGGGCATCGACATCGATTCCGGCAACGTCATCGACGACAAGACCGGCGAGGAATACATCGTCGCGGGCGTGAAGCTGCCGCGGCCCTTCAAGGTGACGAACATCGGGCCGATGAGTCTGTTCGTCTCCGATGTCGGCGCGTCGGAGGCCTTCTATACCGAGACGATGGGCTTCGTTCGCACCGAGGCCGTGACCTACAAGGGCCATCGCTGCGTCTTCCTGCGCAACGGCAGCGAGCATCATTCGCTGTCGCTGTTCCCCAAGACGCTCCGCGGCGAGCTGAGGCTCAATCCCGACACGAGCTGCGCCTCGATGGGCGTGGAGGTCGGCAGCTACCAGCAGCTCCGCGATGCCGTCGCCTTCCTGAAGAAGCACGGCGTGCCGTTCACCGACGCGATGCCCGCGGAACTCTATCCCGGCGTCGACTACGCCGCCCACATCCTCGATCCGGCCGGCCACTGCCTGATGCTCTACTACTACATGGAGCGCATCGGCTGGGACGGCAAACCCCGCCCGCCCGAACTGCGCCGCAAGGTCGGCAAGGACTGGCCCGCGGTACTCGATCCGCTGTCCGACACCTACGCCGACCAGACGTTCATGGGTCCGCTGGGATGAGGAGAACGCGCGGAGGGTGAGGGGCGTCACATAAACAAAAAAAAGCGCCTCACCGGGAAAAACCAAGGGAGGAAGGGATGAAACTTCAACGGCGTTCAGTACTGCTGGCCGCACTCGCGACACCGGCCATCGCGCGGGCGCAAACGTGGCCGGCGCAGACGATCCGGCTGATCCATGGCTACGATGCCGGCTCCAACCCGGACACCATCGCGCGGCATCTCGGCGGCCCGCTGACCGAGATCCTGGGCCAGCAGATCGTGATCGAGCCGCGTCCCGGCGCCGCCGAACGCCTTGCCGCCACCCAGGTCGCACGCATGAAGCCCGACGGTTACTCGCTCTACCTGATGACGGGTGGCCAGGCGGTCGTGTCGGCGACCGACCGCACGCTTTCCTACGATCTCCTGCGTGACTTCGACTTCATCTCGATCGTCACGCGCTTTCCCTTCGTCTTCACCGTGGCGCCGGACTCGCGCTTCAAGACGGTGCAAGCGTATTTCGACGAGGCCAAGAAGAACCCCGGCACGCTGACCTACGGCACCTCCGGCGTCGGCTCGACCCTGCACATGGCCGTCGAGCTGGTGCTGGCCAAGACCGGCGCGAAGCTGACGCACGTTCCCTACAAGGGCGGGATCGGCCAGCCCTACAACGACCTGGTCGCGGGCCGGCTCGACATGCACGTCATCACCTTCTCGAGCGCACAGCCGCTCCTGAGGACGGACAAGCTGCGCGCCCTTGCCGTTACGTCCAAGGAGCGCCATCCGGGCTTCCCCGACGTGCCGACGCTCGCGGAGACGCTGATACCGGACTACGACGTCGTCTCGTGGCTGGGATTCACGGCGCCGGCCGGCCTGCCGCCCGCTATTCGGGATCGCCTGCACCAGGCCTTTCAGCAGGTGATGGCGCGGCCCGAGATCAAGAGCAAACTGGAAGAGCTGGGCAACGACACACGGGTTAGCACACCGGCTGAATTTCGCGCCCGCGTCGAAGCCGACATGGCGCGCTGGCGACCGCTCGCTCACGTCGTGAGCCAGTCGTAGAGTTAGGTCAAAGACGTTTCGGGGAGTGAGAAGCTCATGAGCAAGTACGGTATCGGCCAGCCGGTGTTGCGTTTCGAGGATCCGCGCCTGTTGCGCGGGCAGGGCCGCTACATCAACGACGTGAACCTGCCGGACCAGGTCTATGCCGTGTTCGTCCGCTCCCCGCATGCTCATGCCAAGATCAACGGCATCGACACCGCTGCCGCCGCTGCCGCGCCCGGCGTGCTCGCGGTCTATACCGGCCACGACGTGGTCGCCGACGGGCTCGGCATGCCCAAGGCCAACATGCCGAGGAAGCGGCCCGACGGTAAGCCGATGTACGCGCCGCAACGGCCGGCGCTGGTCACGGATCGCGTACGCTATGTCGGCGATCCGGTGGCGATGGTGGTGGCCAACACGCTGGCCGAAGCCAAGGACGCGGCCGAACTGGTCGAGATCGACTACGAAGCGATCCCGTCGGTAACGCTGACCGAGGATACCGTGAAGCCCGGCGCACCCGCGGTGTGGGACGACTGCCCCGACAACATTTCCAACTTCATCGAGCGCGGCAACAAAGCCGCGACTGAGGAGGCGATCAAGGGCGCGGTCCGGGTCATCAAGCGGCGCTACGTGATCACCCGCGTGCATGCGCAGTACATGGAGCCGCGCGGCACCTTGGGCGTCTACGATCAGGGCGAGGATCGCATGACCCTCTACGCCGACGTGCAGTACCCCCATCGCGTGCGCAACATGCTGGCGCAGAACGTGTTCAAGGTTCCCGAAAGCAAGATGCGCGTGATCGCCCAGGACGTGGGCGGCGGCTTCGGCACCAAGGGCTGGCAGTATGTCGAGCATCGCCTGACGCTCTGGGCGGCACGCAAGCTGCTGCGTCCCGTGAAGTGGACCTGCGAGCGCTCCGAGGCGGTGATGGCCGACGAGCATGGTCGCGACAATGTCGGCGAGATCGAGCTGGCGTTGGACAGCGATAACAAGTTCGTCGCGCTCCGGCTCAACATGCTGGCGAACATCGGCGCCTATGTCGGGTCCGACCGCAACCTGCTGTCGCCCTTCGGCATGATCGGTACGGTGCTGGGCGTCTACCTGATCCCCAAGGCGTATCTCAACGTGGTCGGCGTGCTCTCCAACACCAACCCGACGGCGCCCTATCGCGGCGCGGGGCGGCCGGAGGCGATCTATCTCATCGAACGGCTGATCGACGATGCGGCGCGCGAGCTGGGCGTCGACCGCGTCGAGCTGCGGCGCAAGAACATGCTTGCCGAGTCGGCGCTGCCGTATCAGAGCCCGGTCGGGCCGTTCTACGACTGCGGCGAGTTCGAGAAGAACATGGACATGGCGCTGAAGCTCGCCGACGTGGCGGGCTATGCGGCGCGCGCCGAGGACTCGAAGAAGCGCGGCAAGCTGCGCGGGCTCGGCATCATCAACGCCATCGAACAGGCGGCCGGTACGGCGCAGCCGGAATATGCGGAGATCCGCTTCAACCCCAGCGGCACGGCGGCGCTGCTCATGGGCACCAAGAACCAGGGCCAGGGCCACGAGACCATGTTCAAGCAGATCCTGAACGAGCGGCTGGGCATCGACCCAGCCGACGTGCAGTTCATCGACGGCGACACCGACCGCGTGGCCTTCGGCATGGGCACCAACGGCTCGCGCTCGACGGTGCTGGGCGGCTCGGCGCTGTTCATGGCGGCCGGCAAGGTGATCGAGAAGGGCAAGCTGCTCGCCGGCCACCTGCTCGAAGCGGGCGAGCAGGATATCGAGTTCGCCAACGGCACCTTCACCGTGAAGGGGACCGACAAGTCGGTGCCGCTGAAGCAGGTCGCGATGGCGGCGTTCAATCCGACCAAGTGGCCCAAGAGCGGCTTCGAGGGCGGGCTCTACGAGAACGCGACCTTCCTCGGCGAGAAGGACACCTATCCAAACGGCTGCCACATCTGCGAGGTCGAGGTCGATCCCGAGACCGACGAGGTCAAGCTCGAGCGCTATGCCGTGGTCGACGATGTCGGTACGGTGATGAACCCGATCGGGCTCAAGGGCCAGATCCATGGCGGTGTGGCGCAGGGAGTCGGCCAGATCCTGGGCGAGCAGGTCGTATGGGACCGCGAGAGCGGCCAGCTCCTCACCGCGAGCTTCCTCGACTACACGATGCCGCGCGCCGACACGATGTGCAGCGTCGAGGTCAAGTCCAACCCCGTGCCGACCAAGTACAATCCGCTGGGCGCCAAGGGCGCGGGCGAGGCGGGCACCGTCGGCGCCATGCCGGTGGTGATGAACGCCGTGCTCGACGCGCTGGCACCGCTCGGCGTCAAGGACGTCCCCATGCCCGCCAACGCCCACAACGTCTGGCGCGCGATTCAAGAGGCGGAGAAGTAAGCGGGAGAAAAGCAATGGGCCAGATCGTCGGCGCCGCCGTCGTTTCGCATCATCCGGGGCTGGTGCAGCCCAAGGAGGTGCGCGTGCAGCGCGGTAACGGGCGCGACTCCGATCTTATCGAGGGCTTCGACCGGGTGCGGGCGAAAATCGATGCGGTGGAGCCCGATACGTTCGTGCTGTTCGACACGCACTGGATCACGACCTCGATGCATCTCGTGGCCGGCGCCCCGCACTATAAGGGCCTCTACACCTCAGACGAGCTGCCGTTCGCCATGTCGGGCTTCGCCTACGATTTTCGCGGGGCGCCCGAGCTGGCGGCGCTGGTCGAGGAAGTGGCGGTGGAGCGCCGGGTAGCGGCGCGCAATGCCCACGAGGCCACGCTGCCGCTGCACTATCCCACCATCAACGTCGTGCACTTTCTCGGGCGCGGCGAGAAGGTCCTGAGCGTCGGCACCTGCCAGACCGCGAAGTTCCATCACTTCCTGCAGATGGGCGAAGTGGTGGCCGAAGCGATCCGCCGCTCCGATGCGCGCGTGGTGCTGCTGGCCTCGGGCGCGATGAGCCACAAGTTCTACGATCTCGACTACATCCCGCCCAACCCGCGCATCTGGCATCCCGACAATGTGTCGGATCAGAAGAACCGCGCGCTGGACCAGGAAGTGCTGGGGCTGTGGAAGGAGGGGCGGCACGACACCGTCCTCGACCGCTTCCCCGAACTGGAAGCCGCGAAATACGAAGGCCACGGCGCGCACTATGCCCAGATGATGGGCGCGCTCGGCGGCAAGGCCTGCCGCGCCAGGGGCACGCAGCTCTCGGAGTACGAGAACGCTGCCGGCACCGGCAATGTCCACGTCTGGTTCGATCTTTAAGTGAGGGGAGTGAGTAAGATGAGCGTTCTCGAGGGGCCGCGCAAAGAGATTCGTCACGTCATGAAGGACGGCAGCGCTTATTGGGTGGAATTCAAGGACGGCAAGATCGTCTTCGCCGACGGCCGCACCTGTGAGGAGAAGGACGTGGTCCATCTGCCGCCGTGCAGCCCGACCAAGATCCTGTGCGTGCACGTGAACTACATCTCGCGCTACTACGAGTTCAACAACACGCGCGTGCCGCCCAAGACGCCGACCTATTTCCAGAAACCGCTGACGGCGCTCAACGCCCACAAGGGCGAGCTGGTGAAGCCTCAGGGCTACACCTACGTGAACTACGAGGGCGAGATGGCCGTCGTGTTCAGCAAGGTGACCAAGAACGTGACGCGCGAGGAGGCGTGGGACTGCATCGCGGGCTTCGCCCCGGCCAACGATTTCGGCTGCCACGATTTCCGCGACACCGACGGCGGTTCGATGCTGCGCGTGAAGGGCATGGACGGCTTCTGCCCGATCGGGCCCGGTCTCGTCTCCGGCGTCGACGTGCGGCAGTCGACCTTGCGCAGCTACAAGAACGGCAAGATGGTGCAGGAGGGCGCGGTCAGCGAGCAGATCTTCGACTGCGGCTACCTGATCGCCGATCTCGCGCGCCACATCACCTTCCTGCCGGGCGACATCCTGCTCACCGGCACGCCGGCCAACTCGCGGCCGCTCCAGGCCGGTGACTCGATCGACATCGAGGTGACCGGCGTCGGCCGCCTCTCCAACACGGTCGTCGAGACGCCGGCGCCGCGCTCCGCCGATGGCTTCCCGCCCAGCCCCGACAGCGAGGGCGTGCGCAAGGTGGCACTCGGCAACGAGGAGCGCCTGCCCGACAAGTTCAAGAGCAAGTAACCATGCGGCCGGCCGCGTTCCTCGGTGTGTTGCTGGGAATGATGTTCCTGGCGCTGCCGGCGTACGCGGCCGAGACGCTGCTCACCCTTTCGCCGCGGCCGAACGTGAGCCTGCGCGTTCTGGTCGACAAGCCGGCCAATCCGATTGGCAGCGTCGTGCTGATGGCGGGCGGAGACGGCGTGCTCGATATCGATTCCCAGGGCCGCATCGGCAGCGGTCTCAGCGGCAATCACCTGGTGCGCACGCGCAGCCTCTATGTGCGGGCGGGCTATGCCGTGTTCGTGCCCGACGTCGCCAACGACCTCAAGGCCAAGGACAACTATCGCTTCGGCAGAGCCTATGCCCAGGACGTGGCGGCAGTGGTCGAGGCCGCGCGCGAGGTGGCGAGGCCCGTGGCGATCATTGGAACGAGCCGCGGCGCACTGGCCGTGGCCAGCGTCTTCACGCGGCAGTCGGCGGTGTTGCCCGACGCGGCGGTGATCTCGTCCGGTGTCCTGATGGGCGAGGGCAAGGGCGGCAGCGCGAGCACGGTGGGCGACCTGAGACAGGTCCGCGTGCCGGTGCTGCTGCTGCGTCATCGGCTCGACGCTTGCCG
>CALROF020000277.1:0-7452 GCA_943369775.1 Reyranella massiliensis 521
GAAGCTGTCGTAGTTATCGATCAGGAGAAGCATGGCGGGATATTAGCGGTTTTCCTCAGCCCTGCGCCAGTTCCGGGAAATCCTCTTCCCTGAATTCGCCCGGGCCGCGCTGGTTTGCCGAGGCCCGTTTTTCCTCGTCGCGGCGCAGCTCGACCCGGCGAATCTTGCCTGAGATGGTCTTGGGCAGTTCGGCGAACTCGATGCGTCGGATGCGCTTGAAGGGCGCCAGGCGGCCGCGCAGGTGGCGGAAGATCGAGAGTGCTGTCTCGCGGTCGGGTTTGCCATTTGCCGTCAGCATCACATAGGCCTTCGGCACGGCAAGCCGCACCGGATCGGGCGCAGGAACGACGGCAGCCTCGGCGACGGCGGGGTGCTCGATTAGTACGCTCTCGAGCTCGAACGGGCTGATGCGGTAATCCGAGGCTTTGAACACATCGTCTGCACGGCCGACATAGGTGAGGTAACCGTCGGCATCGCGTGAGGCGACATCGCCGGTGCGGTAGACCTCGCCGTCGATGGAGGCTATCGAGCCGTCCTCCTGCTGGTAACCGCGCATCAGGGCGGCCGGCCGCTGGTCGAGCGCGATGCAGATCTCGCCCTCCTCGGCGTCTTTGCCGTCGGCGTCGAGCAGGCGGATGCGATAGCCGGGCAGGGGGCGGCCCATCGAGCCGGGCTTCACCGGCTGGCCGGGCGGGTTGCCGACCTGGGTCGTTGTCTCGGTCTGGCCGTAGAAATCGCGGATGGTGAGACCCCAGGCCTTCTCGACCTGCTCGATCACTTCCGGGTTCAGTGGCTCGCCGGCGGCAAGCACTTCGCGCAACTTGGTCTTGCAGGCCTTCAGGTCTTCCTGGATCAGCATGCGCCACACGGTAGGCGGCGCGCAAAGCGTGGTGACATCGTTGGCGACGATGGCATCTAACAGGTAGCGCGCATTGAAGCGCGGCTGATTGGCGATGAAGATCGTGGCGCCAGCGATCCAGGGAGCAAAGAAGCAGCTCCAGGCATGCTTCGCCCAACCCGGCGAGGAGATGTTGAGGTGGACGTCGCCCGGCTGGAGGCCGAGCACGTAGATGCTCGTGAGATGGCCCACCGGATAGCTGCGGTGAGAATGCAGCACCAGCTTGGGCTTCGCCGTGGTTCCCGATGTGAAGTAAAGCAGCATCGGATCGTCGGCCTGCGTGACGCCATCGGGCGTGAATGCAGCGGGCGAGTCGAGCAGCTTGGAATAGGCGTGCCAGCCCTGAGGCGCATCGCCGACGGCAATGCGCGTCAGGCCGGGATCGAAGCTGTCGAACTTCGAGGCTTCGCCGGCTGCCGCCACGATATGGCGTGCCCGGCCGCGCTCGAAGCGGTCCGCAAGATCGACCGGGGTGAGGAGGGTCGTCGCCGGGATGACGACGGCGCCGAGCTTCATGGCCGCCAGCATTGTCTCCCAGAGTGGTGCCACGTTACCCAGCATCAAAAGGATGCGATCGCCGCGCTTCACGCCGAGCGCCCGCAAACCGTTGGCCACGCGGTTCGAGCGTTCCGACAGCTCGGCGAAGGTGAGGCTGGCCGCGCCATCGCCGACGATCTTCAACGCAGGGCGGTTGGCGGCCTCACCACGGGCCAGTTCCGCATCGAACCAGTCGAGCGCCCAGTTGAAGTGGTCGAGCTCGGGCCAGCGGAAATCACGGTAGGCCGCGTCGTAGTCGCCACGCTTGGCCAACAGAAACTCTCGCGCCGCCTTGTACGCCTCTACGCCCATCGCCCGTGCCTCGTTCGTTTCCACTTTGCCTGGGCCGATCCTGAGCCGAATGAGGGGCAGCATCAAGAAAAGCGCACTACTCCCGTTCCGCCGTCGAGCGTAGGGTGCGGCCAACGAGAAAAGAACCGCCTTGGTCGTCGAACCCCTCATTGTCGCGCTGCTGCTTGCTGCAGCACTGATGCACGCTACCTGGAACGCCATCCTGAAGTCCGATCAGTCGGACCGGCTGGCGACCTTCGGCATCATCATGGCGACCGGTACGGTGATGGGGCTCTTCATCGTCCCCTTCGTGCCCATGATCGAACCGGCGGCGTGGAAGTACCTTCTGACGTCGGTGGCGATCCATCTCGCCTACTACTTCTTCCTGCTCAAGGCTTATTCCTACGGCGACCTCAGCCACACCTATCCAATCGCGCGGGGCATGGGGCCGCTTCTGGTCGCGTTGGTGTCGGGCCGCATGATCGGCGAGCATCTGCGCCCCCAGGATATCGCTGGCGTCCTGCTGCTGAGCTTCGGCCTGATTACTCTTGCGATGCCCTTGAAGAACGTCGTGCCGCGGCCGGGCAGCCGACACGGGCTGGCTACCTTGTTCGCGATGCTGACAGGCGTGACCATCGCGGCTTACATCATCGCCGATGGCCTGGGTGTCCGCGCCGCCGGACCAACTTTCGAGCATCGGATTTCCTATATCGCCTGGCTCGCCGTGGTCGAAGGTCCGTGGTTGCTGATATTCGCGGCAGTGCTGAGGCCCAACACGATATGGGCGCATATCAAACGCACCTGGTATCGCGGCATGATGGGTGGCGTGGTCGCCAACCTCGGCTACGGAATTGCGATCTATGCGCTGGTCCTTGGTCCCATGGCGCATATCGCGGCGCTACGAGAGACTTCGGTCCTATTCGGCGCATTGATCGGGACATTGCTGCTGGGCGAGCCGTTCGGCCGGCGGCGCGTTGCCGCTGCGGCTGTAATCGTGATCGGCCTCGTCCTGATGAACGGTCCACAGCTCATCTAAGCGCACGCAGTTCGACGTCGAGACGGGACAGGCGAGCGAACAGCTTGCAGCGGCTGTAAATTGGCCACCAGCCATACAGAATGATGTCGAGCGGTCCCCACATCGCCACCCAACCGACGATGAGGAGGCCTTCGGCGACGATATGCGCCACTGCCGACGATGAACCAGCGAGCAGATTGCGCGCCACGAGACAGACCGCGAGAAAAGCGAGGCCGATCAGCAGGCTCGTGCGGCCACGCCACCACATGTTTCTCAGGCGGCGGCGTTCGCTGTCGTGGCGCAGCACGAAATGGTGTCGGATCGAGGCCGGCACCTGCTGCGCTTCGGGAAGGGCGAGCTCGGCTTCAGGCAGGATGATGGCGATCCGTATCGGGCGGCTGCCGAGATCCTCCGCCGATCCGACGATGTAGTCGTCGGCTGCCGGGTCCAGTTCCTTCTCCTGAAACGGCGAGGGATCGAGCACATTATAGAGCCGCGCAACCCGGTCGATCCGTAGCTCGACGGTGACGGCCTTGCCTGTACCGGGATTCACTGTCATGGCTCGGACACGATTGTCTGCGACGGGACGGAGTCATGTCTACTCGCAATCTCGACAAGCTGATGGCTCCAGGTTCCGTCGTGGCCATCGGCGCCAGCTCGCGGCCGAACTCGGTCGGCGAGGCCGTCACCCGCAATCTGCTAACCGCAGGTTTCCAGGGTGACATTTTCCTCGTCAACAAGAAGGGCGGCACGATCGAAGGCCGTACAGTGTTCCGCAAGGTTTCCGAGCTGCCGTCGGCGCCAGATCTTGCCGTCATCATGACTCCGGCCGAGACGATCCCGGGCCTGATCGTCGCGCTGGGCGAACTCGGCACGCGTGCCGCCGTCGTGATCAGCGCCGGTCCGGGAGACGGCGCCGATGCACACGCAGTCAATGCGCGTTGGCGCAAGCGTCTGCTGCGAGCCGCCCAACCCTATCTGCTGCGCATCGTCGGGCCGAACTGCATCGGCTTTGCCGCGCCGAAGGTCGGATTGAATGCGAGCTTCGGGCCGTCCGGCCTGAAGGCAGGTCGCATCGCCGCGATCGCGCAGTCGGGCGCCGTGCTGGCAGGCCTTGCCGACTGGGGCGTGGCGCAGGGCATTGGCTTCTCGCACTTGATCTCCATGGGTGACATGGCCGACGTCGATTTCGGCGACGTGCTCGACATGCTGTCGCGCGAGTACGATACGCGCGCGGTTCTCATGTACGTCGAAGGCATCACGCAGGCCCGCAAGTTCATGTCGGCGGCCCGCAGCGTCGCGCGCGTGAAGCCGGTGATCGTCCTGAAAGGCGGCCGCCATGCATCGACAGCCGCTGCCACGGCATCTCACACCGGCTCAATGGCAGGCTCCGCGGCGGTCTACGAAGCGGCCTTCGCTCGCGCCGGCCTGGTGAATGTACTGGGACTTGGCGAGCTCTTCGATGCCGCCGAGACGCTGGGGCATGGACTCGCGCCGCGCAACGGGCGCCTGGCGATCCTGACCAATGGTGGCGGCGCGGGCATTGTCGCCACGGATTTGCTGGCGGACGAAGGCGGGGAGATGGCGTCCATCCAGCCGCGCACGATCGCACAGCTCGACAAGAAACTGCCGAGGAGCTGGTCGCGTGCCAATCCGGTCGACATCGTGGGCGATGCTGATGGGGCACGCTATGCCGCAGCGCTCAATGCCTTGGCCGACGATCGAAACGTCGGTGCCGTCCTGGCGATGAACGTGCCGACGGCGCTCACCTCGTCGGTCGAGGCAGCGCGAGCAGTGGCCGCGGCAGAGGGGGTTAAGGTCGTGCCGGTTATCGGCTGCTGGATCGGCGGGCCGGAGGCTCAAGCGGGACGCCAGGTTCTGCACGAGGCCGGTATCCCGGCCTACGATACGCCATTGCGGGCCGTGCGCGGCTTCATGCACATCATCGAATACCGTCGAGGCCAACGTGCCTTGCAGCGCACGCCGCCGTCGGTTCCCGAAGCGCGCTCCGATACTCGCCTGGTCCATTCCATCGTCGCCGGCGCACTGGCTGAAAAGCGCGAGATCCTGACCGAACCCGAGGCCAAGCGCGTCCTGGCGGCCTATGGCATTCCCGTCGTGCCGACCGAGATCGTGCTCGATGCCGCGGAGGCCGCCGCCGCCGCGGTACGTATCGGGTTCCCGGTCGCGGTGAAGATCCTGTCGCGCGACATCACGCACAAGAGCGACGTCGGCGGCGTGGCGCTTGACCTGGTCTCCGAACAGGCAGTCCTCGACGCCTTGCGCGAAATGGTCGGGAAGGTGCTGATAAAGGCCAACAAGGCCCGCATCGACGGCTTCGTCGTGCAGCCGATGATCAAGCGGCCGCATGCGGTGGAGCTGATCCTGGGCGCCGCCGAGGACCCGGTGTTCGGGCCGATCCTGCTGGTTGGCCATGGCGGCGTTGCTGCAGAGGTGATCGACGACAAGGCGCTGGCACTGCCGCCGCTCGATCCCGTTCTGGCCGAGGATGCGTTGAGCCGAACCCGCGTCGACCGCCTGCTAAGAGGGTATCGAGACCGTGCACCCGCGAATCGCGGTGCGGTCGGCGAGGCCATGGTGAGGCTGTCGCAGCTCATTGCCGACGTGAACGAGATTGCCGAGCTCGACATTAATCCGCTGCTGGCCGACGCGGATGGCGTGTTGGCGCTCGATGCCCGTATTGTCGTTCGCAAGCCGCAAGCCGGGCAGGAGCGGGCGGCACGCTTTGCCATCCGGCCCTATCCGGTCGAGCTCGAAACCGAGATCGAGCATCGCGGCCAGAAGCTACGCATCCGGCCCATCCGCCCCGATGACGAGGCGTTGATTCAGGCCTTCACCAAGCGCCTGACCCCGGAAGACGTGCGCCTGCGGTTCTTCGGGCCATTGCGGGAGTTAACGCACGAGATGGCTGCGCGCCTGACGCAGATCGACTACGACCGCGCCATGGCCTTCCTGTTGCTCGACGGTAAGGAACTGCTGGGTGTCGGCAGGCTTGCTGCTGATCCAGGCTTCGAGCAGGCAGAATTCGCGTTGGTCGTGGCGTCGGATCGTCAGGGCCGCGGCTATGGCGCCTTGTTGCTGAATCATGTGCTTCGCTACGGCAAGTCGCGCGGTGTGAAGCGCGTGATCGGGCACGTGCTGCGCGAGAACAGCAAGATGCTGGGACTGGCCAAGCATCTCGGCTTCCGTCGTGAAGGTGGCCGCGCCGGCGAACCGGATATCCGGATGGTGAAGTCGCTGGCCAGTTTGTAATTTTTTGTTTTGCCGCCCACCCTGTGCCAAGGCAAAAGAATGAAGACCCGCCAAGAGCTTAGGGCAATTCTCTGATATGGCGTCTAGGAAGAACAGAAGCGGGAAGTCGAACAGAAGGAGTCCGAAGCGGCCGCCAGGGTTGGGCGATCGTCTGCGGGCGCGTTTCAGCGGGCTTTTGTCATGGGTCGAAGCTCATCGCTGGCACTCGATCATCGCAGCCGTCGTGTTGATGTTCGTTGGCAGCTTGTTCGGCGGCTATTGGCTGGCGCAGCGCCTTGACTTGACGGATCGCGACCGGACGGCGCGCGATACGCTCGAAGACATGAAGCGTAGCGCTTCCTCGGCGACGCGCGAACCTCAGCCGAAATATGCCCGCCTCGAAGATCTGCCCGACTTTCCCAAATACTCCGAGGCAGAACCCGGCAAGCCGCGCGCTACACTCGACGAGAAGCCGCGGCAGCAGCCCCCTAAGCCGCAGCAGGTCGCGGCGGCGGCATCGGTCGAGCAGACCTGGCGGCGCAATGCGTTACCGTTTCGCGATCTCAACAGTCGTCCTCTGATCGCGATCGTGATCGACGATGTTGGCCTCGACAGGGCGCGTTCCCGCCGGGCGTGGGAGTTGCCGGGGCCGATGACCATGTCGTTCCTGCCCTATGCCAAGGATCTGCGCGAGCAGGCGAGGGCGGCGCGGTCGAAGGGGCATGAGCTGATGCTCCATCTGCCCATGGAGCCGAACGGCCGCAACGATCCGGGGCCGAATGCGCTTCTGGTCTCGCTGAGCGATGCCGAATTGCGCCAGCGCACCAATGCCGCGCTCGACAGTTTCGACGGCTTTGCCGGCGTCAACAACCACATGGGCAGCCGCTTCACGGCGTTTCGGCCGGGGATGGAAACGGTCATGCGTCAATTCAAAGCGCGTGGCCTGATGTTTCTCGACTCGCGCACCACGCCGCAATCGGTCGGTGAGCAGACGGCACAGGATCAGGGCGTGCCGTCGATCGTGCGCCACGTCTTCCTCGACGACGAAGAAACTCTGGACGCCGTGCGACGCAAGCTTGCGGAAACCGAAGCGGTGGCGCGGCGGCAGGGCTTCGCGGTGGCAATCGGCCATCCACACGACGTCACGCTGCAAGCGCTGGCGGAATGGCTGCCGACCGTCCAGGGCAAGGGTCTGGCGCTTGCCCCGTCATCGGCCGTGTTGCGCAAGCGGAACGGTTGGGATTGAGTCACTCCAACGAAGTTGGAGGAAGCAGTGCGTTACAAGAAGCAGGCGATGATCGTGGCTCCGCAACCGGAACCGACGGAGGCGGGGGCCGACGTCCTGCGCGAAGGCGGCAACGCCGTCGATGCTGGCATTGCCTGCGCACTGGTCCAGGGTGTGGTCGATCCGTTGATGTGCGGCATTGCCGGGTTCGGCAGCTGCGGCATCTACATGCCG
>CALROF020000278.1:0-7391 GCA_943369775.1 Reyranella massiliensis 521
TCACCACGCCGCTGGAACAGGCGATCGCCCAGGCCAACGGCATCGACTACCTGACGTCGACCAGCGTGAGCGGCCTCAGCACCATCACCATCAACCTGCGCCTCAACTACGATGGCAACAGGGCGATGACCGAGATCAGTGCCAAGATCAATTCGGTGATCAACCAGCTACCACCGGGCACGCTGCAGCCGGTGCTGACCCTGAAGGTCGGCCAGACCATCGACGCCATGTATCTCGGCTTCAAGAGCGATGTCCTGGCGGCCAACCAGATCACCGACTACCTGGTCCGCGTCGTCCAGCCCAGGTTGCAGGCGGTGGAAGGTGTGCAGACGGCGGAGATCCTCGGTGCCAAGAACTTCGCGCTGCGCGCCTGGCTCGACCCGCAGAAGCTCGCCGCCTACGGCCTGACGGCAGCCGATGTCAGCACCGCCCTGTCCAACAACGACTTCATCGCCGGCGTTGGTGCGACCAAGGGTCAGATGGTGCAGATCACGCTCAATGCGTCGACCAACCTGATCGATCTGAAAGGGTTCCGCGACCTGGTGCTGAAGCAGCAGAGCGGCGCCATCGTGCGCCTTTCGGATGTGGCCAATGTCGTGCTGGGGTCCGACGATTACGAATCGTCGGTCAGCTTCGACGGCCAGAAGGCGGTCTATATCGGCATCCAGGTGGCACCGTCGGCCAATCTGCTGACCGTCGTGAAGGGCGTGCGCTCTGTCTTCCCAGAGCTGGTGTCGCAGTTCCCGCAGGGACTGGTCGGTCAGGTTGTCTATGATTCCACGGAGTTCGTGAACAGCTCGATCAACGAGGTCGTCCATACCCTCGTGGAAGCGCTGATCATCGTGACCTTCGTGGTCTTCATCTTCCTGGGCTCGCCGCGCTCGGTCTTCATTCCGACGATCGCCATTCCGTTGTCGCTGGTCGGCACCTTTGCGATGATGCTGGCCTTCGGCTTCTCCATCAACCTGCTGACCCTGCTGGCCCTGGTGCTCGCCATCGGCCTGGTGGTCGACGACGCGATCATCGTGGTCGAGAACGTCAACCGGCATCTCGAGGAGGGGATGAAGCCGATTCCGGCGTCGATCCTGGCCGCTCGCGAGCTCGGTGGGCCAATCATCGCAATGACCGTGGTGCTGATCGCCGTCTACGTGCCGATCGGCTTCCAGGGCGGCCTGACTGGCGCACTGTTCACGGAGTTCGCCTTCACCCTGGTGGGCGCCGTTACCGTGTCGGCCATCGTGGCGCTCACGCTGACGCCGATGATGTGCTCGCGCATGTTGAAGCCGCATGTGCCCGGCGATCGCGGCTGGGAAGCGCGCTTGATCGCCAGGATCGATCGCACGTTCGACTGGTTCCATCGTCGCTACGTGCGCTGGCTGCACGGCAGCCTGAACTATGTGCCGGTGACCGCGACTTTCTCGGTGATCATGCTGGGCAGCATCTACTTCCTCTACTCGGCGACCAAGAGCGAGCTGGCGCCGCAGGAGGACATGGGCATCGTGCTGACCCTGTCGATCGCCTCGCCGACGGCGACGATCGACCAGCGTCTGATGTACTCGCAGCAGGTCTACGACATCTTCAAGAGCCATCCCGAGACACAGAGCGTCTTCCAGATCGACGTGCCTGGTCAGTCGATTGCCGGCATGGCCTTGAAGCCCTGGGACCAGCGAACCACGACGTCCAACCAGCTGCAGCCGGTCATCCAGCAGCAGACGGGGGCCATCGCGGGCGCCCAGGTCGTGGCCTTCCAGTTGCCGCCTCTGCCGGGCAGCACCGGCCTGCCGGTGCAGTTCGTCATCAAGACCACCGGCTCCTTCACTGCGCTCAATGAAGTCGCCCAGGCCTTCCTGCAGGAGGCGACGGCGAGCGGCCGGTTCATCTTCTTGAACACCGATCTCAAGATCGACCAGCCGCTGGCCACTGTCGTGATCGATCGCGACAAGACTTCGCAACTCGGCCTCAAGATGAGCGATGTCGGTGGCGCGCTGGGCTGGATGTTGGGCGGCGGCTACGTCAATTACTTCGCGCTGGACGGCAGATCCTACAAGGTCATCCCGCAGGTCGAGCGGTTGTCGCGAACCCAGGTCGACCAAGTGCTCGACTATCACATCACCGCTGCCGACGGCACCTCGGTGCCGCTGTCGACTGTGGCCACGATCCAGACCAAGGCAATTCCCGAATCGTATAACCATTTCCAGCAGCTCAACAGCGCCACCATCCAGGGCGTGGTCATGCCCGGCGTCTCGCAGTCGGAGGCTATCGAGTACCTCAAGGACCTGGCGGCGCGGACCCTGCCGCAGGGCTACACGGTCGACTATGGCGGGATGTCGCGGCAGTACATTCAGGAATCGGGCGGCTTCGTCGTCACCTTCGCCTTCGCCCTGATCATCATCTTCCTGTCGCTGGCCGCTTTGTTCGAGAGCTTCCGCGATCCGCTGATCATCCTGATCTCGGTGCCGATGTCGATCGCAGGCGCGTTGTTCTTCCTGATGGTGCTCAGCACCATGAACGTGCCGGGCGCGACGTTGAACATCTACACCCAGGTCGGCCTCGTCACCCTGATGGGCCTGATCAGCAAGCACGGCATCTTGATCGTCGAGGTCGCCAACGAGCAGCAGCAGGCCGGCAAGTCCAAGCGCGAGGCCGTTGAAATCGCCGCCGGGATCCGTCTGCGGCCGATCCTGATGACCACCGCGGCGATGGTGCTGGGCGTCATTCCGCTGGTCACTGCGGCGGGTGCGGGTGCGGTGTCGCGCTTCTCGATGGGGCTGGTGATCTCGACCGGCATCGCCATCGGCACGCTCTTCACCCTGTTCGTGGTGCCGGCCGTCTACGTCATGTTGGCTGCCGACCACCATAAGAAGCCGGAGGAAGAGGACGGACTGGCTGCGGTGCCGTCGGGGGACTGAATCAGGGTTCGTTCCTGGAGTAGGGGGCGTCGTGATGGTGTATCCTGCCCACCATGACGACCCCCTCCAAACCCGTCCCGCAGAAGGGCGGTCCGCAAACCGATGAACGTGCGGAGCGGCTTGCAGCCGCCCTGCGCGAGAATCTGAAGCGGCGCAAGGCGCAGGCCCGGTCCCAGAGGGCCCAGGAAAGCACGCCGGCGGAGGGCGTTCGCCCGACCGATACCGCCAAGACCGGCGGTTGAGCCGCCCCCTTCCCTCGTTTAGAAGCGCCCCCATGAGCATTTTGTCGGACCGCTGGATTCGCCGCATGGCGCTGGAAAAGGGCATGATCGAGCCCTTCGTCGACGCCCAGAAGCGCGAAGGCGTGATCTCCTACGGCCTTTCCTCCTATGGCTACGACGCCCGGGTCGGCACCGACTTCAAGATCTTCACCAATGTCGACTCGGCAGTGGTGGACCCCAAGAACTTCGCGGCCAACTCCTTCGTCGACCGCAATACCGATGTCTGCATCATTCCCCCCAATTCATTCGCGCTGGCGCGGACGGTGGAATATTTCCGCATCCCGCGTGACGTGCTGGTGATCTGCGTCGGCAAGTCGACTTATGCCCGCTGCGGCATCATCGTGAATGTCACGCCGCTCGAGCCGGAATGGGAGGGGCACGTGACCCTCGAATTCTCCAACACCACGCCGCTGCCCGCCAAGATCTACGCCAACGAAGGCGCCTGCCAGTTCCTGTTCCTGCAAGGGAACGAGCCGTGCGAGGTCTCCTACCGCGACAAGGCCGGCAAGTATCAGGGCCAGCGCGGCGTCACCCTGCCGAAGATCTGAGCGGAGACGACCATGGACCGCATTCGCATCAGAGGTGGCCGCCAGCTCAAGGGTGACATCCGTATCTCCGGCTCCAAGAACGCGTCGCTGCCGCTCATGGTGGCGGCGTTGCTGACCGACCGGAAGCTCACCCTGCACAATGTGCCGCGGCTTGCCGATATCACGACCATGATCCAGCTCCTGCAGCAGCATGGTGTGACGGTCGATGCGGCGCCCGGCGAAAACGGCCATGCCCACGGCACGACGCTCGTACTGCAGGCTGGCAAGATCACGTCGACCACGGCGCCTTACGACATCGTGCGCAAGATGCGTGCTTCGGTGCTGGTGCTGGGGCCGCTGCTGGCCCGCGAAGGCCTGGCCAGGGTCTCGCTGCCGGGCGGCTGCGCCATCGGTGCCCGTCCGGTCGACTTGCACATTGCCGGGTTGAAGGCGATGGGCGCGGAGATCGATATTGACGGCGGCTACATGGTCGCGCGAGCGCCTAAGGGTCTCAGGGGCGCGCGCTACACGTTTCCGAAAGTGTCGGTCGGCGCGACCGAGAATCTGATGATGGCGGCGGCCCTCGCCAAGGGCACGACGGTGCTCGACAATGCGGCGCGCGAGCCCGAAATCGCCGACCTCGCCGAATGCCTGATTGCCATGGGCGTACCGGTCGCGGGCGCCGGCACCGAGACCCTCACCATCGAGGGCGTATCGGCGCTCAAGGAAGCGACGCACAGCGTTATTTCCGACCGTATCGAGACGGGCACCTATGCGATGGCGGTGGCCATGACGGCCGGCGACGTCGAACTGATCGGCGGGCGCCTGGATCTGATCGAGAGCGCCGTGCAGACCCTGCGGTCGGCCGGTGTCGCCTTGGAACAGACGGAGAGGGGCCTGCGCGTGCACCGGACCAATGGTGCGCTGCATGGCGTCGACGTCATGACCGAGCCGTTCCCCGGATTCCCGACCGACCTGCAGGCGCAGATGATGGCGCTGATGACCCGGGCCGAGGGCGCCTCGATGATCACCGAGACGGTGTTCGAGAGCCGCTTCATGCACGTGCCCGAGCTGTCGCGCATGGGCGCCAACGTCACCATCCACCACGAATCGGCACTTGTGCGCGGGGTGCCCAAGTTGCGTGGTGCCGAGGTGATGGCGACCGACCTGCGCGCCTCGGTGTCGCTCGCCATCGCGGCACTAGCGGCCGAAGGCGACACGACCCTGCATCGCGTCTACCATCTGGATCGCGGCTACGAGCGCCTGGAGGAGAAGCTCAGCGCCTGCGGAGCGGACATCGAACGTCTGAAGGGCTGAGGACATGTCCGGAAAACTGAAGCTCTCGGCAGTCGACGGCGAGGACCTCGCCGTGATCTCCGCGGCAATCCAGGACGCCCTGGTGGCGGTGCGCGACTGCGCTTTCCTCAAGGAGGAGAAACGGTTCGTTCTCCTGCTGAACCGCTTCCGCTGGGAAGCCGATCCGTCGGTCGAAGCCGCTTATTTCCGCACCCATTCCGCCCTCGTTTTCAACGAGGTGACGGGGGTACGGCATCACGAGATTCCCCTCGGCGAGCCCGACCGGATGCTGGAACTGCTGGCCGTCGCGCAAGAAAATGACCATTCAGTAACCCTGCGCTTTGCCGCGGGGCGGGCCATCCGGCTGGAAATCGGCCGGCTCGCGTGCCATTTGGGTGATGTCGGGGAGCCTTGGCCTACCCCGTGGAAGCCCGCCCATCCGGTCGAATAGCCCTTCGCACAAATGCAAGGGTCCGCCCCGGCCAGGGGCGGGCATTCGTTACTGGAGCGATAAGTGTCGAGCGAGGCGAACGAGAAGCTGATCCTGGCGTTGCCCAAGGGCCGCATCCTGAAGGAGGCGGCCCCGTTGTTTGCGCGCGCCGGCATCCAGCCGGAGGCGGCCTTCGCCGATCCGGACGCGCGCCAGCTGCGCTTCACGACCAACCATCCGGACCTCGACATCATCCGCGTCCGTTCTTTCGATGTCTCGACCTTCGTAGCCTTCGGCGCGGCCCATCTCGGCATTGCCGGCGCCGACGTGCTGATGGAGTTCGACTATCCCGAAATCTACGCGCCGATCGATCTCGGCATCGGCAAGTGCCGTCTGGCCGTCGCCGAGCCTGTGGAGATGGCCGGCAAAGACGATCCGCGACGCTGGAGCCACGTCCGCATCGCCACCAAATATCCCGAGGTGACGCGCCGGCACTTCGCGGCGCGCGGCGTGCAGGCCGAATGCGTCAAGCTCTCCGGCGCGATGGAATTGGCGCCGTCGCTGGGCCTCAGCCATCGCATCGTCGATCTCGTCGACAGCGGCCGGACGCTCAAGGAAAACGGACTGGTCGAGATCGAGCATATCGCCGATGTCACCTCGCGTTTCATCGTCAACCGCGCCGCACTGAAGACGCGGCCGGAGCGGGTCGGCCACTGGATCGATCGCTTCCGCGAGGTCGCCAACGGAGTAGCCAGTGCCGCTTGATAAGGGGCCGCTCAGGCTCGATGCAGCGGCACCCGGTTTCGAGGAGGCGTTTTCAACCTTCCTTGGACGTAACCGGGACACCGACGAGAATGTCGACCGGATTGCGGCCGAGATCGTGGCCGACGTGCGCGCACGGGGCGATGCCGCCGTCGTCGACTACACGCGCAAGTTCGACTGGCCGGAGCTCGACGCTGCGAAGCTGCGCATCACCGATGCCGAGCGTGACGAGGCGGCGGCACAGGTGCCGGCGGCGCAGCGTGAAGCACTGACCTTCGCGGCCAAGCGCATCGAAGCCTTCCATCGCACCTTGCTGCCCAAGGACGTCGATTTCACCGACAGTACTGGGACGCGGCTGGGCGCGCGCTATCGCCCCGTCGATGCCGCCGGCGTCTACGTGCCGGGCGGCACGGCGGCCTACCCCTCGTCGGTGCTGATGAACATCGTGCCAGCCAAGGTGGCAGGCGTGCAGCGCATCGTCATGGTCGTGCCGACGCCGGGCGGTGTGCTGAACCCGCTGGTCATGCTGGCTGCCAAGATCGCCGGCGCCGACGAACTCTGGCGCATTGGCGGCGCGCAGGCCGTGGCGGCGCTTGCCTACGGCACGCAATCGATCAAGCCGGTCGACAAGATCACCGGTCCCGGCAACGCCTACGTCGCGGCTGCCAAGCGTCGGGTCTTCGGCCAGGTTGGCATCGACCTGATTGCGGGACCGTCGGAAATTCTGGTGGTGGCCGACGGCCAGAACGATCCGGCCTGGATCGCCGCCGATCTTCTGTCGCAGGCCGAGCACGATGCTTCCTCGCAGTCGGTGCTGGTCACCGACGATGCCGCTTTCGCCGACGCCGTGGTACGGGCGGTCGAAGCCGAGTTGAAAATGCTGTCGCGCGCGGAAATCGCGCGGGCGAGCTGGCGCGACAATGGCGCCATCATTCTCGTCCCCGATATCGCGGCGTGCTCGCCGATCGTCGATGCGATTGCGGCAGAGCATGTCGAGTTGGCGATGGAGGCTGCACCGGCGCAATCGCTGGCTGAGAAGATCCGTCATGCCGGCGCGATTTTCCTCGGACGCCACACACCGGAGGCGATTGGCGACTATGTCGCCGGGACCAACCATGTGCTGCCGACCTCACGGGCGGCGCGTTTCTCGGGTGGACTCGGCGTAGCGGATTTCCTGAAGCGTACC
>CALROF020000279.1:0-7254 GCA_943369775.1 Reyranella massiliensis 521
AGCACGATCTCGGCACCGGTGCCGGCGACGGATTGTGGCATCATCGCCTTCACGGTGCCGGCGGTGCCGACCGGCATGAAGGCTGGTGTCTCGATCGTGCCGTGCGCCGTCGTGATCTGCCCGCGGCGTGCGTTGCCATCGGTGCCGAGCAGCTTGTAGGAAAGACTCATCGGCGCAACAAACAACAATCGCCGTAAGAATAGAAGCGATATCGCTCGCCTGTCGCGTGCGCATAAGCCTGCTTCATGCGGTCGAGACCGGCGAAGGCGGCGACCAGCATGAACAGCGTCGAGCGCGGCAGATGGAAGTTGGTGAGCAGCAGGTCGACGGCGCGAAAGCGAAAGCCCGGCGTGATGAAGATGTCGGTTTCGCCGCTCCATGGCTTCACTGCACCGTCATGAGCGCGCGCCACGGACTCAAGCAACCTGAGCGAGGTCGTGCCGATCGAGACGATTCTGCCGCCGGCCGCGCGTGCCGTGCTGATGGCGTGTGCGGTCGCCTCGGAGACCTCGCCCCATTCGGCGTGCATGGTGTGGGCGTCGGTATCGTCGACCCGCACCGGCTGGAAGGTGCCGGCGCCGACATGGAGCGTGACGCCCGCCGTGCCGATGCCGGCTTCTGCCAGCACTGCCAGCAAGGGCGGCGTGAAATGCAGACCGGCGGTAGGGGCGGCGACGGAGCCGTCGTAACGGGCGAAGAGAGTCTGATAATCGGCACGATCCTGTGCGTCGGCCGTGCCGCCGCGAATGTAGGGAGGTAGGGGTACCGTGCCGGTTTGTTCCAGGGCTGTGAGAAATTCGTGACCGCTTTTGTCGAACGCCAGCACGATGGATCCGTCTTCGTGCTTGGCGTCGACCCGAGCCGTGAGCCCGTTAGCGAAGGCGATGGCGTCGCCGGGACGCAGCCGCTTGGTTGGCCGTGCGAAGGAAAGCCAACGACCGGCGCCGACGTCGCGGATCAACAGAGCTTCGAGCGAAACGTCCTGCCGCCCCGCGCTGCCGGGGCGAACTCCCTTCAGCCGAGCGGGAATGACCTTGGTGTCGTTGAAGACCAGCAGGTCGCCGCGGCGCAGCAGACCCGGCAGATCGCGTACTGTCCTATCGTGCAGGCCGTCCGGTGCGACATCGAGCAGGCGTGCGGAATCGCGCGGCGAGATGGGCCGCTGCGCGATGAGATCGTCGGGAAGCTCGAAGTCGAAAAGATCGACGCGCATTAACCGTCAGACAGCGCCGACATCCATCACCTCGGGAGAGGGATCGTCGGACGGCGGATCGTTTGCAGGGTCAACCAGCGCGACGAAACTGTGCACGCCATTGACGACCACCCGCTTCACGCGCGCGCGCGTCTCCAGGCAATGGAGATGCGCCAGGGTCTCGCCGAAAGCGAACACGATCTGGTTGTTGTCGAGATGGCGCGGAAAGAGCACCGGCACCATGTCCCAGCCTGTGGCACCTTCGGCTCCCTTGCGGGCGATGGCGGTCGTCATGTCGTTCAGGCGAGCATCGTGATGGGCCACGAGCTGGTCGAGGCGCGTATGCAGACCGATGAACGGAAAGCCGTGGCTCGGCAGGACCAGCGCGTCGGCCGGCAGACGACGGAAGCGCGAGAAGCCATCCAGGAACCACGTCAGCGCGTCGGCCAGCGGCTCGTTCGGCCAGACGCCGACATTAGTGCTGATCTTGGGCAGCACCTGATCGCCGGCGATCATGACGTTGAGTTCGGGGCACCACAGCGACGCATGCTCGGGCGCGTGGCCGCGGCCCACGATGACGTCCCAGCGATGACCGCCGATGGTGATGGGATGGGCGTGGATCAGGCGCTGGAAGGCCGTGGGCAGCGGCGCCACGCCTTTGGCATAGCCGCCTTTGTGGCGGTGGAAGTTGGTAATGCGATCGGCCGGCACGCCGTTGCGGGCGAGATGGGCGGCGCGGATCTCGTCGCTCTCCACGAAATCGTTGCGGGCCGCCTGGGCGCTCATGTACTCGCCCAATGTCATCCAGAGCGTCGCGTTCCATTTCTTGCAGAGCCAGCCGGCCAGCCCGACATGGTCGGGATGAAGGTGCGTGGCGATCACGCGCGTGACGGGCTTGCCGTTCAACTTCTGGGCGAAGATTTTTTCCCAGAGGTCGCGCGTGTCCTGCGTATTGATGCCGGTGTCGACGATCGTCCAGCCGTCCTTCTCTTCGACCAGCCACAAGTTGATGTGGTTGAGCTGGAAGGGCAGCGGCATGCGCAGCCAGTAGATGCCGGGGGCAACGTTCTTGATGTCCCCAGGCTCGGGGACGTCGCCGCAGGGGAAGCGCAGTTGGGCCAGCAGGCGCTGGGAGAGGTCAGGCGAATCAGGCATGAAAAAGACCCTAGCGGCGACGGGGTTGGGCTGTCACGACCGGTGGCCGACTGCCCGCCATGCAATATCACGCCGGCAAAAGCCCTCCGGCCAGTCGATCAGGTCGACGGCCCGGTAGGCGCGGGCACGGGCTTCCTCGACGGTGGGCGCCATGGCGCTGACGTTCAGCACGCGGCCGCCATTGGCCAGGATGCGGCCGCCGTCGGCCTTGGTGCCGGCGTGGAAAATCTGCACGCCTTCGACCTTGGAGGCTGCATCGAGCCCCCGGATCTCGCTGCCCTTTGGATAGGAGTCGGGATAGCCCTTGGTCGCCAGGATGACAGTGAGGGCAGCCTCCTGGGACCAGCGCAGGTCGAGGTGGTTCAGCCCGCCATCCACGCAGGCCAACAGGGCCGGCACGAGATCGGACTTCAACCGCATCATCAGGACCTGGCACTCGGGGTCGCCGAAGCGGCAGTTGAACTCGACCAGCCGCGGTCCCTTCTGATCGATCATCAGGCCGACATAGAACACGCCCTTGAACGGCGAACCGGCCTTGGCCATCGCGCGCACGGTCGGCATCACGATCTCGTCCATCGTGCGCTTCTGCATGGCGGCATCGAAGATCGGCGCTGGCGAATAGGCGCCCATGCCGCCGGTGTTCGGCCCCTTGTCGCCGTCGAAGGCGCGCTTGTGGTCCTGTGCGCCGACCAACGGCAACACGTGCTCGCCGTCGCACAAGGCGAAGAAGCTCGCTTCCTCGCCCTGCATGAACTCCTCGATCACGACCGAAGCGCCGGCGGCGCCGAAGCGGTTGCCGGCGAGCATGTCGCGCACCGCCTCGATCGCCTGGTCCACGGTCTCGGCCACAATCACGCCCTTGCCGGCGGCCAGCCCGTCCGCCTTGACGACGATCGGTGCCCCCTGCGCGCGGATATAGGCCTCAGCTTTAGCGACGTCGGTGAAGTGTTCGTAGGCCGCGGTGGGGATGTTGTTCTCGCGGCACAGCGCCTTGGTGAAGCTCTTGGAGCCTTCGAGCCGGGCGGCGGCCTTCGAGGGGCCCCAGGCCTTGATGCCGGCTGCGGCGAAGGCATCGGCCATGCCCGCGACCAGGGGCGCGTCGGGACCGATCACGACGAAGTCGATCTTTTCGCGCTGCGCGAGCGCCACTTGTCCCGCGATGTCTTCGGCGCCGACGTCGATGCATTCCGCGACCTGCGCGATGCCGGCATTGCCCGGTGCGCAGAAAAGCTTGGTGCACAGCGGAGACGCCGAAATCGCCCAGCAGAGCGCATGTTCGCGGCCGCCGCCGCCCACCACGAGGATTCGCATAGCGAGGCTTTGACCACAGTTTGCGCCGCGGGCACAAGCGGCTACGCTGCCGCCGCCCATGGATAACCTCGACCCTCCCGCAGCCCCCAGTAACGTTCCGGAATTCTCGGTCTCCGAGCTCTCTTTTGCGCTGAAGCGCGAAATCGAGACGGCGTTTCCGCGCGTGCGCGTGCGGGGCGAAATCAGCCAGCCGTCCTTTCCGCGTTCCGGTCATTGCTATTTTCGCCTGAAGGATGAGAACGCCGTCATCGACGGCGTCGCCTGGAAGGGCACGATCCCGCGGCTCGGCATCCGCATCGAGGAGGGGCTGGAGGTCCTCGCCACCGGCAAGCTCACGACCTATGCCGGCTCCTCGCGATATCAGATCATCGTCGACCGGCTCGAACTGGCAGGCGAAGGCGCGCTGCTGAAGCTCCTGGAGGACCGCCGCAAGAAACTGCAGGCCGAGGGTCTGTTCGATCTGGACCGCAAGCGGCCGCTGCCGTTCCTGCCGGAAGTCGTGGGTGTCGTGACCTCACCCTCGGGCGCCGTCATCCGCGATATCCTGCATCGGCTCGCAGATCGCTTTCCGTGCCACGTCCTGGTCTGGCCGGTCGCCGTGCAGGGCGAGAAGGCGGCGGGCGAAGTAGCGGCGGCCATCGCCGGCTTCAACAGGCTTCCCGAAGATGGGCCCGTGCCGCGGCCAGACGTGCTGATCGTGGCGCGTGGTGGCGGCAGTCTCGAGGATCTGTGGGCCTTCAACGAGGAGGTCGTGGTGCGCGCCGCCGCGGCTTCGACGATCCCGCTCATTTCGGCGGTCGGCCATGAGACCGATACGACCCTGATCGACTTCGCCTCGGATCGCCGCGCGCCGACGCCGACGGCCGCGGCCGAGATGGCTGTTCCGGTGCGCGCCGATCTGCTGGCCGAGACCCTGGACTACGCCACACGGCTGGTCAGCGGCGTGAACCGCCTGCTGCGCGAATCCGCCGTCGAGCTGGCCGGGCTGGCGCGCGGCCTCGGCGATCCCCGGCGCCTGATCGAGGAACGCCAGCAGCGCCTCGATGTCAGCGGCGAACGCTTGGCGCATGCGACCCGCCAACTGGTCGAGCGCCGCGCCCAGGCGCTGACGGCAGCACGGCTGCTGCAGCCCAATGCTGTGATCGCAGCCAAGGAGCAGATGCTCGCCGCTGAATCGCGGGCGCTGCGCAGCGCCATGGAGCGCTTCAAGGGCGACACCTTGCAGAAGATCGAGCGCACCGCCGATCGGCTGACGCAAAATGCCGACCGCTTGAAGCGCCATTCCGACGATCTGCTACGGCGTGGTGGCGAGCGCGTCGACCAGCTCGGTAAGCTGCTGGAGAGTTACTCCTTTCACTCCGTGCTCAATCGCGGCTTCGCGCTGGTGCGCGATCAGGACAACCAGCCGGTGCTGGCGGCGGCCGGTACGAGTGCGGGCCAGACCATCAGCATCGAGTTTGCCGACGGCCGTATCGGCGCGAAGGTCACCGACAGTGCAGGGCGGCCCGCGAAGGCCGCGGCTTCGCCGCCACCGCGTCGCCAGGAAGGCGGCAGCGGCAATCAAGGTTCGTTGTTGTAGGGGGAAACGAAGATGACCAGCGCGCCGCTGTCGGCCGAGACCATCAAGAAGTTCATGTACGCCAGCACGGCGACGGTCTCCATGCAGATGCTGAAGCGTGGTTTTCGCAACACGGCGGTGAGCGGTGTGCGGCCGCTCAACCCCAAGGCGACGCGCATGGTGGGGCCGGCCTATACGCTGCGCTACGTGCCGGGCCGCGAGGATCTCGACAAGCCGCCGTCGCCCAACGATCCGCCGCACGCGCAGAACAGGGCGATCGAGGAGACACCTGAAGGCCATGTGCTGGTGATCGGGACCGAGGGCAATCTGCGTTCCGGTACCTTGGGCGATATCCTGGCGCTGCGCCTCAAGGTGCGCGGCGTCGCCGGCGTTTTGAGCGACGGCGGAATGCGCGACACGCCGGTGATCGGCAACTTCGACTTTCCGGTCTACTGCGTGGCGCCGGCCGCGCCGCCCAGCATGAATCATTTGCATCCCGTCGAGGTGCAGACGCCGGTCGGTATTTGCGGCGTGGCAGTTTATCCGGGCGATGTGATCGTGGCGGACGGCGATGGGGCCATCGTCGTGCCGCGTCATCTCGCCGACGAAGTGGCGCGCGACTCCTTCGAACAGGAGCGTCTGGAGAAATTCGTGGCGATCCGCGTTGGCCAGGGCAAGCCGATCAAGGGCACCTATCCGCCGAACGACGAAACCAAGAAGCTTTACCAGGACTGGATCAAGGCCGGCGAACCCGCTGGCGGCTGAAGGAGAGGACGATGCGTAAAAGCCTTGCCGCTCTGTTGCTGTTGGCCCTCGCGGGCTGCCAATCCTCGTCGGTGGCGATGGCGCCGCCGGGCCAGGATGCTGCTGGCAAGCAGTTCAATCCGCCACCGCCCGGTACGGCGGCTGTCTATTTCTACAATCCGGCAGCGACCAGCCCGATCCTGAACGTGTCGGTCGACGGGCTCTACATCGGCCAGCTGGGCACGCAGACGTGGATGCGGGCAGAGGTCAACGCTGGCCATCACGTCCTTCGGTGCCGCGGCGGCGACTCGGGCAATTCCATATGGCTCAATCTGGCACCAGGCCAGATACGCTTCATCGATGTGCAGATGTTGCCGGGCCAGTACGTCTGCACGATTCGCGAAACCAGCCCCGAAGCGGGACGGGCTGGGGTGCTGAATGGCGGGCGTGCGCTGCAGAACTAGGCTGCAGCGGGGTCGGGGCGCGCTGAGCAAGCCGTTCGTCCAGGCTTCGTTGTCGGCGGCACCATTCGACCCGGCTGCAGCGGCGGAAGGTCGCAGATAAATCCCGCATTCCCGTTCGTCAAAGAGGAGTGACCTCAATGACGAACATTCTGCATTTTGCCCACGACCTGGGGTTTGAGCAGACCGGACCGGTTGCGCGCCATTGCTTCGGCGAGCAACCGTTGATGCTCGAGAAGACGCCGGACGATGTGACGTCCCTGACCGTCGACCAGCTGCAGGGCCTGGAGCCTCTGCAAGCACTGCCGTCAGCGAAGCCACGTTGATCTCCACGGCGCTCCTTTCCGCTCTTCTGGTGGCGGTACTGGTCTCGGCTTACCTCGGCTTCGCGCTGCTGGCGCTGAGTCAGGATCGGCACTGGCATCACCTGGGTGGGGGACGCCATTGTCCGCCGCGCGCCGTTCTGCCGTTGCGCGTGGTCGGATACATGCTGCTGCTGGCGAGCTTGGTGCTAGCCATCGTTCGCGACGGGGCGAGTTTCGGAACACTGGTCTGGGTGACGGCGATCAGCGTCAGCGCTTTCGCCGTAGTCTGCACGCTCACCTGGCGGGCTCATTGGCTGCGGCCACTCGTCCGCCTGCTGCAAGGCCTCGCAGCATGAGCGGCGAAGCGAGCCCGGTACCCCACGACCTCTCCGTGTGGGGGATGTTTGTTGCGGCGGACTGGGTGGTTCAGGCGGTGATGGTGGGCCTGGTGTTCGCGGCGGGGCTGACCTGGGCCGTGTTCGCCGCCAAGAGCCTGGAGCTGGCGGCCACGGTGCGCCGGCAGCGCGC
>CALROF020000280.1:0-7241 GCA_943369775.1 Reyranella massiliensis 521
CGCAGGATCCAGTTGCGATGCTCGTCGTCGGGGAAGTCCGACCGCAGCGAGATCAGAAGGCGCAGGTCGCGCACCAGCAGGATGGCCAGCCGGTTGGTCACGTTGTCGCCGCGCTGGCTGTAGAACCACCAGGCCGACAGTGCCTGCAGAAGCAGCATCGGCACCACGATGATGATCAGTGCACGCGCGAACAGCGTCTGGGGCGAATGCCGGTCAGACCATTGTGCGATGCGCTCGAAGAGATCGCGGGCGGCGCGAAGACTCATGCATCGACCAGCCGGTAGCCTTGGCCGCGCACGGTGCGCAGGTAGCGCGGGAAAGAGGGGTCAGGCTCGATCTTTCGCCTGAGCCGCGTCACCTGCACGTCTATTGCGCGCTCGTTGATGTCGCTGCCGACGATCTTGCACAGGGTCTCGCGGCTCAACACTTCGCCGATGCGGGCGGTAAAGGCGCGCATCAAGGCGATCTCGGCGTCGGTCAGCGGTACGCGCTTGCCCTTCTGCGCGAGCTCGCCCAGCTCGAGGTCGAACTGAAAGGGGCCGAAAGTGACCTCGCGTTGCTCTTCCGTGGGTGCGGTGGTGGCCACTGGCCGGCCGCGACGCAGCACGCTCTGGATGCGCAACAGCAGCTCGCGTGGCTCGAACGGCTTGCCGAGATAGTCGTCGACACCGGCTTCGAGGCCGGCGATGCGGTCCTTGGTGTCGACCATGGCTGTCAGCATCAGGATCGGCACTTCGTCGGTGCGACGCAGTTCGGTGGCGAAGGCGAGGCCGGTCTCGCCCGGCATCATCACATCGAGCACGATCAGGTCGAAATCGAGCGAACCCAGCCGCTGGCGTGCCTCCGCAGCGCTGGCCGCGGTCGAGACGCGAAAGCCGTTGCGCGACAGGAACGATTTCAACAGCTCGCGCAGGCGCGTGTCGTCGTCGACGACCAGGATGTGCGGCTTGTCGGCCGAGGTGTCCATCGCAGTCAGCGTCCGCCGCCGCGCACTCGTTTGTCGACCACGATGCGCTCTGCCGGATCGAGCAGCCCCAGCAACACCTTGCGGAAACCTTCCACCGCCTCGGCGCCCGTCTCGCGATAGGCGCGGGCGAAGCGCTGGCTTTGCCGGTCGGTCAGGTCGCGTTCGAGCTTCTGGCCGCGTTCCGTGAGCCACAGCAGCCGCTCGCGGCGATCGCGCGCGCCGCTCTTCTGCTCGACGTAACCTTGTCCGATCAGGTCCTTCAGGACGCGGCTGATCGACTGCTTGGTCACCTTCAGGATCGACAGCAGATGGCCGACCGTGTGGCCGGGGTGGCGCCCAATGAAATAAAGCGCGCGGTGATGGGCGCGGCCGAGCTGATAGCGCTTGAGTTGCTGGTCGGATTCGAACGTGAAGTCGCGATAGGCATAGAACATCAGCTCGATGCCCTGCCGCAGCTCTTCGTCGCGCAGGAAGAGAGGATTGGCGGGAGGTCTGGATTCCACGTCGCCTTTATAGAGCGGGTGCGTTGCGTTGACACCCCGTCGAAGGCGGTGTTACGCCGCGGCTCCTGTTTCGGACATTTTCTTTCTCTGTATCGCGGGGCACGATGATTGTTCATCATCTCGGGAAGTCGCAGTCCGAACGGATCGTCTGGCTTTGTGAAGAGCTGGGCATTCCTTACGATCTCAAGGTCTACGACCGCGATTCCGTCACCCGGCTCGCTCCCCCCGAGTACAAAGCGCTCCATCCCATCGGCACGGCGCCGGTGATCACCGACGGCGACGTCGTGCTGGCCGAGTCGGGGGCCATCATCGAGTACATCGTCGCGAAGCACGGAAAGGGACGCCTGACATTGGCGCCCGATCATCCGGACTTTGCGCAGTTCCTCTTCTGGTTCCACTTCGCCAACGGCACGCTGCAGCCCGCGACAGGGCGCAGCATGATCCTGTCCCGCCTGAAGCTGCCGGGTGACAATCCGATCCTTCGCGCCATGAAGGGCCGCCTCGACCTCGCCCTGGGTCTCGTCGAGGCGCGCCTTGCAAAGACGGCGTTTCTTGCCGGCAGCGAGTTCACGACGGCCGACATCATGATCGTCTTCACCCTGACGACCATGCGCCTCTTCCTGCCCTTCGATCTCGCGCCCTATCCCGCGATCCTCGCCTATCTGCTGCGCATTGGCGGGCGTCCCGCCTATCGGCGGGCCATGCAGAAAGGCGATCCCGACATGGCTCCCCTCCTGACCTGATCCAACCGGTCCGACGAGGTTTGGTTGAGGGCCTGTTCAGGCCCCGATGAGTCGCGCCGTCAGTCTTATTGACAAGGTCAGTAATGCTGACCTATTTAGACATTAAGTTGTGATTGTGTGTCTCCAAGAGACCCATTTGGAATCATCGGAAGGGGATTGCTGCAATGTCCTTAACCATGGATGACCGCGACGGCGTGATTTGGCTGGACGGCAAGCTGGTGCCGTGGCGCGACAGCCGCATGCATGTCCTCACCCACGCCCTGCATTACGGGTCGGCCGTCTTCGAAGGCGAACGCATCTATGACGGCCGCATTTTCCGTCTCGCCGCCCATAGCGCGCGCCTGATCCGCTCGGCGCGGCTGCTCGACTACGATCTGCCCTGGTCGCGCGAGGAGATCGACGAGGCGACCCGCGCCGTGGTGAAGGCCAACAACCTCACGACCGGCTATGTGCGCCCCATTGCCTGGCGCGGCTCGGAAGTGCTGGGCGTGTCGGCGATCGGCACGACCGTCCACCTGGCCATCGCGCCGTGGGCCCAGGAAGGGCGGCTCTCCGTGCAGGCGCGCGACGCCGGCATCAACGTGACCATGGCCAAGTATCGCCGGCCTTCTCCGGAGACCGCGCCGGGCCATGCCAAGGTGGCGGGCCTCTACATCATCTGCGGCATCGAAAAGGACCGTGCGCTGAAGGCCGGCTTCGACGATGCGCTGATGCTCGACTGGCAGGGCCGCATCGCCGAATCGACTGGCGCCAACATCTTCCTGGTGATCGACGGAACGCTGGTGACGCCCAAGCCGGAGAACTTCCTGGACGGCATCACGCGGCGCGCCGTCATGGGCATGGCCAGGAAGCGTGGCTGGGCGGTCGAGGAGCGTCACGTCATGCCGGAAGAACTCACCTCAGCCAGCGAAGTTTTTCTCTGCGGCTCGGCTGCCGAAATTGTGCCGGTGGGCTCCATCGACCAGCATCACTATCAGGCTGGCCCGATTGCCCGGACCCTGATGGCCGATTTCCAGAAGCTGGTGCGCGAGCCGGACAGCGAGGGCTTCGGCGAAGCCACGCATCTCATGACGCCGGCGCCATCTCTCGCTGCCTGACGTTGGCGGCCTGACACAACCTTGACATCAGGGGCCGCAATCCCCTTTTCTCGATGACGTCCGAGGGGTGTCCGGTTTCCAGCGTGGAACCGGGCTGAGACAGCCGCAGCGGCTGAACCCTTTGAACCTGATCCGGATCATGCCGGCGAAGGAACGGGAGTCAGTCGTGGATCGAACAGCAATTTCAGTCATTGGAGCCGGCGTCGCGGGCCTTTCGTGCGCCGTGGAACTGAGTGCGCGCGGTTACTCCGTCGACGTTGTCGAACGCGCATCGGTGCTGGGCGAGGGGGCCTGCTCGTGGATGGCGGGCGGTATGCTGGCGCCTTGGTGCGAACGCGCGACCACGGACGAAGCTGTGGCGCGTCTGGGCGCACCGTCGATCACGTGGTGGCTGCGAAACTTCCCCGGCACGGTCCAGAAAGGCAGCCTCGTCGTGGCGCCGCCGCGCGATGCGGCCGACCTGACGCGCTTCGCCCAGCGCACGGAACGCTTCGAGTGGATCGACGGCGATGGCCTCGGCACTCTCGAGCCCGATCTCGCGGGCCGTTTTCGACGCGGACTCTTCTTTCCCGACGAAGCCCATCTCGATCCACGCAAAGCGCTGGCGGGACTGGCCGCGACCCTGGCGGCGCGCAACGTGCCGATCCGCTTCGGTGTGGGCGATGTGATGCGGCGCGATTCGAAGCTAGTCGTGGATTGCCGCGGCCTCGCCGCGCGCGATCATCTGCCGGATCTGCGGGGCGTGCGTGGCGAGATGATCGTCGTGCGCACGCGTGACATCTCACTGTCGCGGCCGGTGCGGCTGCTGCATCCGCGCATCCCGCTCTACATCGTGCCGCGTGGCGACGGTCTCTTCATGATCGGCGCCACCATGATCGAAAGCGAGGAGCGACGGGCGGTCAGCCTGCGTTCTGCCGTCGAGCTGATGAATGCGGCCTACACGCTGCATCCTGCTTTCGGCGAAGCCGAGATCGTCGAGCTTGGCGCTGACCTGCGGCCCGCCTTCCCAGATAACCTGCCGCAGGTGCGGCAAGTCGACGGCGTCCTGCATGCCAACGGCCTCTTTCGACACGGCTTCCTGCTGGCGCCCTGGCTCGCCGGTCAGGTCGCCGACTTACTGGAGACAAGAGATGAAGATCTTCCTGAACGACGACGCGCATGAGGTCGATCCCGGCACGCTGGCCGCGGCGCTCGACTCGCTGGGCTTTGGCGGCCGCAAGATCGCCACGGCGGTGAACGGCCGCTTTGTTGCCGCGGCGGCGCGGCCGCGCACGCCTCTGGCCGACGGCGACCGCATCGAGGTCGTCGCGCCCATGCAGGGAGGTTAGCCATGGCTTCCTTCTATGGCATCGACCTGAAGTCGCGCCTGCTGCTCGGCACGGCACGCTATCCGTCGCCTGCCGTGCTGGAGCGCGCCATCAAGGCGTCGGGCGCGGAAGTCGTCACGGTCTCGCTACGCCGCGAGAGTGGCGCGGGCCGCGCCGGTCAGAGCTTCTGGTCGTTCATCCAGGCGCTTGGCCTGAAGGTGCTGCCCAACACGGCGGGTTGCCACTCGGTCAAGGAAGCCGTGACCACCGCCCACATGGCACGCGAGCTGTTCGACACCAACTGGATCAAACTCGAAGTGATCGGCGAAGCCGACACCCTGCAGCCCGATGTATTCGGTCTGGTCGAGGCGGCTCGCATCCTCTGCGAGGAGGGCTTCGAGGTGTTTCCCTACACGACCGAAGACCTCGTGGTGGCGGATCGCTTGGTCGAAGCCGGCTGCAAGGTGCTGATGCCCTGGGGGGCGCCAATCGGCTCGGCGCGTGGGCTGAACAACGTCTACGGCCTGCGTTCGCTGCGCGCGCACTTCCCGGACATTCCGTTGGTGGTCGATGCTGGCCTCGGTGTGCCATCGCATGCCGCGGCGGCGATGGAACTGGGCTACGACGCCGTGTTGCTCAATACCGCCGTCGCCGAGGCGGGCGATCCGGTCGAAATGGCGCGTGCCTTTGCGCTGGCCACCGAAGCCGGGCGCGCGGCTTATCTGGCGCGGCCGCTGGAACCGCGCGACATGGCGGTGCCGTCCACTCCCGTCATCGGCAAGGCTGCCCTTGGCGATTGAGAAAGCAGATCAATGAAGCTCGATCCCTTCTATCCCGTGGTGCCCGATTCCGGTTGGGTAGCGAAGCTGCTACCCGTCGGTACCAAGCTCGTCCAGTTGCGTATCAAGGACCAGCCCGATGCAGAAGTGCGCCGCCAGGTGCGCGAAGCCAATGCGGCCTGCGCGGCACACGGCGCACAGCTCATCGTCAACGACTACTGGCAGGTCGCGATCGACGAGGGTTGCGACTATGTCCATCTTGGCCAGGAAGATCTTGTCGATGCCGACGTGAAGGCGCTGCGCCGCGCGGGCGTCCGCATTGGTGTCAGCACGCACGATCATGCCGAGCTGGAGAAGGGTCTTGCGGTCGATCCCGACTATGTGGCGCTGGGGCCGATCTGGCCGACCAAGTTGAAGCAGATGCCATGGGCGCCACAAGGCACGACGCGGCTCGCCGAGTGGAAGAAGCTGATCGGCGACCGGCCGCTGGTTGCCATCGGCGGCCTCACCCTGGAGCGCGCCTTGCTCTGCCTGAAGTCCGGGGCCGACATCGCTTCGGTGGTCGGTGACATCGTGAACCACACCGATCCGCTCGGGCAGGCCAGGACGTGGATCGCCGCGACGAGGCCGTCATGAGCAATCGCTACGCACGCCAGACGGTGTTGGGCGAGATCGGGCCCGAAGGTCAGGCGCGCCTTGCCGCCGCGTCGGTGCTGGTTGTGGGCGCGGGCGGTCTCGGCTGTCCGGTGCTTCAGTATCTCGTGGGTGCTGGTGTCGGTCGCATCGTCATCGTCGATCACGATACGGTCGAGGTAACCAACCTCCATCGCCAGCCGCTCTATCGCATGTCCGACATCGGCCGCCTCAAGGTCGAGGCTGCACGCGATGCACTTCAGGGCTTCAATCCGGAGGTGCACATCGAGGCGCGGGCCGAACGCCTGACGCCACAGAATACGGCGGCACTAGTGGCTGCGGCCAATCTCGTCGTCGACGCTGCCGACAGCTTTGCCGTCACTTACATGTTGAGCGATGCCTGCTTCGCTGCGGGCAAGCCGCTGATCAGCGCCTCGGTGATCGGCCTCACCGGCTATGCCGGCGCCTTTTGCGGCGGTGGGCCGAGCTATCGCGCGGTTTTCCCTGACGTGTCGATCGATGGCGGGACCTGCGACACGGTTGGTGTCTTAGGCAGCGCCGTTGCCATGATGGGCAGCCTGCAGGCGCATCTTGCGCTGCATCTGCTTCTGGGCTTGGAGCCGTCGGTGCTCGGCCGCGTCGTCACCTTCGATGCCAAGCGACTGGCCTTCGGCGGCTTCGGTTTCGATGGCAGCCCGGAGCCGGAGGACTCCATGCCCTTCATTGCGCCGGAAGCCGTGCGAGCCGACGATATCGTCGTCGATCTGCGTGGCCTCGACGAAGCACCGGTTTCACCTTTTGCCGGCGCGCGGCGCCTTGTCGTCGATACGATCGAGCAATTGGAAGAGCCCAGTGGTCGCGTCGTGCTGGCCTGCCGCAGCGGACAACGGTCTCTGATGGCGGCCGACAAGTTGCGCGCCCGCGGTATCACCAATCTGGCGCTCGTGGCGCTGGGGTAGCGGGCCGCAGGCCGTCAGCTCAGGGCTTCTTTTCCCAACGCGCTGCGGCCGCGTCATCGCCTTCGTGAGCGCCGACCCACTTCTCGCCGGCCGGAGTTTCTTCGAGCTTCCAGAAAGGCGCCTTGGTCTTGAGCCAGTCGACCAGGAATTCGCAGGCCTCGAAGGCCGCTTCGCGGTGTGGCGATCCGACCGCCACCAGGACGATGCGATCGCCGGCTTCCAGGCGGCCGTGGCGATGCACGATCAGTGTCGC
>CALROF020000281.1:0-7123 GCA_943369775.1 Reyranella massiliensis 521
CCGCAAGGAAGAGCAGCAGGACGACTTCCCGTTCAACCGCAACTTGCTGCGCAAGGTCGACGAGCTCGAACTGTCGGTTCGCTCGGCCAACTGCCTGAAGAACGACAACATCATCTACATCGGCGATCTGGTTCAGAAGACCGAGGCGGAGATGCTGCGTACGCCGAACTTCGGCCGCAAGTCGCTGAACGAGATCAAGGAAGTGCTGGCCGGCATGGGCCTCCACCTGGGTATGGAAATCCCGGGCTGGCCGCCGGACAACATTGAGGAAATGGCCAAGCGGCTGGAAGAGCCGTACTAGGCCGGTAGAAGGAAATAAGTCATGCGTCACAATAATCGCGGCCGGAAGTTCCACCGCACGGCTGAGCATCGCAAGGCGATGTTCATGAATCTCGCCGGTGCCCTCATCAAGCACGAACAGATCACGACCACGCTGCACAAGGCGAAGGACCTGCGTCCGATCGTCGAGAAGCTGGTCACGCTCGGCAAGAAGGGCAGCCTGCACGCGCGCCGTCAGGCGATCGGCTTCCTGCGCGATCCCTACGTCGCCGACAAGCTCTTCACGACGCTTGGCCCGCGCTACTCCAAGCGTGCCGGCGGCTACCTGCGCGTGCTGAAGGCGGGCTTCCGCTTCGGCGATGCCGCGCCGATGGCCGTGATCGAGTTCGTCGAGCGCAACGCCGACGCCAAGGGCCAGGACAGCGGCCCGTCGGCCGAGAACGCCGAGCAGCAGGCCGCGGCGTAAGCTGTTTCCTCTCTCGACCGAATAGAAGACGCCCGGCTCTCAGCCGGGCGTTTTTCTTTTGTCGGTTTTCTTCTTCTCCCAAGCGATCGGGTAGCGATTGAAGCCGCGAAAGCGGGCTCGACCGCCGCGTTCCGGCGTACCATCGCGCGCCAGCCCATCGAGGCTGTCGACCACGCGGGCAATGGCGATCGTGCCCTCGAGACGGGCCAGCACGGCACCAAGGCACATATGCACCCCCGACCCGAAGGCGAAGTGCCGGTTGGGCTCGCGGCCTGCGTCGAAGCGATCGGGTTCGGGAAACTGCGCCGGGTCGCGGTTGGCCGCGCCAATGCCGATATGGAGATAGGTTCCGGCTGCGAGCCGCTCGCCGCCGATCTCGAGATCGGCCGTCAGGCGGCGGTTGCCGAGCTGGTTGGAACTCTCGAAGCGCAGCCCTTCCTCAATGCAGCTCTTCAGCAGTCCCGGATTCGCCTTGAGGCGTTGCAGTTCATCGGGGAAGCGCAGCAGGGCATCTATCGTGTTGCCGATCAGGTTGGTCGTCGTCTCGTGGCCGGCGTTCAGCAGGAAAATGCAGTTCTGCACCAGCTCGTCGTGGCTCAGCCGCTCGCCGTCGATCTCGCCATGGATCAAGGTGCCCAGCACATCGTGGTCGTCGGCCGGCCGCTTGCGCCGGGCTGCCACGAGTTCGTCCAGATAGGCCGAGAATTCCGCGACGGCTGCGTTGCCGGCCGCTTGCCGCTCCGGTCCCGCGACAGGTTCCAGGGCACCCAGGATGGCAAGCGAATAGCGCCGGAACGGCGAGCGTTCGCCGGCCGGCACACCGAGCATGTCGCAGATGACCTCGACGGGGAGCTGGAAGGCAAAATCCTCGACCAGGTCCATGCGGCCCGCGTCGATATGCCGGGCGATGAGCCCGTCTACGATGGCTTCGATCCGGGGCTGCAGGGCCGCCAGCGCGCGCGGAGTGAAGGCCGCCGCGAGGAGCTTGCGCACGCGGCCGTGGAGTGGCGGGTCGTTGAAGACCAGGCTGGTCGTGTGATGACGGTAGAGCGGGGTGCCGACGCCAAACTTGGGGCCGAACTCCGCTTTCTTGTCGGAGCTCATGCGGGCGTCGCGATAGCAGATCGCGACGTCGGCGTAGCGGGAGAGAAACACGCTGCCGTCGGGCAGCCGCTTCACGGGCGCGAAGCGGCGCAGTGCGTGATAGCGGGGAAACGGATCGTCGAGGAAGGCGCGATCGAGGGCGGCGAGGTCGAAGCGCTCGGCGAACGCTTGGGCCTCGTCCGACGGCAGTTCGATCAGGCCCGCAGTCAGAACTGCTCCTCCGTGAGCGCGAACACCGTGCGGCCGGCGGCCTTCAGCGGTCCCAACTGGGCCAGCGCCGGCGGCAGCAGGACTTCGGCATAGAAGCGCGCCGTGACCAGCTTGGCTTCGAGGAAGGCCGGATCGCCGTCGCGGGCCGCGAGCTTGGCCTGGGCGACGAGGGCGCTCTTGGCCAGCAACCAGCCCCCCAGCGCCGTGCCGGCCAGCCGCAGGAAGGGTACGGAGCCCGCGAGGGCATTCACCAGCTCGGCTTTGACCGACTGGGCCACCCATTTGGTGGCGTCCTCCAGCGCATCCGCAGCGGCCGCCACGCCACTCGCGATGGCCGCCAGATCGTCGCCGGGAGCGGCCTTCATTTCCTGCACCAAGGCACGCATCTCGGCCACCAGGCCCAGCATGGTCTCGCCGCCGTCCTTGGCAACCTTGCGGCCGACCAGGTCGCGCGCCTGGATGCCGTTGGTGCCTTCGTAGATCGGCAGGATCCGGGCGTCGCGCAGGTGCTGGGCGGCTCCGGTTTCCTCGATGAAGCCCATGCCGCCGTGGATCTGCACGCCGGTCGACGCAATCTCGTTGCCGAGGTCCGTAAACCACGCCTTCACAATCGGGATAAGCAGGTCGACGCGGTCCTGGGTCTTGCGCGCGGTTTCCTTGTCGGGATGCTTCAGCGCACCGTCGATGCCGGCGGCGGTGTAGTAGCCCAGCGCCCGCATCGCCTCGATGTGGGCCCGCATGGACATGAGCATGCGCCGCACGTCGGGATGATGGACGATGGAGACCGGCTGCGGCTGCGGGCTGCCGTCATCCTTGGACTGCACGCGGGTGCGGGCGAAAGCTGCGGCCTGCTGGTAGGCCCGCTCGGCGATCGCCAGTCCCTGGACACCGACGGAGAGGCGGGCGTTGTTCATCATGGTGAACATGTAGGAGAGGCCACGGCCTTCCTCGCCGACCAGATAGCCCACCGCGCCGCCATCGTCGCCGAAGGACATCACGCAGGTCGGGCTGCCGTGGATGCCGAGCTTGTGCTCAAGCGATACGCAACGCAGGTCGTTGCGCTTCCCGAGCTTGCCGTCGGCGCCGACAAGGAACTTAGGCACGATGAACAGCGAGATACCGCGCACACCCGCCGGCGCATCCGGCGTGCGCGCCAGGACGAGGTGCACGATGTTCTCGGCCATATCGTGCTCGCCGTAAGTGATGAAAATCTTCTGGCCGGTGACGAGGTAATGGTCGCCGTTCTTGACGGCGCGGCTCTTGAGCTGGCCGAGGTCGGAGCCCGCCTGCGGCTCCGTGAGGTTCATGGTGCCGGTCCATTCGCCCGAGATCATCTTGGACAGATAGGTGGCTTTTTGGCCCTCCGAGCCGTGATGGTGGATGGCGTCGATTGCGCCCTGGTTCAGCAGCAGCACGAGGCCAAAGCCCATGTTTGCGGCCTGCCACATCTCCTGCACCGTCGTGGCCAGCAGCCACGGCATGCCCTGGCCCCCGAACGCCGGATCGAAGGGCAGGGAGTTCCAGCCCCCTTCGACGAATTCCTTGTAGATGCCGGCAAAGCCGGGGGCGGTGCGGACCACACCATTCTCGAGCTTGGCGCCCACCTTGTCGCCGTCGCGGTTGAGCGGCGCCAGGCCATTGCCGGCGAGCTTGGCGGCCTCCTCGAGCACGGCATCGATCGTGTCGTCGGTCGCATGCTCATAGCCCGGCAAGGCCGCGACGCCGGCAAGACCGGCCACCTCGCGCAGCGCGAAACGCATGTCGGCCAGTGGGGCTGTATAAGTCATGTGTACTCCTCCGGGCCGCAATATGCCGCGATCAGTCGCTTTTGGCGACCGGGTCGGCTATTTTGGGACCAACATGACCGCTTCAGTTTTGCTTGCCATCGATGGTCCTCGCGCGACCATCACCCTCAACGACCCAGCCAAACACAATCGTCTCGATCCGGCCGGGCTGCGACTCCTGCGGGAGGCTGTCGACAAGGCCGACGCCGATCCGAGCGTCCGCGTCACGGTGATCACCGGCGCGGGCGACAAGACTTTCTGCTCTGGTTACGACCTGGGCTCGATCCCGGCCGGCGAGCGCCGCGACGAGGGCAGCGACGACAGCTTCGAGAAGGTCATGGACCGGATCGAGGCGATGCGCATGCCGACGCTTTGTGCGTTGAACGGCGGTGTCTATGGCGGTGCCACCGACTTGGCGCTGGCCTGCGATTTCCGCCTGGGCGTTAAGGGAATGCGCTTCTTCATGCCGGCCGCGCGCTTCGGCCTGCACTACTATCCCAGCGGGCTGCGTCGCTACACACAGAAGGTGAGCCCCAGCTTCGCCAAGCGCGCCTTCCTGCTGTCGGAGGATTTCCACGACGCCGAGCTCCTGGCGGTGGGCTACCTGGACTGGCTGGTCGAGCGGGCCGAGTTCAAGGACAAGGTGGACGAGAAGGCTGCCCGGCTCGCGAACCTTGCGCCGCTGTCGATGGCCGGCATGAAGCGCGCCATCGAGCAGTTTGCCCAGGCCTCGCCCGACGTCCCGTCGATCCGGCAGAGCGCCAAGGTCTGCGCCACATCGGAAGATCTGCGTGAAGGTCTTGCTGCCCTCAGCGAACGCCGGGCTCCGGCCTTCAAGGGCCGCTAGCCAGCCGAGTCGAAGGGTGACAGTTGCCGAAAGCATGCACAGGTTCGGCAATTTGTCGTTTTGGAGGCAGCAGGGCCTAATCTTTGCAACGATGGGCAATGTTTATCCCAGGCTAGTGAAGTATCTTGCTTCCCGGTGCGAAACCGAGATATGGCCGCTCTCCTGAAGTCATCATGCAACGCCGCTTAGCCGCTATCGTCCACGCCGACCTCGCCGGGTTTACCCGGATGATGGAAGGGGCCGAGACCCGCACCTTTCGCCACCTCAAGTCAGCCCAGATCGAGGTCTGGCGTCCGGCGATCGACGTCGGTCGTGGCCGCCTCGTCGGCACGGCAGGAGATGCCATGCTCGCGGAGTTCGGCTCGGCCGTCTCCGCCGTGGGCGCGGCCATCGACATTCAGGAGCGCATGGCGCGTTTCAACGAGGCGTTGAACGAAGACCAGCGCATGCTGTTCCGCATCGGCGTGCATCTCGGCGAAGTGATCATCGACGACGAAGACCAGAACATCTTCGGCGACGGCGTCAATCTCGCCGCCCGCATCCAGGCGATTGCCGAACCCGGCGGTATTGCCGTGTCGCGTGCCGTTCGCGACCTCGTGGAGCTGCGCGTCGAGTACGCGTTCCATGACGGAGGCGAGCACCAGCTCAAGAACGTGAGCCGCTCCGTACAGGTGTTCCACGTCCGGCAGGCTCGGCAGGCGCCCGGAACGACGACGCGTATGGTCCCGCAGATCACGCTGCGCTTCGAGGGGCCTGATTCGGCGGGCCGTAAGCATCTCTTCGAAGTGGCGATGGAAAAGCTGGTCACCCAACCGCAGGGCATGTTCATTGGCCGCGCTGCCGATCAGTGCGAGCTCGTAGTGCCGCATCCGACCGTCTCGCGTCGGCACGCCAAGCTCACTCTCGCCGGTGAGGCGCTGCAGGTCGAGGATCTCGGATCGACCAACGGTACCGCGGTGAATGGTGCGGTGCTCAAGGCCGGCGCGCCGGTTGCTCTGCAGGCAGGCTCCAAGTTACGGCTCGGCGATGTCGAGCTGGTCATCCAGCACATCTAGCTGGAGCCCGGAGCCATGACCGACGACAGCTCGGACACCCAGATCGGCGGCAGCCCCACCGGCCCGCAGCAGGATGTCGACTACGTCGCACTGAAGCCGGGTCAGACAATCGGGCGCTACGAGATTCTGTCCGTGCTGGGACAGGGCGGCTTCGGCATCACCTATCGCGCTCGCGACGTTCAGCTCGGCCGCGAAGTCGCGATCAAGGAATATCTGCCGTCGGCGCTCGCCGTGCGTCAGGACGGGGCGACGGTCCTGCCGCGTTCGACGCGGATGGCCGACGATTTCGGCTGGGGTCGCGATCGCTTCGTCACCGAGGGCCGTACGCTCGCCAGCCTGCATCGCGTGCCGGCCATCGTGCACGTCTTCGATTTCCTCGAAGCCAACGGCACGGCCTATATCGTCATGGAACTCCTCAGCGGTGAAACGCTCGAGGATCGCATCAACAAGAACGGCAAGCTGACGCCGGAAGAGGTCGACCGCATTCTGTGGCCACTGCTCGACGGTCTCGAGCAGGTGCACAGCGCGGGCTTCCTCCACCGCGATATCAAGCCAGCTAACATCCTGCTCGATGCCACCGGCAACCCGACGCTGATCGATTTCGGTGCCTCGCGCGCCGCGATGGTCGGCCGTACGGCGGCGATGACGGCGATCTTCACGCCGGGCTACGCAGCAGCCGAGCAGATGACCTCGGCGAAGCAGGGGCCGTGGTCGGACATCTACGGCCTGGCGGCCACGATCTATCACGCGATCATGGGCAAGGCGCCGCCCAACGCCTTCGATCGCATGCTGGACGACACTTACGAGCCTCTGGCCAAGTTCGCGCCGGTGGGCTTCTCACCGGGGCTTCTGGCCGGCGTAGACGCCGGTCTGGCAGTGGCAGCGCGCGATCGGCCGCAATCGATTGCAGGCTGGCGACCTATTCTCGGCATGACGGCCGCTCCCGAGGCGGGCGCCACCGTCGTCATGGGTAAGGATACGGCCGCGCCCGCGACCCGTGTTTCTGTCCTGGGAGCTCCGACGGTCGCAGCACCGTCGTCCCATGGGGCGTCGGGAGAACCGAAGAAGAAGACCGGCCTGTGGGTTGCGCTCGCGGCAGTGTTGGTTCTGGCGTTGGGGGGCGGTGGCTACTACGCCATGGCGACGCGCGGTCCCGATCCGGAGACGGTGAGGGCGAAGGCAGCAGCCGAGGCGGCCGAAGAGGCCACACGCAAGGCGCAGGCCGACGCAGATAAAGCACAGGCGGAGGCGGAAAAGCTTCGGGCCGAGAGGGCACAGCAGGAAGCCAAGGCCAAGGCCGAACAGGACGCGAGGGACAAAGCCGAGGCGCAGCGCAAGATGGAAGAAGACGCTCTGCGTCGTGCCGAGACGGCCTTCG
>CALROF020000282.1:0-7111 GCA_943369775.1 Reyranella massiliensis 521
GGACTATCTGAACGAGACGCGCGGGCTCAAAACTGGGCATCTGCGCGTCGGTGCGGTGGGGCCCTACCATGTCACCGACATGCTGGCGGCCTTCAACGTCCGCTATCCCGGGATCTACGTCTCCGTCACCGTTGGCAACTCACGCGATACGCTGCGCGACCTGCTCGACTATCGCACCGACGTCGCGGTGCTGGCGCATGTCGATCCCGATACCCGTCTGGTCGCCATTCCCTATCGCCGGCACCGGGTCGTGGTGATGTGTCCAGCCGATCACGAGTTCGCCAACCGGCGTGCGATCCGGGCGCGCGATATGGAGGGGCAGAGGTTGATCGTGCGCGAGGCGGGCTCGACCACGCGCCGCGCCTTCGATCAGGCGATGCGCGAAAAAGACGTGCGGCCGAAAGTGGTGATGGAGATTGGCAGTCGCGAATCGATTCGCGAAGCGGTGGCCAAGGGCATAGGCCTCGGCGTCGTCTCCGAGATGGAATTCATCCCCGATCCGCGCATCCGGGCGCTGCAGGTGTCGGATGCCGAGATCTACACCTATGCCCATGTCGTGCATCTGCGCGAACGGCAGAATGCACGTCTGGTTCGGGCCTTCTTGGCGGAGCTGAGTGGCCTTCTGGCCACTACCCCCGGCGTACGCTCGCGCCGCCGTCCACCGGCAAGGTCACGCCGGTGATGAATGCGGCCTCGTCGGAGGCGAGGAACAGCGCGGCATTGGCGACATCCCAGCCGGTGCCCAACTTCTTGCGCAGCGGCACCTTGGAGTCGCGCTCGGCTTCGACTTCGGCACGGGTCTTATTGAACGTTCGCGCGCGCGTGTCGACGGCCATCGGCGTGTTCATCAGACCGGGCAGGATGACGTTGGCGCGGATGCCGTACTGGGCGTTCTGGTAGGCAAGCTGTTCGGTGAAGGCGACCATCGCGGCCTTGGTCGCCTTGTAGGCGACATAGGGATAGGTCGTGATCACCGCCATCGAGGAGATGTTGATGATCGCGCCGCTCTGCTGCTTGCGCATGATCGGTAGCACGTGCTTGGCGGCGAAGATGCAGCTCTTGAGATTGATCGCGGTGCAGCGATCGAATGCCTCCTCGGTAATGTCACCGAGCTCGGCATCGCCGCCGGACAGCGAGACGCCGACATTGTTGTGCAGGATGTCGATGCGGCCCCAGCGCCCATGGGCATCGGCGATCATGTTCTTGATGTCGCCTTCCTTGGTGACGTCCGCCTTGAACGCCTCGGCGATACCCTGGCCTTGATGGATCAGGTCGACGGTTTCCTGCGCCGACGCGAGATTGTGATCGACGCACAGGACCTTGGCGCCTTCGCGCGCGAAGGTGAGGGCGGTGGCGCGGCCATTGCCCATGCCTTCGCCCGGGCTCTGGCCGGCGCCGACGACGATGGCGACGCGATCCTTGAGACGCATGTCACTTCACTCCGGGGATTGGATACTGCTTCAGCACTTCCTTGTAGTGAGGCTCATTGTCGATCTGCATGGTGGCGAGCACGCGCACCACCGCGCAGTAGAAGGCGATGGTGAGCACGAGGTCGGTCATGTGCTCGTTGGAGAGATCCTTCTTGATCTCGGCGAAGGTGGCATCGGACATGGCAAGGTCCTTCACCATCTCGCGGGCACCCTTGAGGATCGCCTTGGCCAGCGGTTCGAGGTTGCTGGGCTTGCCCTCGGTCTCGGCCATCAGAGCCTTGATGTCGTCGTCGGTGACGCCGAATTCCTTGCCGATCTTCACGTGATGGGTGAACTCGTATTCCGACTTCTCCATCCAGCCGACCTGCAGGATGGCAAGCTCACGCAGCCGCGGATCGAGCTTGCTCTTGAAGCGAATGAAACCGCCCATGCCATTGAAGGCGCGCGCCATGTCGGGCGAGTTCACCAGCAACTTATGCAGATTGGTGTTGCGCTTCAGCATGTCGCGATATTCGGGCGCGACTTGATCGGCCTCCAGATAGGGCAGGCGGGCCATTGATGTTTCCTTTGATGTCAGTGGTCTTGTGAATCGCGCTCCGGACCCTGCAGGGTCACGCCGCCGTCGACGGTCAGCACCTGGCCGGTGATGTAGCGGGCGTGCGCCGACAGAAGGAAGCGAACGGCATGGCCGACATCCCAGCCGGTGCCCTCGGTCTTCAGCACTGACGCCTTGGTGCGCTGGCTTCGCGCGGCATCGCTCATGCCGCGGGCATAGACCATCGGCGTATACATCGGGCCGGGGCAGATGCAGTTGACGCGGATATTGTCCTTGCCGTGGTCGACCGCCATCGCCTTGGTCAGTCCGATTACGGCAGCCTTGGAGGTGGTGTAGGTCGTGAGGCCGCGCGGCCGCAGCGCCGAGATCGAGGAGATGTTGACGATCGCGCCGCCCTTGGCCGTCTTGATCATCGCGGGAATCGCGTGCTTGGAGACGAGGAACATCGTCTCGACATTGATCTGCATGACGCGGCGATACTCTTCGGGCTTCTCGTCCACGACCGAACCACGGCTGCCGATGCCGATATTGTTGTCGAGAAAATCGAGACGGCCCCAGTGATCAACCGCAGCATCGACAAGCCGCTTGCACTCCACTTCTTGGGTCATGTCGCCGGCGAACGCAGCGGCATGGCCGCCTTCGGCCTTGATCATCTCGACGGTGCGTTCCGCAAGCTTCAGCTCCCGGTCGGCCACCAGCACATGCGTGCCTGCGCGCGCCAGCAGGATGGCGGCGGCCCGGCCGTTGCCGATGCCATCGCCTGCGGCGCCACCGCCGGAGATGATCGCGACCTTGCCGGACAGGCCGGCATCGTCCTCGGGACCCTTCATCGCATTCTCCTCACGGCAATCCGGCGCCGGGCACATCGACCCGCATGGTTTCGATCCGGCCATCGCGCTTGTCGGCGATGGCGGGACCGCTGCCGCTGTTGGTGACGACGAACAGGGTGCGCCGATCCTGGCCGCCCAGCATGCAAGCATAGGCCGCGCGCGCCCCGAGATCGAGGTCGTGGGTGACCTTGCCGCCTTCCAGGACGCGGATCATGTGGTGGGTGAAGGCGCCGGTGACCCAGATGCCGCCTTCGGCATCGAGGCAGATGCCGTCGGGATTGCAGTTGGGTGTTTCCGCCCAGACGCGGCGGTTCGAGAGCGAGCCGTCGGCGGCGATGTCGAAGGCCGTCAGGCGCTTGGCGAAGGTTTCGCCGATGATCATCGTCTTGCCGTCGGGCGTGATAACGGTGCCGTTGGGGAACATCAGCCCGTCGGCAGCCTGATGCACCGAACGGTCCGGATCGACGCGCACGAGCACGGCGGCGCGCGGCTCCTCGCCGGCATGGCGATCGAAGCCGAAGTTGCCGACATAGGCGCGGCCTTTCGCATCGACGATCATGTCGTTGCAGTGGCCGGTGGCGAGCGGCTTGAGTTCGGCCTCGACCGAGAGTTTGCCGTCGGCAAAGCGCATCAGCCGGCGATCGGTCATGCTGACGATCAGCATCGTGCCGTCGGGCCGCCAGCCCAAGCCGGACGGCCGGCCCGGCACTTCGACGATGGTCTCGGCATTGCCGGCTTCGTCGACGGTTCGGACTTGATGGACATAGAAATCGGAGAACCACAGCTTGCCGTCACGCCAGCGCGGTCCCTCGCCGAAGCTCAGTCCGACGAGAAGAGGCTCGAGCTTCATCGTTGTTCATCCCATTCGAGCCGAAAGGCATTGCCCTCGGGTTTGACGTAACCCGCATTGGCGCCCGGAAAATGCGCGGGACAGAGGAGTGCATTGCTCTCGACGCAATCCTCCAGGAGCGTGCGGCGCGAGCGTGCCGACATGTCCTGATCCCAGCAGAACTGGCTCGACCAGTCCGGATGATAGACCTGGATCGGATGATGCATGATATCGCCCGAGAAGGTTGCGGTGCGTCCGTCATCCTTCAGGTTGATGGCGATCGAACCCGGCGTGTGGCCGGGATAGTCCTTGATGGTGAGCAGCGGGTCGGGTTGGTGATCGCTCTCGATCATCACCGCCTTGCCGGCCTCGACGATCGGCAGAACCGAATCATCGAACGAGCCGTCGTTCACTTTACCTTCGCCCTGCGTGCCGCGCTCGGTTTCCCAGTGCGCGTACTCGCGCTTGGCGAACAGATACTTTGCATTGGGGAAGGTCGGCACCCAGCGGCCGTTCTCAAGCTTGGTGTTCCAGCCGACATGATCGACGTGCAGGTGCGTGCACATCACGAAGTCGACCGACTCCGGCGCGCAGCCGCAGGCACGCAGACGGTTGAGGAACGGCGTGTCGAGCTTGTTCCAGCCGGGATTGTGCCGCTGCTTGTCGTTGCCGAGGCAGGTGTCGATCAGGATGGTGTGGCGGCCGGTCTTCACGATCCAGGTATGAACGGATCCGACGAGGCGATCGGAACCTGCCTCGACATGCGTCGGCACCATCCAGTGCTTCTGCGCGTCGAAGGCCTGCTGGTCGAACTTGGGAAACATGCGGTTGGGACGGAAGCCCGCCGCGCACAGCTCCTCGACTTTCTCGATGGTGGCTCCGCCGATCCTGCGAACGGTCATGGCGTGGCTTCCTTCCCTAGAACGTGACGACGCTGCGGATCGACTCTCCCTTGTGCATCAGGTCGAAGGCATCGTTGATCTTCTCGACCGGCATCGTGTGGGTGATGAGCGAATCGATGTCGATCTTGCCGTCCATGTACCAGTCGACGATCTTCGGCACGTCGCGGCGACCCTTGGCGCCACCGAAAGCCGTGCCTATCCAGTGGCGGCCTGTCACGAGTTGGAACGGCCGGGTCGAAATCTCCTGGCCGGCGCCCGCGACGCCGATGATCACCGATTTGCCCCAGCCGCGATGGCAGCACTCCAACGCCTGGCGCATCAGCTTGGTGCTGCCGACGCATTCGAAGCTGTAGTCGGCGCCACCGTCGGTCAGCTCCACGAGATGGGCGACAAGGTCCTTGTCGCCGAGATCGTTGGGATTGACGAAGTGCGTCATGCCGAACTTGCGGCCGAGCGCTTCGCGCGCCGGGTTGAGATCGACGCCCACGATCATGTTGGCGCCGACCATGCGTGCGCCCTGCAGCACGTTGAGGCCGATGCCGCCCAGGCCGAACACCACAACGTTGGCGCCGGGCTCGACCTTGGCCGTGTTGATGACGGCACCGATGCCGGTCGTGACACCGCAGCCGATGTAGCAAACCTTGTCGAACGGCGCGTCGGGCCGGATCTTGGCGAGCGCGATCTCGGGCAGCACCGTGTAGTTCGAGAAGGTCGAGCAGCCCATATAGTGATGGATCTTCTTGCCCTTGATCGAGAAGCGGCTGGAGCCGTCGGGCATTACGCCCTGACCCTGGGTCGAGCGGATCGCCGTGCAGAGATTGGTCTTGCCGGAGAGGCAGGATTTACAGGCGCGGCACTCCGGCGTGTAGAGCGGGATCACGTGGTCGCCCTTCTTGAGCGACACAATGCCGGGACCGACATCGACGACGACGCCCGCGCCCTCGTGGCCGAAGATCACCGGGAACAGGCCTTCGGGATCGCCGCCGGACCGCGTGAATTCGTCGGTATGGCAGACGCCGGACGCCTTGATCTCGACCAGCACCTCGCCGAACTTCGGGCCTTCGAGGTCGACGGTTTCGATCTCCAAAGTCTTGCCGGCTTCGTAGCAAACCGCTGCTTTTGTCTTCACTCTGAACTCCCCGTGCTGCGGCGCGAAGCCTAAAGCAGGGGAGCGGTCCTAGTCTATGCCGTGGCGCGATCGGCGAGCGGTCGCGCCATTTCAGACTTCGCCTCGCGATACTGCGCGATCAAGCGCCGGCAGAGCTCCGCAGTCGTCGGCACGTCCTCGATATTCCCGACGCCGTGACCGGCCGTGTAGATATCCTTCCAGCGCTTCTTGTTCTCCCGCGAGTCGACGATCTTGCCGGGAAGCGTGGTGCGCAGCACGTCGAGGTCGATGCCGGCGCCGAGCAGGCTGGGCGTCAGCCAATTGGCCGGTGCGCCGTCGATCGACGCGGTGAGGAAAACGTCGGTGGCGCGCGTGTTCAGGATCATGTCCTTGTGCGCCTGTGCCGCCATCGCCTCCCGCGTCGCGATGAAGCGTGTGCCGATATAGGCGAGGTCGGCACCCATCGCTTCGGCGGCCAGCACGTCGCGGCCCGTGGTCTGGCCACCCGCCAGCACCACCGCGAAGCTGTCACCCAGTTGCCGCACTTCGTTCATCAGCGCGAAGGGATTGATCGTGCCGGTATGGCCGCCGGCGCCGCCGGCGACAGCGATGACGCCATCGACGCCCGCCTCCAGTGCCTTTTCAGCGTGGCGCCGGTTGGCGATGTCGTGCAGCGCTACAGCGCCCCAACCGTGAATGCGTTTGATCGCGTCGCCTGGGGCGCCCTTGGACGTCAACACGACGGGCACTTTGTATTTCTCGACCAGTTCCAGATCGCCGGGATAACGCGGGTTGGAGGCATGCACGACGAGGTTCACTGCCCAGGGCGCGGGCTGTCGCCCGGCATCTTCGAGGCGTCTCATGCCTTCGACCATTTCGTCGAGCCAATGTTGGAATTCTTCGCGGCTGCGGGTGCCGTGTGCGGGAAAGCTTCCCATGATGCCTTCACCGCAACAGGCGAGCGCCAGGGCGGGATTGGACACCAGGAACATCGGGGCGGCGATGGCGGGAATCGCCATGCGCTCCATCAATCTTTGTACGTCAGCGCGTGGCATGATCGATCTGGTGCGGTTTGTGCTTCCGCCTTGCGGCAGTTGTGGTGGCAATCAATTCGTTCATCTCGACATATGGTGGCCTGTGCTAGGGTCGCGGTCCACGGAGGACTTCATGGCACAGACCGGCAATCATAAGGGGCTCACATTCGGCATCTTCCTGGCGCCGTTCCATCGCGTTGGCGAGAACCCGACGCTGGCGATGGCGCGTGACATGGAGTTGATCGAGTGGATCGACGAGCTAGGCTTCGACGAAGCCTGGATCGGTGAGCACCACTCCGCCGGCTGGGAAACCATCGCGTCGCCGGAAGTGTTCATCGGCGCTGCCATCGAACGCACGCGCTATATCCGGCTGGGCTCGGGCGTGACCAGCCTGCCGTATCATCACCCGTTGATGGTGGCCA
>CALROF020000283.1:0-7049 GCA_943369775.1 Reyranella massiliensis 521
CAGGAACTTCACGCCGTCTTCGCCGATCTTGTTGGCGAGGCGAAGCCGCAGCAATTCGGCGCGCCAGTTGCCGTCGAGGCCCAACGCCATCAGCTTGGCCCAGACCAGCGAATCGGCGGGCCGCCACGGGTCCGGCCGGTAGCGGCCGCCGGACAGCAACTTGACCACGGTGAGTTCGAGGCCGAACTGCTGGTCCTCGTCGGAGATCCAGGCGTTGACGCCCGCAGCATAGGCTTCGATCTGGCCGCGCATCGCTGGCGAGAGGGCGTTCACGCTCTCCGATGCTTTGCGATAGACGCCGAGGCCGCGCATCGTGCGGTCGCTCTCGACCAGCCCGCCGCCGACGAGCGCAGGCGGCACGAGTTCGGCGAGGCGACCCTGGCCCAGCCGCCGCATCAGTTCCATCTGCCAGAAGCGATCCTGTGCGTGGACGTAGCCGAGCGCGAAGGCCGCATCTTCGAGCGAACCTGCGATGATGTGCGGCACGGCATTCTTGTCGCGCTGGATCTCGACCGGCGCCTTTAGTCCCGACGCTTCGAGGTGGCCGCTATAGGACGGCAGCGCGCCCCGCACCTGGAAATAGGTGCCGAGCAGGACGACGGCGAGCGCCAGCACCAGACCGACCAGGAACTTGCCCAGGCCGGCAGCAACGCGCAGCAACGCCCGCACTGTCTCAGCCGCCGACGTAAGCGAGGATCGCCTGGCGATCGGCGTCGAGGTCGGGGGCCGGGGCTCGCGTCGACGGATCGGCGAAGGCCGACATCTTGAGCGGGTTGCCGGCAAGCTTCAGCGTGCCGCCGCTGCCGTCGGGCACCTCGACCAGCATGTTGCGCGCGGCGACCTGCGGATGGGCGATTGCCTGCGCGATGTTGTTGATCGGGCCACAGGGCACGCCGCCCTTGGATACGACGGCGATCCAGTAATCGGTCGTATTCGTCTTCAGCACGGACTCGATTTCCTGCTTCAGCTTCTTCTGGCTCTTCTGGCGCAGCGCATTCGACTTGTACTCGGGGTTGGTGGCCATGTCGGACCGGCCGAGGGCTTCGCACATCTTGATGAACAGGCTGTCATTGCCCGCGGCGATGATCATCGAGCCGTCCGAGGTGGCGAAGGCTTCGAAGGGGGTGATGGTCGGATGGCGCGCACCGAGCGGGCCGGGGATTTCCTTCTCGACCGTGTAACGCATGATCGCGTTTTCGAGCAGCGCGAGCTGGCAGTCGAACATGGCGATGTCGACCTTGGTCGATTCGCCGGTCTTGAGGCGATGGACGATGGCGGCATTGACCGCGACGGCCGTGTAGAGGCCGGCGCCGATGTCGCCGACGGACATGCCGACACGGCTGGGCGGCTGACCCTCGTTGCCGGTGATGCTCATGATGCCGCCCATGCCCTGCATGACCATGTCATAGGCCGGGTCCTTGGAATTCGGGCCGGTATGGCCGAAGCCCGAGGCCGAGGCGTAGATGAGGTTGGGATACTTGGCGTGCAGCGTATCCCAGCCGTAGCCCAGCTTCTCCATCGTGCCAGGCCGGAAATTCTCGACCACGACGTCGGCCTTCTCGAGCAGCTTCTCGAAGATCTTGCGGTCGGCGTCGGACTTGAGGTCGAGCGCGATGCTCTCCTTGCCGCGATTGACCGATGCGAAGTAGGTCGACTTGCCGTTGACGAAGGGACCGTAGGCGCGGGCATCGTCGCCGCCCTTGGGCGGTTCGACCTTGATCACCCGCGCACCCATCTCGGCCATCAGCAGGGTGCAGTAAGGGCCCGCCAGGATGCGGGAGAGATCGACGACAGTGATGCCCGACAGCGGGCCTTTCGTATTCTGGGTCATATCAAGTTCTTAGCCAGAGGGTCGGCGCGAATCCAGCCACACGTTGGCCGCAGCCGCACTGATCACGATGGCGCCGCCAATCAAGGTAAGGTCGCCCGGCTTTTCGCCATCGAACAGCCACACCCAGATAGGACCGAGGACCAGTTCCAGCAGGCCAAGCAAAGCTGCACGGCCTGCCGGAATTCGCTTGAGGCTCGCCATGTAGAGCATCAGCCCGACCGCAAGCTGGCCGGGGCTCAGCGCGAAAAGCCAGGGAAGCTGTCCCCAGGTGACATTTTCGGGATGCGCAAAGGGCAGGGCCACCAGGCCCGAGATCACGCCCGCCAGCCAGATGGCCGGCGCCATGCCGACGTCGCGGCGGTGGCGGACGACCACGTAGTTGCCGCTCATGCAGAGCACGACAATGAACGCCACGGCCATGCCGGCAAGCGCGCCAGCCTGCAGCGAACCTGCGACACTGATGGCGAGGCCGATCACGGCGACGCCCATGGCCAGAATCGTATGACCGTGCAGGCGTTCGCCGAGGAAGATTCGTGCGGCGATGGCGGTGATGAACGGCGTCGCGCCGAACATGATGAGCACGTTGGCGACGGGTGCGAGACCAAGGGCCAGGATGAAACTGACGAAGCTACCGGCCAGCAGGACTGCACTCATCACCAGCGCCAGGCCGGCATTGCGCGAATCGACAAGGATCGCGCGCCGTTGCCAGATCATTAGTGGCAACATCGTGACAACCAATAATGCACTGCGCCAGAACGATACATCCCATGCGGGAAGGTCGATGCGCCGCACAATGACACCGGCTGTGCTGAAAGCGATGGCGGCAGTGACGGCGTAGAGGGCGCCGAGCAGCGCGGAACTTGGAAGGGTATTCGACGTTTTCATTTCGAAGAATGGTTGAATACGGTTTCCGACGTGCCCCCGTCCATTGATTCTCTCGACCTGCCGCCGTTTCGGCCGCGTTTTCCCTGGTGGGGGGCAGATCTGCAGACGATCGCCATTCGCCTGACGTCGTCGCGCGTGCTCGATCTTGCACCGCACACCAGCGAGCGACTGGCCTTTCCAATGGCTGATCGCACCGGCGACATTCTCCTCGGCATGCTCGACCGGCCGGTGGAAGCGGTGAAGGGACGACCGCTGGTGCTGCTGGTGCATGGATGTACGGGCAACGAAGACAGTGCCTACATGCTCAATGCCGCCCGCCACCTGCTCGAGCGCGGCTATTGTGTGCTGCGACTGAACCTGCGCGGCTGCGGGCCGTCGCGACCCTACTGCCGCGAGCACTATCATCTCGGCCGCACCGCCGACTTCAGGCGCGTGCTGTGGCAGATCCCCGAAGAGCTTACCGATAACGGTATCGTTGCCGTGGGCTATTCGCTGGGCGGTGCGATGCTGCTCAAGTATCTCGGCGAGGAAGGTTCCTTCTCGCCGTTGCGCGGGGCGGCGACGATCTGTGCGCCGATCGATCTTGCCGCCAACTGCAAGCACATGATGCGTCCGCGGAACTGGCTCTATCACGCCTATCTGCTGAACGACATGAAGGCGGAGGCGCTGGCCGACGGCGCGCGGAACACGCCGGAGGAATGCGAGGCGATCAAGTCCGCCCGCAGCGTGTGGGAGTTCAACGACAAGTTCATCGCGCCGCGCTACGGCTTCCGCGACGTCGAGGACTACTATGCCCTCTGCACACCGCATGCCTTCATGCCGGAGATCCGCGTGCCGACCATGGTCCTGGCGGCATGCGACGATCCGTGGATTCCCGTGGAGTGCTACCGGGATTTCAACTGGGCCGACAATCCGGCGCTGTTGCCGGTGCTGCCGCCGGCCGGCGGTCATATCGGCTTCCATGCGCATGACAGCACCCAGCCCTGGTGCGATCTCGTGATGGAGAAATTCTTCGATCAGCTTGCTACCATGGAGGCGTGAGCCTCGATCCACCGTCCTTCCGGCCGCGCTTTCCCTGGTGGGGCGGCGACCTGCAGACCGTCGCCAACGTGCTCGTACCGCCAAAGTGCGAGCTGGCGCCCCATGTGAGCGAGCGGCTGCCCGTCGACCTGAACGATGGCACGGGCGATACGCTGGTCTGCACCCTCGACTCACCGCAGATGCCGAAACCGGAGACGCCGCTCTGCCTGTTGATCCATGGACTCACCGGCTCGCAGGAGAGCCACTACATCTACAGCATGGCCCGCACGATGCTGGATCGCGGGCAGCGGGTGCTGCGGGTCAATCTGCGCGGCGCCGGCTTGTCGCGCGTGAGCTGCAAGGGCCAGTACTATGCCGGCCGCAGCCAGGATTTCCGGGCGCTGCTGGCGAGGCTGCCTGCGGAGCTAACGGGCGACGGGATGGTGGCCGCGGGCTACTCGCTGGGAGCCGCGATGCTCCTGAAGTATCTGGGCGAGGAGGGCAGCGCCTGTCCGCTGTCGGCGGCGGCCAGCATCTCCGCGCCCATCGACCTTTCGGTGACGTGCCGCAACATGATGCGGCCGCGCAATACGCTCTACCATCGTCACATCCTGGGCCAGATGAAGATCGAGGCGACGGCTGCGGGCGCCGAGGTGACGGCGGGGGAGCGCGCCGCGATCCTCGGCTCGCGCTCGGTGTGGGACTACGACGAGGATTTCATCGCACCGCGCCACGGCTTCGCCGGCGCCGAGGACTATTACGAGCGCTGCAAGCCGCTGCGCTTCATGAGCGGTATCCGGGTGCCGACCCTTGTGATCGCCGCCCTCGACGATCCCTGGATACCCGGCGCGCTCTACAGCCGCTATGATTGGGCCGGCAGTCCGTCGCTGATGCCGCTGCTGCCCCGGCACGGCGGACATGTCGGCTTCCACGGCGTGGGTAGCCGGCAACCCTGGAGCGACGCCGCCGTTGCGAGGTTTTTCGACCGCTGAGGTCCCCCTATGACTAACATAGAACCCATGGCTCTGATTGTCGGCGTTGCCTGCTCGTTGGTGGCTCTTGTTCTGGCATGGCGCGCCTATCGAGGCGCATCGGCCGATCTGGAAGAACGCAACCGCGAGAAGCGCGAGAAGGAGCGGGATCGCCACTGACCCGCGCCACCGTCCGTGCAATCGATTGCAGGAAAGGTGGGCGAGGGGCGCGGCGGCGAAGCCGACCGCAATCTTAGTTTACTACTCAAGTTTGATATAAGAGTTTTCATATAGGGATGGCCCTAAAGGGCCAACCCGGTCTGGGCACGAAGGGCCATCCTGGTCTGGGCAGAATTGCCCATATCGAAGGCGCTCATCGTCGATCAAGGCGAGGAAGAGCGTTTCCGTTGGCCGTACGAACAGCGATGCCTTGTTGGCGAAGAAGTGCTGTTCGCGCACGATGAACCGCCGTGCCGTCATCTTTTCGAGAACCAGACGAATCTGTTTGGGCGAGCAGTGCAGTTCCTCCTGCCATCCCGCACGAGTGAGCGTCACCCACTTGTATCCGTTGCGCGTGACCTTGGTGTATCGGTGCCATCGCAGGAACTTGTGCAGGAACAGGCCGCATCGTTCGCCGCCGGCCACCGCGATGCAGCGGTCGACATGATAGGTCGTGCAATCGATTGCATTCGCCAGCGCCAGGTATTCCGCCGAAGCCATCGTCATCGCTGCATACCCTCCTTGGTATCCTGCGGAGACTCGACTAGCGGTGCCGGTGACATCCGGCAATATCGTGCGTGGCTTACGAGCGCGCAGCGCGGCGTCGCTTTGGGTGCAGCGTGCCACCCGTCAGCAATGCCAGCAGAGCCTTGGCGGCGGGGCTGAGATAGCCGTTGCGGCGATGGAGAGCGATGATCGGGATGGTGGTCCGCATCGCCGGTACATCGAGCGCGACCAGCAGGCCCTGCCGCAGCTCGTCGCGCACGCTGCTCTCGGGCACCAGCGCCAGGCCGAAGCCCGCCTGCGCGAGACGCTTCTGGGCGGTCAGGCTGTCGATCAGGGTGAGGTCGGCGGCATCCAATCCCGCCTTGATCAGTTGCCGCGCGAGGATATGGCCCGAGGAGTCTCGTTCGCTTTGGACTGGCGGAAAGCCGATCCAGCGGTCGCCGGCGAGGGCGCGCGCGTCGCGGACACGGCGGCCAGCCAGGCGATGGCCGGGGGCAGCCACCACCAGCATCGCCTCGCTGCCGGCGTCCAGCGAGACCAGCTCCGGTCGTTCGCTGGCGAAATAGCGCAAGCCCAAGGTCGCTTCGCCGCGCCGCACGAGATCGGTGATCTCCGCGCTCGACGCGGTGCGAAGTTCGAGCCGGACGTCCTGCGAGCGTCGCGCGAACCGCCGCAGCACGTCGACGATGTGCGTGTCGGCGAGAGTGCCGACCAGGGCCAGCGAGATCGCGCCCTGCAGGCCGGTCTGCAACGTGCGCACGGCCTCGCGCGCATCCTTGAGGGCGGCGAGGGCTGCTTCGGCATGAGGCAGGAAGGCGCGGCCGGCCTCGGTCAGCTTGGCATGGCCGCGAATGCGCTCGAATAAGGGCGCGCCCAGCTCCTGCTCCAGCAGGCCGAGGCGGCGACTGATGGCGGGCTGCGAGCGGTGCAATCGCTGCCCGGCGCGCGTGAAGCCGCCCAGTTCGGCGATGGCAACGAAGGTCTGGATCTCGTCGATGTCCATGGATCAGTAATCCTGATGGAAACAGTCAGCACTATGCATTTCACAATGATTGGCGATCCGGCAATTGTCACGGCGACCCAACTGACCCAAGGACGGACGCCATGCCCAGCCAGGCCGACAAAGCCTCGACGTTCCGCGCGCTGCACGAGCGGCCGGGCGCCTTCGTCATTCCCAACCCGTGGGACGCCGGCACGGCGAAGCTGCTGGCTGCCATCGGCTTCGAGGCGCTGGCGACCACGAGCCTGGGCCTCGCCAACATGCTCGGCCGCGCCGACAGCAAGGTGAGCCGGGCCGAGGTGATCGCCAACTGCCGGGCGATTGCCGAGGCGACCGACCTGCCGGTGAACGTCGACCTGGAGAATTGCTTTGCGCACGAGCCCGCGGCGGCGGCCGAAGCGATCCATCTTGCGGCCGAAGCCGGCGCAGTCGGCGGCTCCATCGAGGATTCGACCGGCGATCCCAAGAACCCGATCTATGACTTCGACCTCGCCGTAGCGCGCGTGCGGGCGGCGGTCGAAGCAGCGCGGGCGTTGCCAGTGTCGTTCATGCTTACGGCTCGCGCCGAGAACCTGCTGCATGGCCGCAACGACAAAGGCGACACGATCCGCCGGCT
>CALROF020000284.1:0-7009 GCA_943369775.1 Reyranella massiliensis 521
CTTGCGGTCGTGAGATGCCAGCCGTTCTGAATTCTGCACTCAATGCGTAGAAATTCACCGCGTTGCACAAATGATTAATTTTTAAGCAAGTTGACCAGGCGGGGTTTCGTATCTGGGCCCAAAACTGCGCTGATACAGGACGCCGACGGCTACCGCCCGAACGCCTGCAGTGCCGACCAGCCATAATCGTCGACCGTCCAGGGCCGTTCCTGGGGGACCATCACCGTCCAGGTCCGGCAGTCGGCTAGCAGCCAGTCACGTCCTGGGGCTCCATAGTCCTTCAAGGCAGGGCATCTGGCCGTTTGCGCCAGCGCAGTTGCCATCCCCGCGGCCTGCCGGTCGCGAGTGACCTTGCCATTGGCCCACCGCTCCCAGCGCACCATGCCCAGGCCGCGGGCAAAGAAGAAGCGCTCCAGATGGTCGGCTGAGGGGATATCGCTGCCGCCATAGTGCTCCGAAACAACGACGTCGAGCCTGTGGCGCTCGTCCTTGGCCCCGCTTGACCCGACGATGCGGAATGGAAACTCGACCTCGTCACGGCGATAGCGGGTGTAGGCGTCGTTGAAACGTCCCGGGCAGCTCGCGATGTCCGGTGCGATGTTCAGCCGGGCCATGCTGTCCTGCCAAGCGCCGGCGACCGGCTCGCGGAAGATCAGCCAGGAGAGAAAGCGCCGCTCTGAAGACGCCGCCGAGCGGCAGCCCTCGCCGATGAACCATTGCACGCCCCCGCCGCCATCCTCGGTCAGGACGAAACTCGACCAGTCGCCAAGGATCAGGGCCACCTGACCGCCATCGCCGCGGCCGCCGTCGAAGGTCCCGAACGTCCGTCCGTTGGTGCCGAAATCGAAGGTCTGGACGACGAGCGAGCGACCGCCACGCTGCATCGTAACCGAGTCACTGGCCTGGTAGCCCTGTGGTGTCGAGGGCTCGCCCAGCACGTTCGGCCAGTCGTGCTTACGATAGGGGGCCGGATCGTCGGACCGCTGCAACCGGCGCACGGTGCAGGCCGGGTCGGTGGGTAGGGTGGTGGTCGGCTTGCCGGTGGCATCGAGGCAGAGGCTTTGCACCAGAAAGTCGAGCGGGCCGGCTTGGCCGGGCGCCTGTGCGTGCCCTGCCGTGTGGCCGAGCAGCGGGGCCTGGACGAGGAGAAGGGTGGCGAGAAGGCGAAGCGTCTTCATTGGCAAATACCCTGCGCGGTTCGGGTCTGGTGCCGGGGGCAGTTAACCATAAACCTGTGGTTTCCCGGCGCGACCTTCCGCAAACTGGATCCGACCTGAAATGCCGAACACGCTCTTCATCGACTCAACTCCGGATATCGACCGCGTCTGGAAGCAGGTCCACGGGCCTGCCGACCCGCCGATTGCGATCAACATGGGGCCGGTAGCCGAGGCCGCCATTCCGACTCTGATCGCGGGCTACGACACCGTGATCAACGACGCGACCTACTTCAACGAGGCAACGCTGAAGCTCTGTCCGGGGCTCCGGCACATCGTCTTCCTCGGCACGGGGGCGGCAAGCTTCGTCGACCTGGCGGCAGCGGAGCGGCTGGGAATCAAGGTCTCGACCATCGGCGGCTATGGCGACACGACGGTGGCCGAGCATGCGATGGGCCTGGTCTTTGCGGCGGCACGGCACATCGCGACCATGCATGCCCTGGTGCGCGCCGGCGGATGGCGCCCCATGCAGGGCATGGAACTGCGTGGAAAAACCTTGGGCATCGTGGGCCTGGGCGGCATCGGTCGCGAAATGGCGCGGCTCGGCCGCGGCATCGGCTTCCAGGTGATCGCCTGGAACCGTTCGCCGCTTGCCGATGCGCCGGTACCGATGGTCGAACTCGACGAGTTGCTAACCCGTGCCCACATCGTGAGCCTGCATCTTGCGTTGAATGACGCGACTCGCGGCTTTCTCGACCGGGCGAAGCTCGAGCAGATGAAGCCGGGCGCGATCCTGGTCAATACGGCCCGGGCGGGCGTGGTCGAGGAGGCGGCGCTGATCGAGCTGCTGCAGGCAGGCCGCATTGACCATTACGCGACCGATGTGTTTGTGCGCGAGCCCGTGTCGCCGGAGGAGCCGCTGCTAGCGTTGGACAATGTCACGCTGACGGCTCATGCCGGCTACAACACGCCGGAAGCGGCGATGACCATGTATCGCCGCGCCATCGATCTCGCCGCTAGGGGCGGCTAGCTCAACACCATCTCGCGATAGTTCGCTGCCGCGACCTCGTCGCAGCGGGCGCGGTAGGCCGGCGCGCTGCCGCTGTAGCGCGCGATGCGACGGGTCTGCTTGCCCTCGACATTGGTGTTGATGCCGGTGAACCACGAGTTCACCTCATTGGAGAGCAGCCCCACCGAGGCTTCGTGGACCGCCTTCATCCAGGCCTCGACGCCTTCTGGTGTCGCGTCGATGCGCGTCAGCCCGTGCTCGCGCATGAAGCGCAGCAGGTCAGTCACCCATTCGACATTGTATTCGATGCTGCGGGGGATGTTGCCCAGCGCGGTGTGTGGACCCAGCAACATCAGCAGATTGGGGAAGCCTTCCACCGACATACCGACGAAGGTCTCCGCGCCATCGGCCCATTTTTCCATCAAGCGCTGTCCGCCGACGCCCCGGAAGTCTATGCGGTCGAAAGCGCCGGTCAGCGCGTCGAAGCCGGTCGCATAGACGATCATGTCGAACTCGAATTCGCGAGCGCTGGTCGCGATGCCGGTGGGCGTGATGCGCTGGATCGGCGTCTCGGTGATATCGATCAGCTCGACATTGGGCTGGTTGTAGACTTCGTAGTAACGCGTCTCGAGCGGCACGCGACGGGTGCCAAAGCCGTGGTTCCTGGGGATCAGCTTCTCCGCTACCGCCGGATCCTTGACGCGGCTCCTGATCTTGCGCGCCACGAAGTCGGAGATCAGCGCATTGGCCTTGGGGTCGGTCAGGATGTCGTTGAAATTGCCCACCCAGATGCCGAAGCCGCGTTCGCCGTAGAGTTTCTCGAAGAAGGCTTCACGCTCCTCCGCTGTCACCTCGAAGGTGCCGCGCGGGTCGGCGGTGTGCAGAAAGCAGGCGAAGGTCTCCTGGCAGCGCCGGAAGATGTCGGGATAGCTCGCGCGGATGGCGGCCATCTCCTCCTGGTCGATCTTGCCGTTGTGCAAGGGCGCACACCAATTGGGCGTGCGCTGGAACACGGTCAGGCTCTTCGCGGTCTTGGCGACCTCCTGGATGGTCTGCACGCCGGTTGCGCCGGTGCCGATCACGGCGATGCGCTTGCCCTCGAAGTTCACCGGCTCGTGCGGCCAGCGCGCGGTGTGACAGGACTGGCCCTTGAAGCTTTCGACGCCCTCGATGCGGGGCATCGTGGGCGCGGAGAGGGGGCCGATCGCCGTGATCAGGAAGCGCGCGGTTGCTGAGCTGCCATCCTCCAGAGTCACGTGCCAGCTTCGCGTCTCCTCGTGCCAGTGGGCCGCTGCAACGCGGCTCCTGAACTGGATATCTCGGCGCAGGTCGAACTTGTCGGCGACGTGGTTCAGGTAGCGCAAGGTTTCCGGCTGGGGGGAGAAATGCTCGGTCCAGTCCCATTCCTCCAGCAGCTCTTTCGAGAAGGAGTAGCCGTAGGAATAGCTCTCCGAGTCGAAGCGCGCGCCGGGGTAGCGGTTCCAGTACCAGGTGCCGCCGACACCGGTGCCCGCCTCGAAGACGCGCACCTTCATGCCCAGCCCGCGCAGGCGGTGGAGCTGGAAGAGGCCAGACATGCCGGCACCAATGATGATGGTGTCGAAGGCAGGCGCCGATGTGCCTTGCTGGGCAGCCATGACCCGTTCCTCCTAGCGGCCGACGGTCCAGCCGACCTTGGCCGCGAAGTCCGAGAAGAACTCGGGCTCGTAGGCTTTCTCCGGCGTCGCGCGCACCAGGTCGTCGATCAGTTCGGCATCGCGGCCGACCAGGATGCGCCAGCGCTCGTTGCGCACGCCGTCCAGGATGATGGTGGCGGCCTGGGCGGCTGTCGTCGGTGCGTCTTCGAGGAATCGCCGCGCCCGTTCGAGGATCATCTTGCGGATCTCCTCGTCGGAAACCTTGTCGATGTCGGGGTTGCGCGCGGCGAGGCGCTTGCGGGCCAACTCGATCTCGCGGTCGGTGATGTCATCGCCCTGGTTGCCAGTCTGCACTTTGAGCGAGTTCGACGCGATCGACGTGCCGATATGGCCCGGCATCACTACCGAGCATTTGATGTGCGGCGCGTTGAGGCGCAGGTCGGTGATCAGTGCCTCGGTGAAACCCTTCACCGCAAACTTGGCCGCGGCATACGCGGTCTGCGGGATATCGGGGGCGATGAAGGCCCAGAAGCCATTGACGCTCGACGTGTTGACGATGTGTCCGGCGTCGGCGCGGCGCATCATCGGCAGGAAGGCGCGCGTGCAGCGATAGACGCCACCCCAGCAGATATCGAAGGTGCGCTCCCATTCGTCGCGGCCGTTGACGAGGAAGCTGCCGCCGCCGCCGATGCCGGCATTGTTGAACAGCAGATGGATGCGGTCGGACTCCTGGTCCTTCTCGACCTCGTCACGGAAGCGCGCGACGTCGGTTTCCTTCGAGACGTCGGCGATGTGCGTGGTGATGCGCTGGCCCTGGCTCATGCCGCCGGCCTCGCAAAGCCGCTTGGTCTCGGCCATGGCGGCGCCGGAGACATCGCACATGGCGATGTTGCAGCCTTCGGCCGCCAGTTGACGGGCCAGTTCGCGACCCATGCCCGTGCCGCCACCGGTGATGACGGCAATCCTCCCTGCGAAATCTTTCATGCGTTCCTCCGGTGGCAGCAAGCACCGGATCGCGGCGCGAGTCTAGGCGGGTCGGAAGCGCCGGACCAACAGGACGCCCAGGGCAATGAAGCCCAGCAGCACGACGCCTTGCGCCACCGCGAAGGGTGGCTCCGAGCCTGTCGGTGCCAGTGCATGGAGAAAGCCAATCTTGCCAAAGGCCTGCACGACCGCCACGAAGACGTTCAGATAGAAGGCGAATACGGCGCTGCAGACATAGATCCAGCGCCAACTGCCTGCGAGACGTCCGCCATAGAGCGCCACCAGTGCGATGAGCAATGCGACCGAGGAGACGATGCCGGTGCCGATCGCCGGCGTAAAGCCATTGAAGGGAAAAAGAAAGCCGGTGACGCTGGTGAGGATCGTCGTCCAGAGGAACACGGTGTTCCAGCCGTCGAGCCGTCGGCCTTCCCACATGCGCGCGCACGCCACCGCACCGGTGGCGATGGCGATCAAGCTGATGACGACGTGAACGATCGTGAAGGTCGCCACCGACATTCCCAGAACCATGACCCGCTCTCCCCCGAAAGACTAAGTCCTGACGGGCGCCTTCTCGGCGGCCGCTTTGCGCAAGCGCGCAATCTCCTCGACGATACTGGTCTGCGACGTCTGCTGCGCCAGCTCTTCCGCCCGCTTGAGCTGCGGTGTCGCCGCCGCGGTGTCGCCCTGCAACAGGCTGCTACGGCCGGCGCGCAGGTAGAAGACGGCTGCCTCGGATGGCTTCCCGAGCTTTAGTGAGGCCTCGCCCGCAAGAGCCAGTGCACGCGCCATGCCACGATAGTCGATGGCCTGCTGCCGGTTGGCGGCGGCCTGCTCGAAGGAGGTGAGGGCGGCACCTGCATTCCCGTCGAGCAGGGCGGCGCGGCCCGTCAGCTCCTGTCGGTCGGCCTGGATATCGGCTTGCTTGCTGGGGGCGATGGCGGCGATCGCCTGTGCCAGGGTGGCACCGTCGCCGCGTTCCGCTGCGACCAGCCCGCGGATAAACCAGGCGCGTGGCGCCGTATCCGCATCGCGCGCCTTGAGTTCCAGTGCCTGTTGGGAGGCGGCAGCGGCGGTGGCAGTATCGCCCGCACGATAGGCGGCGGCGGCCTGGACCAGCATCAGCTCGGCCGGCACGGCGGCTTGGCGCCGCTGCAGCTCGGCTTTCGTATTGCGAGTCGTCAGCAAGGCGGCCTTGGGATCGCCGGCGCGAATCTCGGCCAGAGCTAGATTGTAGGCCGTGTCGGCAATGGCTTCGGTATCGTCGCGTTCATAGGCGCGGGTGAGGGCCACCTTGTACTGGCGTACGGCCTGCGCCGGCATGCCGAGCGACAGGGCCTGCGTGCCCGCGCGGTTGGCCGTGTCGAGCTTCGTGTCGGGCGGGGGGCCGGGATCGGCCGGCGTGCCGCCGCCGCATGCCACCAACAGCAGCGCTGTCGCGATGGGGCCGGCGATGCGAAGCACCCTCACGGCCGCACCTCTATGGCCGGGGCGCGGCGTCCGGGAGCCGGGGCTGCGTTGCTGCTGCTGCCACCGAACAGCCAATGGTGACGCAACTGGCCGAGCAGGAGCTCAAGCTCGCGAGCGGCAAGCTGGGCCTGCAGCAAGGTCGTGGGCAAGGCGTCGGTCGTATCGGTGACGTTGCGGGTAATCTGCGGAGTCGTTGCCGCGAGGTTGCGGGTCGTGGTCTGCAGCGATGCCAGCACCGAATCGGTCTTCTGCACGATCTGGCCGATGCGCGGATCCTTCGAGGTGCGTTCGAGCTGGCTGGCGAGTTCGCGAACGCTTACCAGGGTGGTTTCGAGATCGGTCGCCATCTTGTCGTTGGCGATCAATCGGCCGACGACACCTTCGCCGCTCTCAACTCGCCGCGCGATGCCGGCCGCCGAGGAAAGCGTCTGTTCCAGCGGGCCGGCCGGATCACCGACGCGCTGGGCGACGGCCGTGATGGCGATCACGGCCTTCTGCACCTCGTCCATGATGGGGATCACCTTGGCGCGGACCTCGTCGATCATCTGGCCCAGCGTATCGGTCGCCGCCCGCTCGCTTTGGGCGGTGACGACAGCGTAGGACCAGTCGAGCTCCGGCCCTGTGCCGCGCGAGATGTCGAGATACGCCGCGCCCGCGACGCCGAACTGGCGGCGGATCGAGACCTGAGAGTCGCGGCGGATGAATGGCCGCATCTGATCCTCGACGCGAGCTACGGCATGCATGCGCTGGTTGGGGTC
>CALROF020000285.1:0-6945 GCA_943369775.1 Reyranella massiliensis 521
GACAACGGCCTAACTGGTCAGTCAAGAGGTAGCGATCAGACAGCAGGTCTCGTTGCGCCGGCGTGTGCCGGTCGCCGTTAAGGAGAACGAGGACCAAGTGGCTTCCACCGTTCAAGGGTGCGCTCTCAACCATAGCAAACTGAGGATCCGCCGGAACGAGACGGTCCTGACCGTCCTTAAAACGAGATACGCGACCAAGTGAAAGGCCCCAACATTATCTACAGGGTAGCGGGGTGAACCGCGCCCTCACGGCACTAACAGAGCGAAGTCCTTCCACTTGGCACCGGCTGTTCGAAGAACGGCCGGTAGTCGGCTCCGGAGCGGACGATCGCATGGGCGACGCGCGCCATCTTGGCGGCGACTGCGGTGAGCGCCTTGCGCCGGAGATGCTTGTTCTCGGGATCCTTGGCGACGTATCGGCCATAATGTTCCCGGAATGAGTTGTCGCGCTGCCGGATCGCGACCTGGGCCGCCAACCAGAAGGAGCGCCGCAGTCGGGCGTTGCCGAACTTGGACAGCTTGGTCTGGCCGCGGAAGGTGCCGGACTGATGGGTCGCGAGATCGAACCCGCAGAACTTGAGGAACTGGCGATGATGGCCAAAGCGGCGCAGATTGCCGGCCTCGGCGAGAATGGTCAGGGCGATGATGGGTCCGATACCCGGGAGCTGGCGCAACCGGGCCGAATCTGGATCGTCGAGCAAGAGAGCCTCGGCCTGGGCTTCGATCTGGTCGCGTTGGCGCAGGAGGCTTCTGCCCTCGGCAAGAACCATGCGGAACATTGCGATCGCCGGCGAATCGAGCCGTACCGGCAGGGCCGTCGAACTACGTGCTGTCTCGTAAATATCGGCCAGAAGCCGGGTCTTCGAGACCTTGCGGCCGACGAGGTCTCACGCGGCCTCGATGAACGCTTCCTTGGAGAGAACCGTAATGCTGGCTGGCGTCGGGAACTGCTCGAGGAGGGCCAGGAACCAGTCGCTGCGCGAGTTGCCGTGGAAGCGCTCGGCCTCTGGGAAGTAGAGTGGCAAGTAGTGAGTCAGGAGGCGATGCCAGAGTTCTGTCTTGGCACGCGAGACCATGTCGTGCGTCTTCGACAACTCCTGAAGGTCGTTCAGACGGCCGTAGCCAGGGTCGCTGTATACGGTCGTGGCACCGATCCGCAGCATATGCAGGATGACCTGGGCATCCTTCGGATCGTTCTTGTCCCAACCGTTGTGAAGGGCCTCGCGGGTGCGGGCGAGTGCCATGCTCGAGATCAGCCGGGTCTCGAACCCGGCGCTGATCAGCCGATGCGCAAGGACGCGGTGGTAGTTGCCGGTGGGTTCGAAGCCGACGATCACCGGCCTACCGAGATCGCGCAGGGTAGCGACCAGGCGATCGTGTTCCGCCCGATTGTTCAGAACGCTCAGTCGACGGCGCCGCATTCCAGCGCCGGGGTCAATAAGGACCTCATGGCGGTTCTTGGCGATATCGATGGCTACAAGCGCCGCCTGCGGCGGCGTAAACTGCGTCGTAATCATGGGCTGATGCCTCCGGAGTGAAGTGCTGACACGCTCACTTTAGAGACCTGCGACCGGCCCACGATCGCCTCGGACGGCAGCGCTGCGCTCACGAGGCTTCGCGCAGCCGCCCGAGGCTCCCATCGAGCCCGTTCCCAATGTGCTATGGCCGCGAGTTCTGCGGCCGGCCCGACCGCCACCCCTACGAGCTGTTCCTTCAGCTCGAAGGCATCGAGCACCGCAAGACCAAGGTCCGGCGTCCGCAGTCGAACGGAATCGTCGAACGCTTCCATCGTACGCTGCTCGACGAGCACTTCCGTGTAGAGGGTCGTAGGACCTGGTTCGAGACCGTCGAGCAGATGCAGGAGGCGCTCGACGCCTACCTCGTCACCTACAACACCGCGCGGCCCCATCAGGGCCGTGGCATGAACGGCCGCACCCCTGGCCGGGCCTTCCTCGATCGCATTCCCGCAAACGACAACCCGCAGGAGGACAACGACCGGAACATCGACCAGACTGAAGCCGCCTGACTACCGGTCAGGGCGCGGCGACTGTCAGCCGATTACCGTCTCAGTACAAGCGGGGCGATCTCTGCGTCGATCCACGCCCAGTCGATCTTGCCGGCGAGCTGCACCAGTTCGTGCTTCGTGTTGATGATCTGGTCGAGCCTGGCCCGGAACAGATCGCCTTCCCATGTCGCCTCGTGCTTCTTCGGCCGCATCGATCCCTCCGATGCGGCATCGAATCACGGCTCGCCGGAAGAGGGAATCCCCAAACGAAATCGCAAGGTTCCAGGCTCTCGACACGCCAAACCTTGCAATCCAGAATCTGCACACACGCCCAAAAACGACCCGCCTTCAACAACTTGGCCGTTCTTCACGGGCGACTCAGTACACCCGGCGTTCCGACACCGGCAGTCGCGAGCGCACGTGCTCCACGCACGCCCGCTTGCGGGAAGGGCTCAGTATTTTCCCTCCAGCGCTTCCTTCAGGATCAGCTTGTCCAGCGTCAGGTCCGATATCGCCTTCTTCAGGCGTTGGTTCTCTCTCTCCAGCTCCTTCAGACGTCGGGCCTGGTCCACCTTCAGCCCGCCGTACAGGCGTCGCCATCGGTAGTAGCTCTGCTCCGAGATACCCAAGGTCCGGCAGATCTTCCCGATCTTCTCGCCTTGGTTCAGCCGCACCTCGGCCTCCCGAAGCATCCCGATCGCCTGCTCTGGCGTGTAGTCCTTCCGTGCCATCTCGTGCTCCTTCTCAAGCCCAAAATAGCCGGATCTCTAACTCTCAGACTGGTACCGTTTCGGGGGAGCAGGCCACTCGACTGGCTCACCTTGGGACGCATCCAGCTCGCCGGCATCAACGATGCTTTCAAACAGCTCGAGACCGGCGAAGTGGCCCGGACCGTCATCGCATTCTGGGGCGGCACGCGCCGAAGCGATCTTTCGAACGCGGCCGTTGTGCGTGCGTGATCCGCGATTTGTCACTTGAGTGGGTAGCGGGTTTCCAAGAACCCAAGAACTGCTTCTGAGAAATGATCGTTCTGGTCGCCGACGACCATATGTCCTGCATCTACGACATTCGAATAGCTTGCATGTGGAACAAGCTCCAGAAATGCTTTGGTGACCTCTTCGCTTACGAGGTCACTCATTCCTCCCCGGACCAGATGGACCGGGCAGCCAACGCGCCGAGCGGCATTTTCCAATCGGTCAAATCGCCGCTCTTGCTCCGGCGGCTGCACATTCGTGATGAAACGTGGATCCCAATGCCATCGGTAGCGACCATCGGATCCGAGCCGTAAATTCTTGGCGAGACCGCTCAGGTTGCGGCGCCGCTCACGATTCGGCAGGTAGGCGGCAATGACATCCGCTGCCTCGTCGATTGATTTGAAGCCCTTCTGGACATGAGCAGTCATGAAGCCCACGATGCGGTTTATCCCTGCCATCTCCATTCTTGGCGTAACATCAACCAACGTCAGACAGGAAAATGTTCCAGCCGCTTTCTCGCCCTCAGCAATAAGAGCGGCGAGTCCGCCAAGAGACGCGCCGACCACCGCCGGCGGTTGGCCGAGACATCGGGCAACTGTGATTAGATCGTCAGCGAATGCGTCTAGTTCGTAGCGTCCATGTTCCGACCAATCGCTGTCACCATGCCCACGCAGGTCAAGAGCAATCGCCCGATAGCCTCGGTCGCACAGCGCTTTCATAGTGTTACCCCAAGCATGTCGCGTCTGGCCGCCGCCGTGTGCGAGCAGGATCGCCGGCCGCTCAATGCTGCCGGCAACGCTGGCGACAAGCCGAATTCCATCGGCGCCCACCAAACTCAATTCGTCCATTAACGTCTCCTGCACACACGGAACCAGATCAACGCCAGAGCGACATGCTGGGCGGAGCATGCGTATGGGGCAGCCAGGAAATACCGCCTAGTCTCAAGCGTCGCCACCTTCGGGGATTCGGCCATCCGGCGGCCAGTCCATGACGCCTTCCTCCAGTGGGATCCCGATGCTTCGAAGTAGTTGTGAAAACATGTTCCAGTTTCCAATCGCAATCACCATCTCAAGCAACTGCTCCGGACTTCCAATATGCTGCACACACTCAGCCCAGACGGAATCCGAGATCTTTCCTTGCTCCAGCGTGTCATCGACTGCGGCTAGCACCGCCCGATCCGTGGCACTCAGGCGCGTCGATGAACGCCAGTCGCGCACTGCGATGACGTCTTCCGGCGGCAGTCCAACGCGTTCTGCGAAATGCCAATGCTGCGTCCATTCGTACTTGGCGCCCGTAGTCCACCCGATACGCATGATCAGGAGTTCGCGCAGGCGGATATCGAGTTTGTTGCCGGTGAAGAGCAGCGTGGTTAGCAAGTGGTTGACGGCAGACGCGAGCTGCGGATGACGCAACAGTGTCCGGTAAACGTTGAGGCCGGCCATCGACTCCCGAATACCGCACTCTCTGGCGGCAGTCTTAGCTTGTTCGATTGACAACATCTCAATGCGCGTGACCATTTACCTTTTTCCTTCAGTTTCGAATTCTCGCGTCGACCACGAAAACGCCCGAAAAGACCTTGCCGATTGTCTCCTTCAGAACCTTGGAAAGGATGGCATCCAATCCTGCATCATCCCCCCCAACTGCGACGGCCCCGCTTCAGCCGCGCGCCAGTTGCCTCTGTGATCGCGCAGGCTACCGGTGCCTAGAGCCGTTATCGAAGGGGCGTGCATGCGGAGGGGCCAGCGCGGTCTCGCACCAGAAGCCTTCGGGCAGAACCAATGGGGTCGAGAAGTGTTCGGCGTCGCACAAAGCGCAGGCGTCAAGGGACGTGCAAGACCGACAACGCTGTCATCGGAAGACCACTGGAAGCTTCCGAGGACCGCGTACCGGGCCGTGCGACCAGGTCACGGAGGCGGGGTCGGCGAGCTCGAAGTCGGGAATACGCGCCAGCCACTCCTCCAGTGCAACCGTAATCTCCATGCGGGCGAGATTTGAGCCGATGCAACGATGAATCCCCAGTCCGAAGGCGGCATGTCGATTTTCGGCCCGATCGATCAGGACACGATCAGCCTGCGGAAAGATCTCCGGATCACGGTTCGCTGCCGGGAAGGACAGCAACACCATTTCACGCTCCTTGAACAGGCAACCGCCGACCGTGGTCTCCTTGGCGACTTGGCGGGCCATGGTCACCGGCGCATACGCCCGCAGAAACTCCTCCACCGCAAGCGGCATGAGCTCCGGCTCGCTGACCAACCGGCGTCGGTCATCGCGATTCTGAGCCAGATGCCAGAGGCAGGAGCCAATGGCACTCCAGGTTGTATCGATCCCTGCGATCAGCAAGAGACGGAGCGTACCGATTATGTGCTCATCGGAAAGGGGCTGATCCTCCATTCGTGCGCCAAGCAGGAAAGTGATCAGGTCCTCTCCGGGGACCGAATGACGGTTTGCGATCTGCACCCTGAAATAGTCATCCATCTCTGCCAGCGCCTGAGCGAAGGAGGCGTTCTCCGCGATTCCTTCGTGTAGAAGAAGGTGAATCCAACGTCGGAATCTGTCGCCGTCTCCCTCCGGCAGTCCAAGCATATGTGCAATGACGGCTACGGGAACATGCTGGGCGTAGTCGATCGCCGCATCGCAATTGCCGTCCGATGCAAAGCGATCAACCAGGTCGCCGCATATCTTGCGCGCTCTCGTCTCCAGGCGGCTGATGGCGTCCGGGGTGAAAGCGGGCAGCAAGACCATTCGCGCCGGTCGATGATGCGGTGGATCCGAGGTGATCGGCGGCGAAGCCAGCGTCGACGCTGCCGGCGAGGATTTCGGCTTCTCGGAACCCGACGGTGCGCGGGGCGGCACTTCGCGAACGACCACGCGGCGTGAAGAAAAGTGCTCGGTATCGTACGCGATCGCCCGGACATCGGCGTACCGACTAGGGAAGTAAACGCCGTTGTATCGTTCGGAATGCGCGACTGGACATTGTCGCCGCAACTCATCCCAGATCCGATAGGGTTCGGTCACCCAGCGTGGGTCCAGGTGGTCGAAGTCTGTGGCCCAATCAGAAACAGGTGGGCGATCCGTCATTGTGACCTCCTTCAGTTAGGCTTGCGCCACCTTGATCGCGAATTCAGGGCAGTTTGCTTCGGCAAGCCGCGCCTTGCCCTCGAGGCCGGGAGGGACCGTGCCGTCGCCAACTGCATGCGCGTGCCCGAATTCGTCGAGTTCAAACAATTCCGGCGCGATCGCCTTGCATCGATTGTGTCCCTGGCATAGCTCTGGGTCGACGATGACTTGAAGGTCTTTCTGCTCGGACATCTCGAGAGCGCTCCCTGCGCGGTTTCCGGACGTGTTAGCTGCCCGTTTGATAGAAGTTCATTATCCGCGAAATTGAACGAGCACCCGTCAGCATGTCAGGCGATTAGCAAGCAATCACTATAGGCGGCCACAGTTCTCTAATGGACGTTAGAAGTTTGAAGTTGGGCAGTCAATCGCCGCGATTGGCGCTGAAGATGCGATTTTTCTGGCAGTCGCACCCTGATTGCAATGGCGCTTCGTCGTCGTTGCGGCATATCGGTAATGAATGGCGGGTGCGCGCAGAGGCGGCCGGCTATTGCGCTCCCGCACGCCCGCGATTTCGGGTCGCGAGTGGACAGACATTGCTTGACTCGTCGGTGTCAGCTGCCTACGTTTCTAATGGCGATTTGAAAGTCGGTTCAAGTAAACGCGCTCGACTTTCCAAGAACGTGAAGGAGATGTGCGCTGATGCCCGGCGATCCCAATCGCCTTACTTGGCGGATGTGCAGTCCGGGAGGATCATAGTCGCGATGCGTGGATTGAAGAGCAAGCCTGTCATCGTCACGGGCGGCGCCAGCGGCATCGGCCACGCAATCGCCGGGCGTCTGGCGATGGAAGGAGCCGTGGTCGGCATCTTTGACATCAACGGACAGGCGGCCGAGGCCACGGCGAGTGCGC
>CALROF020000286.1:0-6896 GCA_943369775.1 Reyranella massiliensis 521
TCCGGAGCCAAGGTGCTGGCCTGTGCACCGGGTTTCCGCAGCATCGACTTCCTCGCGATCCTGGCCGACATCGAGCCCCATGCGCTCGACAGACTCTCCGCCCTCGTGACGGTCGGCGAGGAGCCGCCGTCCGTACCGCCTGCGATCGAACGTCTGCGGCGCGTGCCTTTCGAGCGGCTGCTGTCGCGCCCGCGGCTTGCCGTGAACCATGCGCGCCCGAGCGCCCCCTGCAACATCTTCACCACGTCGGGCACGACGAGCGCACCCAAGTTCGTCTTGCATCGTCAGGGCGCCATCACCAGCCACGCCCAGCAGGTCGCCCGCGTCTTTGGCTTCGCAGCACCTGAGACGATATCTCTCTCCATCCTGCCGCTCTGTGGCGTCTTCGGCTTCAATCAGACGATGGCGACCCTGGCCGCCGGCAAGCCCTGCGTGCTTGTCGAGTCCTACGAGATTGCCGAGATCGCGCGCCTCATCGAACGGCATAGACCGACGACCATGTTCGGCAGCGACGACATGTACGCACGCCTGCTCGATGCCGTGCCGGGCGAGCAGCCCTTCCCGTCGATCAAATGGGCCGGCTATGCTGCCTTCAACGCAGCCCTCCACGATCTGCCAGAAAGAGCCGAGCAGCGCGGCCTCCGGCTCAGCGGCCTCTATGGCATGAGTGAAGTGCAGGCCCTCTATGCCCTCCAGCCCCCGGATTCGCCGGTGGCCGACCGCAAGAAAGGCGGCGGCGTGCCGACCTCGCCGCTGGCGCACATACGCGTGCGCGACCCGGAGAGCGGCGACCTGCTGGGCGTCGGCCAGCCCGGCGCGCTGGAATGCGCCGGCCCGTCGTTGATGGCCGGCTACTACGGCAACGACAAAGCCACGGCCGAGACCGTCACGGCCGATGGCTATATCCGTACGGGCGACCTCGCCGAGCTCGATGGGCGCGGCGGCTTCACGTTTCTCAGCCGCATGGGCGACGTGCTGCGGCTCTCGGGCTTTCTGGTGAACCCGCTGGAGATCGAGACCCATCTGCAGAAGCTGCCCGGCATCACAGGCTGCCAGACCATCTCGGTTGCCCGTCCCGAAGGCGTGCGTGCTGTTTCCTTCGTGATCCTGGCACCCGGTACTGGGCTCGACGAGGCGGCCGCGATTGCGCACTGCAAGCGTGGTCTTGCCAACTACAAGGTGCCGCTGCGCGTCTTCGCGATCGACGATTTTCCCAAGACGCCGTCACCCAACGGCTTCAAAATCCAGCGCAACAGGCTGCGGGACATGGCCCTGGAACGCCTGAAGGGCTGAAGGGCTGAAGGGCTGAAGCGGTACCCGTTCAGAAAGACAAATCGAGGGAGAAAACGATGACCAAGCGCAAGAGCGTCAACTATCCGGGCTACACCCACCAGAACCCGATCCCCAATGCGAGCCGCATCGGCAACATCGTGATGTCGAGCATCATGAACGGCACGGAGCCCGGGACGCGCAACGTGCCCGCCGATCTCGCCAGCCAGGTCGTCAATATCTTCAAGCACATCAAGCTCTGCGTCGAAGCCGCGGGCGGCACCCCCGACGACATCATCAAGATCAATTTCTGGATGAAGCAGCCGTCGACCGGCCGCGCTGCGCTGAACGACGAGTGGGCCAAGATGTTCCCCGACGAGGCGTCGCGTCCGGCGCGTCACACCCTGCAGCTCTCCGGCGACAGCCCGCATCAGGTGACCTGCGATTTCACCGCCGTGATTGGGGGTTAGCGTCCGGGGAGTCTCAGGCCAGCGACCGATGCGCCGATGAAAATCTGAGGCTGTGAGGGTCGATTAATCCCCATCTGCTTCTCCAACCCTGCCACACAGGATTGTGTCGCCTGGGCGAGCCCCGCCCAGGTTGAGGCACCATCGAACTGCTGCAGCAGGCATTGGTCATAGTAGGTGAATTGATCGTCGGCGCCGCAGCCGAAACTTACTCGGTCGGAAGCCGACGCCGTCAGCACAATACGATTGGGCTGACGCATTGCCCGGGTCAGGAAGACACCGCTGTGGCAGGCCGAGACGATGACGACCGTCGGTCGCGCGCTGCAGCCGGCATCGAGTGCATTGTTCAGCGCACTGGGTTCCAGCAAACCATTGGCGGCCTTGAGTGCGACGCCTTTTTCGAGGCCATGGCTGGTGACAAACACCAGGCAGGCTTCGCCACTTCCGCTGCGCAATCCCGACGAGATGTTTTCCCTGCTCGCCACCCGCGCCGACGGATTGCGGTCGGGATCGGAAGTAAGGACATACATGTCGCGCACGCCGCGTGCCGCCAGCTTGTCGCGCAGCGCATCGATGCCGTTGTCGAAGGCTGGGCTGTTGTTCTCGCCGGCAATTAGGACGGCGCGCCAGCTTGGCGCCGGAATCGAGATCGGCTCGGCAGTGGCGGAACTGCTGTGGGTCGAAGGCGGCGTGCCGGTCGCCTCGGGCGCACAGGCAACCATAGTTCCGACGATCGCAATCAAAGCCGCGACACGCAGCTTCATGCCCGAAACTCCTTTGATCAGACTCAATCGAACTTACGTTGGCCGGGATGGTTGCGCGCCGACCATGCGCAGGGCCATGTCGGCATAGAGATTGGCCATCTGCTCTTCGGTCAGATCACCGCCGGGACTGTACCACATGGAGACATGGGTGCATTGGTCGAGGAGAGCCATGGCGATGGCCTTGAGGTCGTTCCTGCCGTCGACCTGAGGCGGCTCGAACACGCCACGCTTCATGCCATCGACGAAGATCGAAACGAGGATGTCGCGTATGGCGCGGCGGCTGCGGCGAATATCGGCAACGCGCTCACCGTCCAGCCAGCCGATCTCACGGTTGGCGACCAGCGCTTCGATCCTGAGACGGCAATGCCGCATCACATAGATGCGCACGAAGGCTGCGAGCTTGGCACGGGGATCGTCGCCGGCACCGGCGACGGCCTGCCTGCATTGCCGCTCCAGCTCGCTCTGCGTCGACGTGATGATGTCGTGCAGAAGCTCGTCCTTCGACTTGAAGTGATTGTAGAGCGCCCCCTGCGTGAGACCGCAGGCCTTCATGATGTCGCGAACCGTCACCACCGGGTAACCACGCTCGGCAAACTGAGCGAAGGCTGCCGCGCGAATCGCCTCGACGGGGGCGCGCGACTCCCGCTCCACGACGGGAGGTTCCTCAACCTCCTCCTGGCCCGGCTTGCGCCTGGTCATCGGGCACCTCCGGCAATCTGCTCGACGATGCTCCACGCCAGTTCGGCCGGAGGACGCACCATCTTGCCCGATTCGGCAGCCCGAACATTGGAGGCCGTGCCATCAAGCGAGCGGGCGTAGACGCCCTGACGGATGCAGGAGACGCGGAAGAGATTGTAGGCGATGTAGAAGTCCCAGAGTTTGGTCTCGGGGATCGGCCGCTTGGAGAGGCTGCAGTAGTAGGCCACCATTTCCGCTTCGGTCGGCAGGCCAAGATCCGCGAGATCGTGGCCCAGCAGGCCACCCCAATCCTTGGGCGTCCGCCACAGCATGCAGAGATAGGCAAGCTCGGCCAACGGATCGCCGAGCGTCGAGATTTCCCAGTCGATGATGCCCAGCACCCGCGGCTCGCTGGCGTGGAAGATCATGTTGTCGAGCCGGTAGTCTCCATGGACCAGCACGGTCTCGTCGTTCGGCGGCAGGTTTGCGGGCAGCCAGTCGAGCAGGCGATCCATGGCTTCGATCTGCTCGGTTTCGGAAGCCTTGTACTGCTTGCCCCAGCGTGAAATCTGGCGGGCGACGTAGCTTCCCGGCCGGCCGAAATCGCCGAGGCCCAGTGCCACATGGTCGACAGCGTGCAGTCGGGCCAGGGTTTCGAACTTGGCGCGATAGATCGCCAGCCGCCCTTCCTTGGGAACGTCCGGCAGCAGCGGATCCCACAGCACGCGGCCGTCGCAATACTCCATGATGTAGAACGCCGTGCCGACCACGCTGTCATCCTCGCAGAGCGCATAGGCACGCGGCGTCGGCACATTGGTCCGGTTGAGCGCCGAGATAACGCGGAACTCGCGGTCGACAGCATGGGCCGATGGCAGGAGCTTGCCCGGCGGCTTGCGGCGCAGGACATAGCTGCGTCCACCGCCGTCGGTCAGCCGATAGGTGGGATTGGATTGCCCGCCTTTGAACTGTTCAACGCGGACCGGTGGCACGAAGCCCTCGACGTTGGCGGACATGAAGCGGCCAAGCGACTGCTCGTCGAAGCGATGCCTCTCCTGCACTTCCATCGTGCCGATGTATTCCGCGCCTTTTCTTGCCACCCTGCAGCCCCTGAACAGTCATTCATATTGGCCGGAGTGTGCTCGCCCGGAGGGGTCCATGCAATATCGACCAACGGAGACACAGCCCGACCGAGCTGATTTCGGCTTATCCCCCAGGCATTTGGCCGGCATTGGAGTCTGCGACGGTCTTGGGTGGCGCGCGCATGTTTGCAATTTCGCTGCCTGTTGGCACCACGCAAGCCGCGATCCCGATGAAATAACCTGCTCAGGTGATCTCCGGATTTGCAGTCAGTCTGACTCTAGTCTTGCGTCGCTCCAGTCGGTTTGCTCGTACCGTTGATTGCCGTGACGGCAGTCTGTCTTCCGCTCAAATTGGCGATCCGTGACAGAGCCGTCATCACACGAATGCCACCGAAGGAAGTTCTTTCCAACTTGCCGAACGCGAGTGGCAAAAATTTGGGCACGTCCGCACCGATGCCCTCTTCAAGCTCCTGATTTCCCCGACGGCAGCGATCGTTTCTCGATGTCGACCGCCAGCCTAAAGGCCATATGGTCGATGCGCTGGGCGATGTCGCGTTGTTCTGCGTTGCGGCCCATTCGATCCCCGCGCTCTTTGTCGCGCCCGCAGTGGCCAGATGGTCGGCATGCGCCCGAGTCCCGCCCCTGCAGCGCTTGTTTGCCTTTGCCTGACCGTCATTGGGGCACCGATGGTGTTCCGCTAACTAACTTGGCACTTGATATGAACTTGGCACTTGGGCAAAGCGGCGAAATTGTGTTTAGTGTCGGTGCAACGGCCCTGTGGGTTCGGGCCCAACATCACAATGAAGACTGCGCGTATCTGGGAGGCGTCGTTGAATCGATTCCTAAGCAAGGACTTTTTGTCCGGGCTGATGTTCATTGGTTTCGGCTTGCTGGCTCTGTATTTCGGCCAGAAGCTCGCTTTGGGCACGCCCGTCCGCATGGGGCCGGGCTATGTCCCGCGCATGCTCTCACTGGTCCTCGTCGGACTGGGAGTTCTGGTCTGCATCGTTGCCATGGTGTCCGGCAGCGATCCGGTCGAGAAGCCAAAATGGAAACCCATCACCCTAGTAACCATCGGCATCGTCTGCTTCGCGCTCCTGTTCGAGCGCGCAGGGCTGCTGCCGGCGTTGGTCGTGCTGATCCTGATCGCATCGCTCGCCGGCGAGGAGTTCAAGCTCATTGAGGTGATCGGCAACATGGTGGCTCTCTCCGTGTTGTGCACACTCGTGTTCAAAGTGGGACTCGGGATGAATATCTCCATCCTGCGTGGGGTGTGGTGACATGGAACTGCTCGACAACCTAGTACTGGGCTTTGGCGTTGCCTTCACATTCCAGAACCTGTTTTACGCACTGCTGGGCTGCCTTCTCGGCACCCTGATCGGCGTTCTTCCAGGCATCGGTCCCGTGGCGACCATCGCCATGCTGCTGCCGATCACCTTCCACCTGCCGCCGACGGCCTCGCTGATCATGCTGGCTGGCATCTACTACGGTGCCTCCTACGGCGGCTCGACGACCTCGATCCTGGTCAACCTGCCTGGTGAGTCGGCTTCGGTCGTGACCTGTCTCGACGGCTACCAGATGGCCCGTAATGGGCGTGCCGGCGCTGCCTTGTCGATCTCTGCGGTGGGCTCGTTCTTCGCCGGCACCGTCGGCACGGCCATCATCGTGATGTTCGCCGAACCGCTTACGCGGATGGCGCAGAAGTTCGGCCCGGCCGACTACTGCTCTCTGATGGCGCTCGGCCTCGTCGCCGCGGTCATCCTGGCCAGCGGCTCGGTGATCAAGGCCATTGCCATGATCTTCCTCGGCCTGCTGTTCGGCCTGGTCGGCACCGACGTCAACACCGGCGCCCAGCGCTTCACCTTCGATCTGCCGGAGCTGAGCGACGGCATCGACTTTGCGCCGATCGCCATGGGCCTGTTCGGCATCGCCGAGATCGTGGTCAACCTCGAACGACACCTCACGCGCACCGGCGGCACCATCAAGGTGAACTCGCTTTGGCCGACGGCTGAGGAAATTCGGCGCGCCATTCCGGCGGTCTTGCGTGGCACCTTCCTCGGTGCGGCGCTGGGCGTGCTGCCGGGCGGCGGACCGACGCTGGGTGCCTTCTCCTCCTATACTCTGGAGAAGAAGATTTCGAAGAATCCCAGCCAGTTCGGCAAGGGTGCGGTCGAAGGTGTTGCGGCCCCCGAGTCGGCCAACAACGCCGCGGCGCAGACGTCGTTCATCCCCATGCTGACCTTGGGCATCCCGTCCAACGCGGTGATGGCCCTGATGGTCGGCGCCATGATCATCCAGGGTATCCAGCCGGGTCCCGAGGTCATGACCAAGAAGCCGGATCTCTTCTGGGGCATGATCGCCTCGATGTGGATCGGCAACGCCATGCTGGTCATCATCAACCTGCCGATGATCGGCATGTGGGTGAAGCTGCTGACGGTGCCCTACCGCTTCCTGGCCCCGGCCATCCTGCTCTTCTGCTGCATCGGCGCTTACAGCCTGCAGAACAGCACCTTCCACGTGATGCAGGTCGCCGCCTTCGGCGTGCTGGGTTACATCTTCGTGCGCTTGGGCTGCGAGGGCGCACCGTTCCTGCTGGGACTGGTGCTGGGACCGCAGATGGAAGAGTATTTCCGTCGTGC
>CALROF020000287.1:0-6711 GCA_943369775.1 Reyranella massiliensis 521
CCTGCAGGCCGATTATCTGACGGGCACTGCACAGCTCGAGACGTTGCAGCTCGACGATGGCAGCACGGTCCGGCTGGGACCGGACAGCGCGATCCGGCTGGCCTTCTCGGCCGGCGAACGCAAGGTCGATCTGCTGGCAGGAGAAGCGCTGTTCGATGTGACGGCCGATGCTGCGCGGCCTTTCCGGGTCGTCGCACGCGACGCCACCGTGACGGTGTTGGGGACACGCTTCGATGTCTCGATGCGTGGCCAGGGCACGTCGGTCCTCGTCGGGAGCGGTCAGGTCCGCGTCGACTCCTCGGGCGCTCAGTCGTTCGACCTGCGCCCCGGCGACTGGGTGCGCCTCGGTCCCGACGGCATGACGGAGAAGGGTTCCGACGTTCCCAATTTCCTGATGACGGGGCCTGACGTTCGGGTGGCCGCGCGCAACCGGCCTGTCTCGGAAGTCATCGACCGTATCCGCCCTTGGTTCGCCGGGCGCATCGTGATCGCCGACGGGAGCGTGGGGCGCCAGCCGGTGACCGGTGTCTTCGACGCCAGCGACCCGGTGCGCGCGCTCGAAGCGCTGGTCGTTCCCCAGGGTGGCCGCGTCATCAAGGTCACGCCCTGGTTGCTGGTCGTCTCGAAGGGCTGAACGCCGTCGTCGGCGAGCACGTAACTTTTTTAGGAAAAACGTCTCGCCTCATCTCGTCAGTCTTTTCAGGAGCCTGGAGCGGTTGAGAAGCAATCGCCACTGGCAGCTCGGTCTCCTTGTGCTTTGCGTTGGGGAGATCGTGCGTGAATCGGGGCAGGAAATCCAAGGAGAGGGCTACAAGACACGTCTGGAGCCTGGGCAAGTCGCTACTTGCTGCCATTGCCATCAACGGTGCGATCGTGGGAGCGCCGTTCGTGTCGGGCTCGGCCGTCGCACAGCAGGCGAGGGCCTTCAATATTCCGGCGCAGCCGCTGGCGGATGCATTGGTGCAGTTCGGTTACCAGTCCGGCTTGCAGGTCGTCGCCGATGGCGGGCTGACGGCGTCGGTCAGAAGCCCTGGCGTCACAGGCACGCTGCCACCGGCAGAAGCGCTTGCGCGGTTGCTCGCAGGGACTGGGCTCGTCTATCGCTTCACGAATGCCACGACCGTGGCGCTGGAGCGGCCTGGGGCGAGCAGTGCGCCAGGCGCCCTCCACCTCGATCCCGTGCAGGTGCAGGGCTACGGCGTTCCATCGCAGGCGATGATCGACAATATCCCGCCGCCCTATGCCGGCGGTCAGGTAGCGAAGGGCGGACAGCTCGGCCTGCTTGGCAACCGCGACGTGATGGATACGCCGTTCAATCAAACCAACTTCACGGCGGAGAAGGTTCAGAACCAGCAGGCAAAGACGATCCGCGACGTGCTGATCGATGACCCGTCGGTACGCGCCTACTTTCCCGACGGCGGCGCCGGAACGGATACCGTCCGCATCCGCGGCCTTCCCGTCGGCAGTGCGAGCACGGCCTATGGCGGTCTTTATGGCGTGCTGCCGACGAGCTCGATCATGGCGGAGTTGGCGGATCGCGTCGAAGTGCTGAAAGGACCGGCGGCCATGATCTACGGCATGCCGCCGGGCGGTTCGGTCGGCGGCACGATCAACCTCGTGCCCAAGCGCGCGCCGGATGCCGGGCTCACGCAGTTGACGGCGGGCTATGTCTCTTCCGGCCAGGTCAGTGGTCATGCGGACGTGGCGCGCCGTTTCGGCGACGAAAAACAGTTCGGCATACGCTTCAACGGCGTCGCCCGCGCCGGCCAGACCGAAGTATCGGGTAACTCCGATGAAAGGTACCTGGGCGTTCTTGGCCTCGACTATCGCGGCGAGCGTGTTCGGCTTTCCGCCGATCTTGGCTACCAGTATCGCTATATCGGCGGCCTGATTCCCTATCTCGGTGTCAATCCCGGCGTTCAACTGCCTTACGCGCCGAACGCCCGACAGAATTTCGGCCAGCCGTGGAACTATCAGAGCGGCAAGGATCTCTTTGGCGTGGTGCGAGCCGAGGTCGATATCACCGAGAAGATCACGGCCTACGCGACGACAGGTGCCCACGACTACCGGGCCCAGCGCTTGGCGGGCGGCACCAACATCACCGCCTTGAACTTCAGCGGTAACGCCACGACGTCGTCCAGCACCTTCAGCCAGTACCAGACCTACCAGACCGGCGAAGCGGGCCTGCGCGCGCTCGTGAACACCGGACCGATCGACCACGAGTTTGCCTTCAGTGCCACCGGCTTCCAGCAGGAAACCGGCGCGGTGACGGTGATCGGAGCGGCGTACAACACCAACATCTACAACCCGAACATCATCGCCCGGCCCAACATTCCCATCGGCGCGGCGAACAAGACCAGCTTCGAGACGCTTTCGAGCCTGGCGTTTGCCGACACTCTGTCGGCGGCCAACAAGCGCATCCAGCTCACCGTCGGTGCCCGCCTGCAGAGGGTCACGGCCACCAACTACAATCCGACCACCGGCGCGTCGACCGACAGCTATGACCAGAGTGCACTCACGCCCGCGGTTGCGCTGATCTTCAAGCCCTGGGAGAACGTCTCGCTCTACGGCAACTTCATCCAGGGCCTGCGGCAGGGCGTCGTCGTCGGATCGACCTTCGCCAACGCCGGCGAGGTCTTCCCACCCTTCAAGTCGACACAGTTCGAGGTCGGCGCAAAGGTCGACTGGGGGCGCTTCACGACGACGCTCAGCCTGTTCCAGATCACGCAGCCCAGCACGATCACCGACGTGGCGAGCAACACGCTGGTGCTGGCCGGCGAGCAGCGTAACCAGGGACTTGAGTTCAATGTCTTCGGCGAGCCGATGGAGGGTGTGCGCCTGCTTGGCGGCTTCATGTTGCTCGACGCCGTGCTCGCCAAGACGCAGGGTGGCCTGACCGACGGCTGGACCGCGCCGTTCTCGCCCAACTTCCAGCTCAACATCGCGGGCGAATGGGATACGCCCTTTGTGCGGGGCCTCACACTTACTGCGCGGGCCGTCTACACCAGCTCCCAATTCATCGACACGACCTCGCCGCGCCGCAGCCTGCCCGACTGGACACGCCTGGATATCGGGGCGCGCTATGCGCTCGACGTGGTCCGCAGCCCGACCGGCAAGCCGATCGTCGCGAGGTTCTCGGTCGAGAACCTGCTCGACGCCAACTATTGGGAGACCGGTTCGGCCGCCACCACGCTCAGCCTCGGCGCGCCGCGGACATTCCGTCTGTCGTTGACCGCCGACTTCTGAGCACGCCGGCATGGAGCCGACGTTCCGGGCGTCGATGAACTGGCTCCATACCTGGGCCGGCGTCGTACTGGGCGGACTGCTGTTCGCGATATTCTGGATGGGCACGCTCTCGGTGTTCGATCGGGAGATCGACCGCTGGATGATGCCGACGCTGCGCCTCGCTCTTCCGGAGCAACCAGTGTCCTTCGACGTGTTGCGCCCGTCGATTGCCGATGCTGCCGGTGCCCGCTCGCCCTTCATCGCGGCGATCCTGCCGACCGAGCGCCAGCCTGCGATCCGGCTGGCGTGGCGCGAAAAGTCGGGCCTCGTCGTGCGCTATCTCGACCCGGCAACAGGTGTTGCCGTGGTCGATCCGGGGACCCGCGGCGGATCGGGCTTTCTCTATCCCTTCCATTACATGCTGCATATCAGGGCATGGGACATCGGCATCTGGCTCGTTGGTCTCGCGTCGATGGCGATGCTGGCCCTGTGCATTTCCGGCGTCGTCATCCACCGCAAGATCTTCGCCGACTTCTTCACCTTCCGGTCGGCCCGCAAGCCGCGCCGGGTGATCCTAGACCTTCACAACGTCGCCGGCGTCCTGGCGTTGCCGTTCCACATCGCCATCACGCTCTCGGGTCTGATCTTCTTCTATTCGATCTACTTTCCGAGCGGCTGGAAGATGTTCTATCCGGACCGCCGCGCCTTCGTCGTCGACGAGATCGGCGACTTTTCGAGGCCGAGGCTGAACAAGCCCGGGCAACTCGGCTCGCTCGATGCCATGGTGGCCGAAGCGCAGCATCTTTGGGAAGGCGACCTGCCGCGGACTCTCGTCGTTCGGCTACCCGGCGATGCCGCCGCTTACGTGCAGGTGAGCCGCCCGTATGAAGATAGCGTGGTGCTGTCGGGCGACCTTGCTTACTTCGACGGCACGACCGGGGCTCTGCTGCATCAGCGCACCGAAATGCGGCCGATCGCAACGGCACAGCGCTTCATTGTCGGATTTCACCTGATCCGGTTCCAGCACTGGACCCTGCGCTGGATCTACTTCGGGCTGGGGCTGGCCGGCTGCGTGACGATTGCGACCGGCTATCTCTTCTGGCTCGAAGCGCGTCGTCAGAAATCCACGCCGCTTCAGCAGCGGAGCTTCCGGCTCGTCGAAGGCATGACCGTAGGATCGACCAGCGGCATCGTGATCGCGACGCTCATTTTCTTCGTTGCCAATCGCCTGCTGCCGCTTGGAGCAACATGGCTCGGTCAAGAGCGTGGTGCGCTCGAGATCTGCGCGTTCTTTCTCGCCTGGCTGGCGAGCTTCGCGCACGCTTGGTTACGGCCAGCGCGTGCCTGGATCGAGCAATGCTGGATGATCGGTGCCCTTGCGGTCGCCGCCGTTGGCTTGAACTGGATCACCACCGGCCACCATCTCGGCCAAAGTCTCGCCCATCGGCATCTTTGGGCCGTGGGCGGCATGGATGCGTTGCTACTGCTCGGCGCAGGCGTCGCCTATCTCGCGGCAATCCGCTTGCGCGCCAGGCCCAGATGATCGCGTAGCGTCGCGCCGGTGTAATCGGCTCGGAACAGGCCGCGTTCCTGAAGGATCGGGACGACCAGCTTCACGAAATCGTCGAACTGGCCGGGAAAGAAAGGCGGCATCACATTGAAGCCGTCGGCAGCGCCGTCTCGGAACCAGCGTTCCAGCACGTCGGCGATCTGCACCGGAGTGCCGATGGGCAGGAGATGGCCACGGGCTGCGGCCACCCTATGGAAGAGTTCCCGCAGCGTGAGGTTCTCGCGCCGCGCCATCTGCAGCAAGAGGGCGGCCCGGCTCTTGAGATGCTCGGTCTCGGGCACAGCGGGCACAGGACCATCGAGCGGATGAATCGACATGTCGGCGCCCAGTCGCTCGGAGAGCACGGTGAAAGCCTGCGCCGTGTCGATGTTGCGATTCAACTCGGCAAAGATCTCTCGAGCCTCGCTCTCGGTGCGGCCGACCACTGGCATCACGCCGGGCATGACCAGCGCCTCGTCGGTGCCGCGACCCTGTTCGAGAAGCTGCGCTTTCATGCCGGCGTAGAACGCCTGGGCCTCGCCGAGATCGTTCTGCGCGGTGAAGACGACGTCGGCGATGCGCGCGGCCAGTGCCTGGCCGGGGCCGGAGGAGCCGGCCTGGATCAGCACCGGATGGCCCTGCGGCGAGCGCGGTACGTTGAGTGCGCCTTCGACGGTGAAGTACTTGCCCTTGAAATCCGGGATATGGAGGCTGCCGGGGCGCACGAACTGGCCGGCCTTCTTGTCGCCGATGAACGCGTCGTCGTCCCAACTGTCCCACAGCAAGCGGCACGCCTCGACGAACTCCTCGGCCATCGCGTAGCGCTCGGCGTGGGGCGGATGCTGGCGGCCGAAGACGGCACTCGATTTGGCATAAGCCGTCGTCACCACATTCCAGCCCGCACGCCCGCCGGAGAGATGATCGAGCGACGCGAAGCCGCGTGCCACATGATAGGGCTCGGCGTAGGTGGTCGATGCGGTGGCAGCGAGGCCGAGTTTCTTCGTCCCCATGGCGAGTGCTGCCAGCAGAGTCAGCGGCTCGAACTTGCCGATGGTCGAGGGATGTTCGCCATAGCCGGTCGCGAAGCCGTCGCCCAGGAAGAACATGTCGAACTTGCCGCGCTCGGCCGTCGCCGCGATGTGCTGCATCAGGCCGAGATTGGGCCATCCTGCGACAGTGGCATCGGGATGCCGCCAGCCGCCGACGTGATGGCCGGGCGTCTGCACGAAAACGCCGAGGTGCATCTGGCGAACCTTTGCCGGCGCGAAATCCCGTTTCATACTTGGTCCTTCTTATTGACCGGCGAATGTTTCATCTTCCCGGCAACAAAGAGCAAGCAGGGGGCCGCCGCCAGGGAGGGGCATGACTTTCACCATCGCCATTGTTCTTGCGATTTTCGCAGCTGCGGGCGGGTCCTGGGGATGGCGGGTTGGAACCCGCAATATCCAGATGCCTCCCGAGAGGTACGACTTTCCCGGAGGCATGAGCCGCGGCGAGTTCCTGCGGCGCTTGAAAGAACGGCATCAGCGCCGGCGGATTTTGCTCGTCCTGGCCTTTGCCGTGGCTGCAGGCGTCGCGGGACTTGCGATCCTGACCATGGTCGCTGTCGTAAGGCGGCGCTAGGTCCGCCTGGCCGTTTGATTGGATCGCCCGTCTGGTCAGTGCGCGAAGTAGTGCATGCCGCCGTCGACGGGGATCACGGCGCCGGTGATGTAGCGCGCCGCCGGGGAGGCGAGGAAGGCTACGAGACCCGCGACGTCTTCCGGTTCTCCGAAATAACCGATCGGGATGTTGCGCTCGATGAAGCTGCGGCGTGCTTCTTCGGTCGGATGGAGCTTCTGCAGGATCTGCTCGGAATTGATGCGGCCGGGCTGGATTGTGTTCACGGTCACGCCGTCGGCCGCCACGTCGCACGAAAGGCCCTTGGCCCAGAGATG
>CALROF020000288.1:0-6675 GCA_943369775.1 Reyranella massiliensis 521
GCGGCGTCTCGAAGGGTGGGCCGCAGCCGGGGTGCTCGTGCCCACCCTGCGAGACGCGCCGCTGCACGGCGCTCCTCAGGGTGAGGGCTTTGGAGGGAGCCTCCCGCTCCCGATCATGACCTATCGCGAGATGCTGGCACTGGAAGGGATCGCGGCGTGAGTGGGGAGGCGTGGTTCAGGCCGCACGGCGTGCTCGATCCGGAGCGGCACGCGGCGTTGATCGCGAACCGCGAGAGCATCGCGCGGGATGCGGGGATCCCGGTGCAGCTCCTGTGGCAGAAGCTGCCGGCGCTGACCGCTGCCGAACGTGAGTGGCTGGCACGGTTCCACCATCACCGTGCCGAAGGACGCTGCGGCCTCTTGCTGACGGGCGAGGCGCCGGCGCTCGATCCGTTGCAGCGCATCGGGGCGCTGGCGGGGTGCCTGTCGCGGAACTTCGTGCGGGCGCGGGTCGTGCCGTTGCTCGAGGCGCTCGAAGCGGTGGCCGACGGCGCGCCAATCGCGGCGACGTGCCTGCTGATCCCCGACTTCGTGCCTGATCGCGCGACGGTGCGCGAGGCGCCGGCCTGGCGGGTGGCGCAGATGACGGCCTTGCTGACATCGCGCTGGAGCGCGTCGGGACTTCAAACCGTGCTGCACGCGCCGAGCCTCGCCGACGCGGGCCGCGAATATGGCGGCTTCGTCGCCGACCTGCTGCGCAACCACTATCTCGAGGTTCCGATCTGATGTTGTCCTCCGCGCAGCGCTATCTCGCCGCCGTCATCGCCGAGGGCACCGTCGAGACGCTCCTGAAGCACGGGCCGGTCGCGCATCTCTTCGCGGGCGAGGAGGAGCGGCTGTGGAATTACTTCGACCGCCATGTGAAGACCTACGGCACCCTGCCGGACTTCGCGCTGGTCAAGGCCGACACCGGCTTCGATCTCGCCGCACAGACGCAGCCCGCCGCCTTCTATCTCGACCGCGCGCGCGACAACCATCTGCAGCAGAGCCTTTTAGCCCTGCTGGCCGAGGTCCATCACAAATACCTCAGCAGCATGAACGGCAACGCCAACCCGCGCGAGGCGCTGAGCCGGCTCGGCAACGCGGTGATGGCGCTGTCGGTGCAGAACAGTGGCGCGCTGGTGCTGGATTATCGCCGCGCGCAGGACCTGATCATGCAGGCCTTCAAGGCCAAGATGATGGACGCCGGCACGATGGGCCTGCAGCTCGGCTGGCCGACGCTCGACGCGATGACCGGCGGCCTCGGCGTGGGCGACATGATCGGGCTGGCGGGGCGTCCCGCGGCGGGCAAGACCTGGTTCATGCTGTGGATGGCGCTGCATGCCTGGGCGGCGCAAGGCAAGGTGCCGCTGTTCGTCTCGATGGAGATCAAGCCGCTCACCATCGTGCAGCGCCTGCTCGCCATCCACGCGAAACTGCCGTTCAAGGGCATCCGCGATGCCGCGCTCACGACGAAGCAGTATCGGCAGATGAAGCACATGCTGGTCGAGAACGCGCAAAGCCCGGTGCCGTTCCATGTCGTCGACGGCAACCTCACCGCGTCGGTCGCGGACCTGCACGCGCTCTGCCGCCAGCTCAAGCCCGACTTCGTGGTGATCGACGGCGCCTATCTGCTCACGCATCCCACCGAGCGTGACCGCTTCAAGCGCGTGGCGGAGAACGCGTCGCTGATCAAGCAGCACATCTGCGATCTCGCGCCCACGGCGTGCTCGTGGCAGTTCGCGCGGCCGCCTAAGAGTTCGACGGGCAACCAGAAGAAGCAGCCGCAGACCGGCGACGATATCGGCTACACCGACGCGATCCTGCAGCTCTCCTCGCTGGCGCTGGGCCTGATGCAACCCGAGAGCGCCGAGACGATCAAGCAGCGCGAAGTCTCGATCCTGAAGGGCCGCAACGGCGAGACCGGCTCGTTCACCGTGAACTGGAACTTCGACTGGACGACGGACTTTTCGGAGGTGACGGAGAGAGCGGGGGAGTTGGAGGTGGAGTGAGGGGGTGTCTACGCTTTATGGCTGCGCAACGACGGATTTCACATCTCCGCTTACGCGTTCTTCTGCGTAGTCGGTGATCGGCTGAGGGTGTATCACAAGGTTACGGCACGGCTTGTAGCCTCTCCTCCCCTAACCGTTCGTGAATGGCATCAACCGCTTGAAGCGCAGCATGTGGCTTCGGCGATGCACACCAAAATAGTGGTCTGCTGGAGAAGCTCGCGAAGCCGCCCGAGCCCTTGAAGCCCCGGGAAACGGCCCAGGTGGGAACCACGTTAGGCGGGAACGCCGAAACACTTACGCACCGCAGCGTCATTGCTCTTTAAGCGAGAAAGAACGGCCTCCGAGGCGAGCATGGCATCGTCGTCGTCGAGAGCCTTCTGTGGCCAGACTATGCTGGTTCCTGCGAAGGGCCATAGCCGTACTAGAGCGAGAGGAGAACCGTCCGGCCGCCTAAACCGAAATCGCGTTCCAAAGTCCTCGTACGGGAGATTGGTGACGTGAATAAAGAGGTTTTTGATGATCTGTATTGTTATGTGAGCGTTGTAGGCAGACGGCCGCCGCGGCGCATTCTCTGCCCCCTCGCGCACCGACACGGGCCACGATAGCCACTCAGTCTGCCATGTCTGTCGCTCGTAATTAGCGATCCATACGGCCCAATCCTTCGGTGGCCTCTTGACCGCTCTTAAGTGTTTACGGCGCGTCTGATGCACAATCTTGCTGTGCACCACCATCGACTTGAGGACCGACCAAGTCGCGATCGTCTCGCAGTCCTTCTCAAACAATCGCGTTTGCTGGCCAAGGATCAAGGGCTTCATAAGCGGCTCGGCCTTCTTGTCCAAGCCACTCATCCAACCGTTGTTACAAGGACCGCAGACGCACTTTACCTGCCAGTCTCGGATGGCACCGGGCAACTTGAAGTTCGTGCCTACGACTCGATCGATGTGCTCGATAGCCACACGGGACTGTGCCCGACCGGGCTGCCGGGGCAGCATGTACTTGTGGGTCCAAGCCGAGAACACGTGCTCTTCTGTCGTCGGGCTCGCGTCACAAAAGACACACGTCTTCGTGTCCCGGTCAGTCTGCTTCAGCAGCTTTAGCTTCTCTCGAACCTCAGGCTTCATTCGGTCCGGTCATCCGCGCATCTAAAATCTGCTTTGGCGTGAAGTCTTGAGCATACGGTCTCCGGGGAACATGCGTCATCTGTTGCTTGAGCACCACCATCGGCTCATTTGCGGCGGTCTCTCCCCAGGCCGAACAGGCCCAGAAGCGGGCGGGTTTTGCCATGCTTTGTAGATGAGTATTGCTGCCATCCTAAGCAAGCGCCACATTCTCCGGTTGAACGAAGGGGAGGTGTGTGTGCCGGAGATAGCGGGGGGAATTGACGATCCGGTCGAGTACGACCGGATTTTTCGGGCGTCAGGGGTGTCCAAAGAAGCGCCCCTTGAGTACCTCCAGGAACTACTGCGGACCCCCGCAATCGTGGCAATGCGCACGCGCCCCGGTTACATCGGCTGGGTACCGGACCTTCCATCTTTTGGTGATCGGGTCCTTAGGGTCGTTTTTAAACATCTTCGGAAGAACATCTGCGCTAAGCGCAAGATTTCACTCAAGGGTTCAACCGCTACCGGCTTGTGCGCGATCGTTGCCGCGTCGGTTGCTCCCGAGGTTGGCCTGCCAGAAGCGATGGTCATCGGCATTGTCGCCGCAGTCATGCAGTTCCTTCTGACGCTGGCCAGGGATGTGTTCTGTGAGATGACCGATGACAGGGTCATCGAAGCAATCGGAGATACTAAACCAGCCACGAAACGTGAGCGGGCAACGAGCGCGAAGAAGAAGGCCGCCTCGAAGAAGAAGCAGTAGCTAGGGAGGCCGGCGTGGATCACCACTACGTTCCGCAGTTCTATTTGAGGCAATGGGCAGACCCAGATGGCCGCATCCCGAGCTACCGATGGCTCGGCAATCGCGTGGCTTTCAGCCACATCAGGTCCAGCAAAGGGACCGGCTTCGAGCCGGACCTCTACACCCAGGAGCACGTTGCACCGGAGGATCGGCACAAGGTCGAGACGGGCTTTTTTAAGGTCCTCGACGATAGGGCGGCCACGATTCACGCCAGGCTCATGCGCCGGGAGCCATTCATCTTTAGCGCCGCAGAACGGATGGATTGGTCGATCTTCCTCGCCGCGGCCAACGCCCGGACACCGGACATCGTGCAGCACTTGAAGACGGAGCTCACGGCAGCACTTCGGACGAAACTCGAAGAAGACCCCGAGAGGATAGAGCAAGAGCTCGGTTACAAGCCGCCGTTCACGCTTACGGAGTGGGTGGAAAAGAACGCGCCGGCGCAACTCTCAAACTTCTACCTCTCGATGCTCCTCAAGTTCATCGTCCGTGAGGATATCATCCAACGATACATGGACATGGAATGGACGGTGCATGAGCCTCCCTCGCGTCACAAAGAGCTTCTGACTTGTGACCGTCCGCTCTGGTATTACCAGCGACCTGAGCATCCCAACTTTACGGTCATGATGACGCTGTCCCCGAAGACAGTCTTCATTGGATCAAGTTCGCCTGCCCAGACGCAGAAGTTTATCGACACAGCCCCCATGTTGCTCGTTCGGCGGGTCAACGAGTCAGTATTCAACAAGGCTCAGGAACGGGTGTATGGCCGTGTTTCCCTCGATGTTGCCAACAGGCTCTTCCGGCTGTCGCGTATCAACCAGAAGCGGCGTGATACGATGAAGACAGGTTCGCTTTGAGTGGGGAGTTAACTACCTTAGATTATGTACGAGCCGTGTACCTATCAGAAGCTGCGCCCATGCGTCGCATCACCTCTAACTCCCTGGACGATCGCTTCGTCGAGTTCATCGACGCGCAGGTCCGGACGGGACGCTACGGTTCGGCGAGCGACGTCGTGCAGGCGGGTCTACGCTTGCTCGAGAAGCACGAGGCGCGAGTCAACGCCCTACAATCCGCCCTCGTCGTCGGCGAGGAGTCGGGTACGCCTGCGCCTTTGACAACAAGGCCTTCCTAAAGAGGATGCGGGCCAAGCACGTCGGCTAGGGGAAGCTGTTTTCGACTTCCATCGTCGAAACAATTTGCCAACGCCGCTTCCTTGCGTAGCGTTGGTCATCGCCACATCGCACACGATCAAGGAGGATCAAGGTGCCCCGGACGACTGACACTCTCGCCAAGGAAATCGACGCGCTTGGGCTCCTGCAGGAGCATGTCGAGAGCGCGCGGCGGCTGATCCGCGACTTCGAGAACCGGCTGGGCGTCGTGCGCGACAAGCTGGTGGCCGACGATCTCTCGGTGAAGAACGGCCGGCACTTCTTCGTCGAGGTCGAGGCCGAGGGGCGGACGGTGCGCGCGGTCAAGGACATGCCGCGGCTGGCGGCGTTGCTCGGCAGCGAGACGTTCCTGCGCATCGCGCGGGTGAACCTCGCCGACATCGACCGGCATCTGACGGGCGATCAGAAGGAGCAGGTGCTCGACATCTCCCGCAGCGAGACGCGGGCGATCACGCTGCACAAGCGGGTGTGAGGGCACCGTGCCTGCGGCCGACCCTTCGAGACGCGCTCCTCCGGAGCGCTCCTCAGGGTGAGGGTTTTGATTTGACCTCATCCTGAGGAGCCACGCGAAGCGTGGCGTCTCGAAGGATGGGCCTCAGGCTCGGTGCGAAGAGGAGGCCCACCATGAACCTCGACGCGGCCAAAACCTTCCTGCGCTGCCTGGGCCTCGCGACGCCGGAGACGCGGCGGGCGGGGTGGCTGACGGGGGCGTGTCCGTTGGGGCCGTGGCGGCATCGCGACGGGTCGGGGCGGGGGAGTTTCGGGCTCAAGCTCGAAAGCGGGCTCTGCACCTGCTTCAGTTGCCAGTGGCACGGCACGCCGTTCGATCTTCTCTATGAGATTCGGCATCTCGAGCGGCAGAGGGCGAGCGGGCGGCGTCCGGACTTCAAGGCGGCGCTGGCATTGCTGGCAACAGGAAGTCCGGCGGCCGGGCATACGCCGTCGCTCGACGAACGCACACTGGACGAGCGGACGTGGGGCCAGCGCGAGGACGTCGTGTTCCCCGAGTCCTGGCTTGCCGAGTTCGAGCCGGCCTTCGCAGATGGCGAGGTGCATCCCTATCTCGCCGCGCGCCGCGTTCCCTATGACGTCGCGCGCGCGCTCGACCTGCGCTTCGATCCGCTGCGCCAGCGCGTCTGCTTTCCCGTGCGCGATCATCACGGCCGTCTGCGCGGGCTGCACGGCCGCACGGTCCACGATCACGTCACCCTGCGCTATCTCATGTACACGCTCGACGGCCGTTGCAGCCCCGAGGTCTGGCTGGGCGAGTCCTGGGCCGATCCCGAACGGCCGCTGGTCGTGGTCGAATCGGTGTTCGATCTCGCCCGCGTCTACGAGGTCTGGCCGAACGTCGTCTGCCCGCTCACCGCGTCGCTCGGCCCCGCGAAGATCGCGCGGCTGCGCGGCGTGAAGACCATCCTCCCGATGTTCGACCGCGACGCCGCCGGCAACCGCGCCCGCGACAAACTCATGCGCGCGCTGCCCGGTGTGCGGTTCTTGCCGGTCGAGCTGCCTTACGAGGGATGCGATCCGGCGGACCTGACGGCGGCGGAGGTGAGGGCGTTGATCGCCGCCTCAGGAGAGGCTCAGGACGACACGACCCGAAACGTCTTCAC
>CALROF020000289.1:0-6582 GCA_943369775.1 Reyranella massiliensis 521
GGAGTACGACACGCTCCTACGGGCAGGTGGCAAGACCCAGTACAAAGCCGGCTATCTTCCGTATTCGATCGTCGATGGCCTCCAGCAGCTCCGGAAGGACTTCGCCTACTGGCGGGCGCTTACCAAGGCAATTGAGACCGCGCAGACCCCAGAGGAGCGGGCATGGTTCGAGGCCGACCGTCGACTGCGCGAGAAGCTGACGCTGCGCGACCTGGGTGTCTGGAGCCACTACGGCAGCGACGCCTCGCAGCCGCTGCATGTATCGATCCACTACAACGGCTGGGGCAACTATCCGAACCCGAACGGCTACACGACGAACAAGATCCACGCCTACTTTGAGGGCGAGTTCGTGAAGCGCAACTTGCAGCGCGCCGCTGTGGCTGCGGAGGTGGGCCCATATCAGCCGTGTGGCTGCTCGGTTGAGGACCGGACAAAGGCCCTCCTGCTGGCCAGTCTTGCCCAGGTGACGCCGCTGTATGCGCTGGAGAAGGAGGGCGGCTTCAAGAAGGGCGACCCACGGGGCATAGCCTTCGCTACGAGTAGATTGGCAGCTGGCGCCCAGGCGGTGCGGGACATGATCGTCCAGGCTTGGGAGGAGAGCGCTAGCACGCCAGTTGGATATCCGATGGTCAACGTTCGAGACATTGAAAGCGGCAAGGTGCGGGCAACGCGTGAACTGTTTGGGGCTGACTAGAGAATGAACACGCGCGCGTTGGTCGTGCCGATCAATAGATGAAAGACTGCCTGCCCGATGAAATGCATGTTCGCCTTTCTGTTTACCTTTTGCTCGATCGTAGTGTCCGTGTCTGGCGTAAGCTTTGCTCTCCACATCAAACATAAAGGAGCGACATGGGACGCAAAGATAAATGGGCGACGCACGGAAGCTTGGTCTCAGCACGTTGGAATTGCCGCACGCGTGCTGAATTCCGGCCGTCGTGATACACTCGCGTTGCCATGACATCCGATAAAGCAGCTACTCTACTCAAGAAATACCGGATCGCTGGCAGCCCCGCGATATTCGTCCTGGGTTGCTTTGACAAGAATGTGACAGTGTTAAGTCAGCAAATCCGGGCTCTGAATTTGGCCCACTGTTTGGTGGAAACCGAAACAGTGCCAAGTCCAGATCAAGTGGAGAAGAAAATCGCAATCATTGGGGCGGGCTTCGCCGGATTGACGCTCGCCGCAGCTCTCATACGCAAGCGGGCAGCGCTCAACATAACCATATTTGAAGAGCGCGACGCACTGTTGCCTTTGCAGCAAGGTAGTGATTCGCGGTGGTTACACCCTCACATTTACCATTGGCCCGCATTAAATAGTGACGCGTCGGTCGCGATGCTGCCGGTACTCAACTGGACCGCAGCGCGAGCGTCAGATGTCGTTGTCCAGGTGTTAAGCGAATGGCGGCAGATCGTGAGGGAGCTCGGACCGCGAGGGAAGTCGCCCCGTATCTATTGCAACACCCGACATCTCCACATCGCATCCGGGGCCAAAAAGAAAGCACAAGTGGAATGGATTGGAGAGCGACGAGATCCCGAAACTGGTTATGCCATTGAGCCAGGCGCGGTTGGCTTCTCAGAAGGTTTCGACTTCGTTGTGCTGGCGGTTGGATTTGGATTGGAGAAAGAGGCCACTCCCTCCTACTGGCGCAATGAAACCTTGGGGCAGCCCGATCTGCTCTCCAATCGCACCACCTATCTAGTTTCTGGCCAGGGCGATGGTGCAATGATTGATCTGCAGCGCCTGCGCATATCTCAGTATCGCCAAGACCGAATTCTTGAGGAGTTGTTTAACGATAAGGCGGACCTGCTGAATCGCCTGCAAGAAATCAAGACGCAATCCGATACGGGGAAGCTGACTACTTCGTTATTCGATGCGTTTGAGAGGATCGCTCAAACCTGTGGGAAGAGTTACAAAACGGTCTGCGATGAGCTGCGTCTTCGACTTCGCAGGGATACCGATGTCATCCTCAGAATGAAAAGCGAAGTGAGAAGTTTGGAAGAACTCATACAACCTGGCGACCGGCGCATGTCGTTCCAAAATGCGTTGATGGCATATCTTTTGTACAAGTGCGGAGGCTTCGCTCCTTCGAATGAAGAGGAGCAGGAAATCTGTTCCCGGCTGGGCATTAAGAACAGGCATGTCATCAGACGGCATGGCCCTCCTAAACCAAGTGATGACCTGGTTTCCAAGACGAGAAGTGGCTCTGCTTCCCCCGCGGGGCGTACTCAGTACGGGCGAATATTGTCGGCGGTGCTGGCCAGGAAGATTAGGCCAGCCAAACTGCTGCAGCCGGCCGATGTCCTGTGGAGTGGCGGCTATTTTGGTTTCCCCGGCCGTACCCGAGATATGAAGCGAGTTGCTGATAAGAAGCGTGCAGAATGGCGGAAGGAATACCTCCCCGGACCAACAGCAATTCTTGCTGCTGCATTGGCTGGCGCAGTATCTGGCGCCGTGAATGTCTGCTCTAAAGGCCCGCATCGAGTCACTTTGCATAGGGTGCTGGAGCTTCGAAAGGAGGTGCTTCTCCAGCAGTGCTGCGACTACGCGGGAGCCGCGGCGAATGGCCGATCCACTGCTGGCAGAACGTTCCCAGCTGAGATGGCGACGATCGGGCAGGCGTTTGCTTGTCAAATGCCGATCAGGTCCCGTAAGACGGTAAGTCCCAATCGCTTGTCTAATACGATGAATCAACTGCAACTCAAGTCGGCCGCTCGCAATATGCGGCCCGACGTTCGGTTCGTACTTGCCATTCCCATCCTGCAGCCAGAGCACGCTTTCTTTGGTTCGAGCCCTGTCGCGGGCGTAGTGTACATCGATAGCGTTAGCAAGAGGTTCTGGTTGTCGGATGAAGCGGTGGTACAGGTGTGCGAGGTGATAACGCAGACTCTGCGGCAGTTTGAGATGGAGACGCGGAGGTTCGACCGAGTTCGCAATATCCAGTCCGTTAGCAAGCGTACCGCTGCACGTGCGCCGGCGAAACTCTCTAGTAAGTTCTCTCACGCACTCGAAGTGGCGAAAGTCGAGCCGCCGCGCACGGCTGGCGCCTTTCAGTTCAACTTAGATTTCTCGGACCTGACACCCTTGATGCAGAATGTGGGGGCGTCTGCTTAATCATGAGCGCAATTGATCTCTCAAAGATGGTCGATGGCCGTCAACAAATCAGTCTTGGAGGCTCACGCATGGTTCACGACCTGAAGTGCTGGCCCAAGTTCTTCACTGCAATCTTGGAAGGCCGGAAGCGCCATGATCTGCGGCGTGCCGATGACCGAAATTTCTCTGTCGGTGATTTGGTGCGTCTTCGGGAGTTTGACCCGGAAACGGAGCAATATACTGGTCGAGAGCAGGTGGTTAAGATTACATACATAACATCCGCTGATCAGCCCTGCGCTCTTTCGAGCAGCGCCCTGCACGATGACTATTGCATTCTAAGCATTGTGCCTGAGAAGGCGATCTAAGCACCGATGCTTATCGCCGTTGCTGGCTTCGCGGGCGTGGGTAAGACGACGGCTATCAATTTTTTAGAATCCAAAAGCGTTGGGCGACAAATTTACGTTGGCCAATATCTTCGCCAAGAGGTCATTCGGCGAGGCTTGGAGTTAAATGCCCAGAATGAGAGGGTGGTGCGCCAAGATATGCGCAGCCGGCTCGGGCCAGACGTGTTCGCAAAGTCACTGGTCCGCGACCTGAACGGCAAGCTTCCTTCCAATGAAACGATTCTGGTCGATGCAATCTACGTGCGTGAGGAAGCCGACTGTTATCGAGCTGCATTTGGATGCGAGCTCATAGTCATTGGATTGCAAGCGAGCTTCGACGTCCGAATGAGGCGGCTTCAGACTCGGCCTGAGCGGCCTCTGACTACAGTTGAATTGATGGCTCGAGATGCTCTTGAGAAAAAAATGGGGATGACCAGCGTTGTCGAGAAGGCCGATCATATCCTGTCTAATGAAGGTGAGCTGTCGGACTTTCTGGCGGCGTTAACTGAACTGCCGTTCGCTCAGGCTGGCAAACCGGCATGAGGTAAGGTTCTTCGTGCTCTTAGATGGGGTAAAATCTGCCTTGCTATGCTGGGAGCAAGAGGCAGAGACGGCGGTGTCGATCCCAAGCTCACCCAAGCGAGTTCCTCGATTTCGGCAGCGGGATACGGACGACCGTGTATTTCGCCAGCATAAAGTAGGACAGTTACCTGAGTAGATTCTAGGTCTGCTGCGGTATCCGTAAAGCTACCTTCGAAACGAGCGCTGAGGAGTTCACATCCAAGTTCCTCAAGAAGTTCCCGCCGGAGCGCGTCGATGTCTCGCTCGCCCTCTTCAGGCTTCCCTCCAGGCAATATGAACGTGGTCGTCCCTTTTTTTCGGACCACTAGCAAGCGACCATCCTTAACCAAGGCTAATCCGACCTTTAGCAACTTCTTTGTACGCATCTACACCCCCATCGCATGGATGACATCCTTGCGATTGGCCCAACGCGGGCAACAAATGCCTGAGGTGGATAATTCACCACTACGGGGATAACCGTCAAAACACGATTAGCAACACGTGCCTGCTGCCAGTCCGCCGGCTGCACTCGGGGCCGAGCCGCGCTCAAACTAGCATTGGCGGCATGCTTCTACCGATCATCCCTAAAACGACACTTCGCGTGTCCCCGGTGTGTCCCCGACAAACCAAAGGGGTTAGCCGTTTCCAGCTAACCCCTTGATTTAATTGGTGGAGCCAGACGGGATCGAACCGTCGACCTCTACAATGCCATTGTAGCGCTCTCCCAGCTGAGCTATGGCCCCGAAAATCGTGCTGGCGGGCGCGAGGTATAATTGCTGCCTCGCTGGCTGGCAACAGCCTCCAGCGACCGTTTGTTAGCGGTCGCCTTCGCCCTTGTCGTCCTCGACTTCGACCTCGACTTCGATGTCGTCGGTCTCGTCGTCCAGATCGTCCGCCTCCAATGCCTCGTCGCCGTCGACATCGGGCAAATCGTCACCGTCCAGATCGTCGCTCTTCTTTTTTGCGGCCGCCTTGGCAGCGGCTGCAGCGGCGGCGGCGCTGGCGGCAGCGGCGGCTGCGGTCGCGGCGGCAGAGCCACGGCCACGGCGGACCTTCACGAAGTCTTCGCGATCATGCTCACGTCCGCACTTCGGACATTTGATCGGACTCTTGTTCAGGTCGTAGAAGCGCGCTGCACAGCTCTGGCAGGTGCGTTTCGTGCCCCAGCTCGCTTTGACCACGCGAAATCTCCTGAAATGCGCTCGGATTCGGCCGAATGACCGCGAGGGAGGGCGTATGTCATGCGTCTTTCACCCTGTCAAAACCAAATTCCTCCATGCTACGAGGGCGCCGCGCCGCATTTTGCCATCTACCCCTAATCTTCATGTCGCCCGGGAGTTCGCCCTGTCCGCCCATGCTTCTCCCGCCAAGCTGATCGCCCACCCCGTCTCGCGGCTGCAGGGCCGCGTCCGGGCGCCTGGCGACAAGTCGGTTTCGCATCGTTCCTTGATGTTCGGCGCGCTCGCGCTGGGCGAAACCAAGATCACCGGCCTGCTCGAAGGTGAAGATGTGCTGGCCACGGCCGCCGCCTTGCGGGCGATGGGCGCACAGGTCGAGCATGAAGGTGCCGGCGCCTGGCGGGTCCGTGGATTTGGTGTCGGGGGCGGCCGCGAACCCGACAATGTTCTCGACCTCGGCAATTCCGGCACGTCGGCGCGCTTGCTCTCGGGCATCCTGGCGAGCCATCGCTTCACCAGTTTCATGACCGGCGACGGCTCGCTCCGGCGCCGGCCGATGCAACGTGTCATCGAGCCTCTGTCCCTCATGGGCGCGCGCTTCGAGGCCCGCGAGGGGGGCCGCATGCCGCTGGCCGTGATCGGCACCGACGAGATGGTGCCCATTGAATACCGCCTGCCGGTCGCGTCGGCACAGGTGAAGAGCGCCATATTGCTGGCGGGCCTCAACACCGCAGGCGAAACCACCGTGATCGAGCCCGAGGCGACGCGAGACCATACCGAGCGCATGCTGCGCCACTTCGGGGCCGAAGTCCGCGTGGTGCCGGCCGAGAGGGGCGGCAAGCGCATCACCGTCGTGGGCTGGCCGGAGCTCAAGGCGCGCGACATCGTCGTGCCGGGCGATCCGTCGTCGGCGGCCTTTGCCGTCGTGGCGGCGGCGATCCGGCCGGGCAGCGACGTGACGGTCGAAAATGTCGGGCTGAACCCGCTGCGGGCCGGTCTCTATGAGACCTTGAGGGACATGGGGGCCGACATCGAGTTCCAGAACCAGCGCGAGATCGGGGGTGAACCGGTGGCCGACCTGCGCGTGCGCGGCGGCGAGCTGAAGGGCGTCGAGGTGCCGCCGGAGCGGGCGCCGTCGATGATCGACGAGTATCCGATCCTGGCTGTCGCGGCGTCCTGCGCCAAGGGCACGACCCGCATGCTGGGTCTCGCCGAGCTGCGCGCCAAGGAAAGCGACCGGCTCTCCAGTGTGGCGGCGGGCCTCGCCGCGAACGGCGTTCGCCACGAGATGGGCGCCGACAATCTGGTCGTACACGGCACCGGCGCGCCTCCGCAGGGCGGCGGGCTGGTCGTCACGCACCTCGACCATC
>CALROF020000290.1:0-6569 GCA_943369775.1 Reyranella massiliensis 521
CTACGGATCGTTCCAGATGATGCTGTTCCGCAGCGGCATCGCCCTGGTCCCCGTGGCCGTGATGATCTGGCATGCGGGCGGCTTGCGTGCCGTCCGGAGCACGCGGCCAGGCCTGCAAGCGATTCGCGTCTGCATCGGCATCTGCAGCATGTTCGGTTTCTTCTATGTCTTCCCGCGCATGCCGTTGGTCGACGCCTACGCCATCTCCTTCGCCTCGCCCCTCTTCATGGTTGCGCTCTCCGTGCCGATATTGGGCGAGCCGGTCGGCTGGCGGCGCTGGACGGCAGTCGCCGTGGGCTTTGTCGGCGTCATTATTATGCTCGACCCCTGGGGCATCCAGTTCCACGCCATCTCGCTGATCGTGCTGGCGGCAACCTTCTGCTACGCGCTCTCGACCGTGATGGTCCGCCTGCTCAGCCGGCACGACAAGGATGTCGTCACCCTCTTCTGGTTCGCGTTCTGCGCCAGCCTGGTGTCCCTGGTCGGCGCCATCCCCGAATGGAAGTGGCCGCCGCTGCTGGACTGGGTCTGGCTGATCACCCTGGGTCTGCTGGGCGGGTTCGCGCAGATCCTCATCACCCGTGCCTGGCGGCTGGCGCCGGCCGCCGTGCTAGCCCCCTTCGACTACACCTCGATCGTGCTCGCCGTCGCCTTCGGCTACCTCTGGTTCAAGGAAGAGCCATCCTGGACGGTCTGGTATGGCCTTCCCCTGGTCATCGGCTCCGGCCTCTACATCCTGTACCGGGAACGCGTGCGAGCCCGGGAACGGGCAAAGGCCGTTTCGTCGTGACCATTTAGGCCTTTCCCCTATGACCTCTATGGATATGTACCAACTTCCAATGCGCAGCATTGACGAACCGGCCCGCCAACCACATGTTGTAGGCATGACCGATACCTCTTTCTCCGTGACTCCGAACGCGGCCAAGCGGATCGCCTTCCTGGCCTCCAAGGAGGCCAAGCCCGTGATGATGCGGGTGGCGGTGCTGGGCGGCGGCTGCTCGGGCTTCCAGTACAACTTCTCGTTCGAGGAACAGCGCAACGACGACGATCTCGTCATCGAGCGCGACGGCGCTGCGGTGTTGGTCGATAGCACTTCGCTGGAACTGCTCCAGGGCAGCGAGCTCGACTACGTCGAGGAAATGGTCGGTGCGTCGTTCCAGGTGAAGAACCCGAACGCCACCTCGTCCTGCGGCTGCGGCAACTCCTTCAGTATGTGATCCTGCCGCGATGAAGATCGCGACCTGGAACGTCAATTCCGTCCGCAAGCGGACTGGAAATCTGGTTTCGTGGCTGCAACACGCCAAGCCGGATGTCGTGATGCTGCAGGAAATCAAGGCGCAGGAACCGCAGTTCCCCGTCCTTGAAGTCGAAGCGGCTGGCTACAAGGTTGCAGTCGTCGGCCAGAAGGGCTTCAACGGTGTCGCCCTCCTCTCCTTGCATCCGTTCGATGTCACCGCTCGCGCCCTGCCCGGCCACGTCGACGACGAGCCGGCGCGTTATATCGAGGGGCGCATCCACACGCCGCGCGGACCGCTCACCGTAGGCGGTATCTACCTGCCCAACGGCAACCCGATCGGTACCGAGAAATTCACCTACAAGCTCGCCTGGATGGAACGCCTGTTCGGCCACGCCCGCGAGCTACTGGCACGCGAGGAGATGTTCGTGCTGGGCGGCGACTACAATGTCTGCCCGACCGAGGTTGACGTCTTCAATCCCGTTGCCTTCGCCGGCGACGCTCTCTGCCAGCCGGAGTCGCGTGCTGCCCTGCGCAAGCTGCTCAATCTCGGCCTGACCGATGCCGTCCGCGCCTTCCACCCCGAGGATGCGCACTACACCTTCTGGGATTATCAGGCGGGCGCCTGGCAGAAGGACAATGGCCTCCGGATCGACCATCTGCTGCTTTCACCGCAGGCGGCCGACCGGCTGACCGCCGTCGGCATCGACAAGGCCGAGCGCGGCAAGACCGAGCCATCGGACCACGTACCCGTCTGGTGCGAGCTCGACGTCGCGGCCTGAGGGCCGGTTTTTCGTCGTGCTGCTGAAGCGCCGCTTTCTCGACGGGATCGCGGACGGTTCGATCTCGCTCGTCTTCCGGCGCTGGCGCAAACCGACAGTGAAAGCGGGTGGCACTTTGAAAACGGCGGTCGGTGTTTTGGCGATCGACGGGATCGAGATTGTTCCAGTGGCGGCGATCACTGCCGTGAATGCAAAGCGCGCCGGCTATTCCTCGCTCGCCGAGCTGAAGGCCGAACTCTCCAAACGTGACGAAGGCGATGTCTACCGGATCAAGGTCCGGCATGTCGGCGCCGACCCGCGGATAGGCCTTCGGAGCAAGTCACGGATCGGCAGCGACGAATTCGATGCGCTGCTCGAACGCCTCAAACGATTGGACGGCACCACGCCCTGGGTGAAGCACACGCTCACCCTGATCGCACGCCACCCCGAGCGGCGTGCGGCCGAGCTGGCGGCCGAACTCAGGCAGGAGACCGCCCCCTTCAAGCTCAACGTCCGCAAGCTGAAGGCGCTGGGCCTGACGGAAAGCCTGGAGGTCGGCTACCGCCTGTCGCCACGCGGCCGGACCGTGCTGGCCCGGCTCGGCAAGTAGTCCTACTCGGCGCCAGCGCCGATCACGCCACCGTCGGCGATGATGCACTGGCCGCAGACGAAGTTGCCGGCTTTGGAGGCCAGGAACACAGCGACACCGCCGATATCGTCGGGCTGGCCGATGCGCTTCAGGGCGGCCTTGTTCTCCTGCGCGGCGCGGATCTGCGGATTGTCCCACAGCGCCTTGGCGAAGTCGGTCTGGATCAGGCCGGGAGCGATCGCATTGACCCGGATGTTGTGCTTGCCCCACTCCATGGCCAGCGACTTCACCAGCGACAGGTCGGCGGCCTTGCTCATGTTGTAGGCCGCGATATGCGCCGACCCGACCAGCGCGCCGATCGACGATACGATGATGAACGCGCCATCCTTCCGCTCCGCCATCTCCGGGCCGACCATGTTCATCAGCCAGAGGTTCGACATCACGTTGTTCTGCATGATCTTCTGGAACACGTCCTCCTTCAGACCGGTGAGTGGGCCGAAGTAGGGATTGGACGCGGCATTGCAGACCATGATGTCGATCTTGCCGTAGGCCTTGCGGGCGGCAGCGACCAGATTCTCAAGCTGCGCCTTGTCGGAGATGCTGGCGGCCACTGCGGTCGCCTCGCCGCCCTTTTCCTTGATGCCCTTCACGACTTCCTCGCAGGCCGGCAGCTTGCGACTGGAAACCACGACCTTGGCGCCGTGCGCCGCCATCTGCTCGCAGATCGAGCGGCCAATGCCGCGGCTGCCACCGGTCACAACGGCCACCTTGCCGGAAAGGTCGAACATCATCGGTCGTCTCCTGAATTCATTTGGTCAGCAGGGCTACAAGCTCAACATGCGCCGACCAGAGGAACTGGTCGATAGGCATGAGTTTCTCCAGTCGGTATCCACCGTCCTGCAAGGCGCGGACATCACGGGCAAAGCTGCCGGGATCGCAGGATCCGTAGACGATCTTCTTCACCTTGGACCGCGCAATCTCGGCGCATTGCGACGCCGCTCCCGCACGTGGCGGATCGAGAACGAGGGCGTCGAACTTGTCGAGTTCAGCCGCCGTCAGCGGATTGCGGAAGAGATCGCGGCGCTCGGCCACGACGCGATTGCCGCCGAGCTTGCGCGCCGCCGCGTCGACAGCCGCGACCGCAGGCTTGTCGCTTTCGAACAGGGAGAGCTTGCCCGGCCGGCCAAGCGAGAGGGCACCGATGCCGGCAAACAGATCCGCCATATGCCCGACATCACCGATCCAGGCATTGACCGCGGCGCGCATCGTAAGCTCGGCCCGCTTAGTTGCCTGCAGGAAGGCGCCGGGCGGTGGTTCGACTGTCGTATCACCCAGAATCAAGACCGGCGTTCGGCGCGCTGCCACCGGCTCGGCTGTCGCACGATCCCCCCAGCCTAATCTTGCGAGGCCAGCGCGCTCCGCAAGAGCAACCAGTGCCTCACGCATCTCAAGCTTGAGAGCGAGCTTCTTGTGCGGCCGGATCAGGACATCAAGGCCACTGTCGGTTTCGTTCACGATCGCATCGGCCGCGGCACCATCCGGTAAGATGTTCGGCATGCCGGTGCGCAACGATTCCAGAACAGCGCTGATGGCCGGCCGTGCCACGACGCAGGTGCCGATATCGACGATCCTCTGACTGGCTCGCTCGTGAAAACCGGCCAGCACGCGCCGTCCTTGTCGACGCAGCACGATATCGGCGCGCCGCCGCTCGCTCGGTTCGCAGGCAAGCGGCCGTTCGAACACTGGTGCCCGAACACCATGCTGGCTCAGTGCCCGCGTGATGAGCTCGACTTTCCAACCCATGTAGATGTCGCGCCGCCAATGCTGCAGCGCGCAGCCGCCGCAGACGCCGAAATGCTGGCACGGCGGTGTCTCGCGGTGGCGTGAAGGCGCCAGAACCTCGAGCAGGTCACAGGCAATACCGTCGCCGCGCTTGTCGCGTGGCTCCGCTTCGACGGTCTCGGCCGGCAGAGTGAACGGCACGAAATAGCGCCGGCCCTCGACTTCCGCGATGCCGTCGCCCCGCCCTCCGATCTCCAGAATGTCGAGTGTCAGACTCACCGGCCGGACTCAGCCAAGCCAGCTCTTCGCTGGCCTCATTTCGCCAACCAGCAGGCCGACGACGTTTTTCACCGGCGGATACAGGACTTCCTCGCGTTGGTTCGACGGCAGCACGCCGAGGTGATGGAGCAGCGTCGCCATTGCGATTTCCGAGGCCCGGCCAGCACCGTCCCACATCTTGATCGCCACACCGAGACCCAGTGTCGGCAGCATGCCGCAGAACACTCCTTCGGCGCCCGTCTTCACCTGGATGATGCCGGGTGCAGCTTCGTTGATGCGAGTACAGAAGCGACCGCTGCCCGCAACCATGAACGGCTCGGCGTTCATCGCCGCGCGAATGCGTTGCGCCGCGTCGGCACGCTTGCTCGAAAGCCGGGACGGATCGGCCATGGTCGCCATCGCCTGGGCAAGCCGCTTGAGTGGCGTCGCCAGGGTGGGAATGCCACAGCCGTCGGTGCCGTGCGGAAACGCGTTGGCATCGAGACCGCAAAGGTCGCTCATCACCTCGCGCAGGCGCTGCTGCACTGGATGGTCGTATTTGATGTAGCCCTTCGTTGGTTCGCCGTAGGTCACGGCGGTCGTCAGGAAGCCACTGTGCTTGCCCGAGCAGTTGTTGAAGGCGGCAGTCGGCAGTACACCCTCGCGTGCCAGCGCCTCGATGCTCGTCTGCAAGCGCGGCGCATGCGTGCCGCATTCGAGGTCGGCTTCGCTCAGGCCCACCTTCTTCAGCCAGGCCCGCACCGTCTCGACGTGGCGCGGCTCACCGCTATGGGAAGCGCAGGAGAGCGCGATATGCTCGTTGCCGAGGCCGAAGCGCTCCACAGCGCCGCTTTCGACGAAAGCCATGGCCTGGATGGGCTTGTTCGCCGAGCGTGGCAGGATCGCCGCATCGATATCGCCCCAGGACTCCACGACCGTACCGTCCGCCTTTACGACGGCCGCAATGCCTTCGTGCCGGCTCTCGACGACCGGCCCGCGGGTGACCTCGATGACGACAGATCCCTTACTCATCGCGCCCGCTCCAATTTCACGACCGTCACGTTGTCCTGGTATTCCTTGGCGGTCGCCAGCACGGCTTCGATGATGCCACCGACCGGGCGGCCGATCTGCCCCAGAATCTGTTCCATCTTGAGGCTCTGTACGCCATCGCTGCAGACCAGCAGGCGGGCGTCGGGACCGAGCCGGCGGCTGCCGTTGTCGATCAAGGTCAGCGGGTCGCCCATCACCGCCTCGCGCAGCGTATGGCGGCCGGGATGATGCTCGGCTTCCTCTTCCGTGAGCAGACCGCGCGCCACCATCGCGTCGATCTGCGGCGCCATGGAGTGGTCGGCGTTCAACTGCTCGATCCGCCCCGCCTCGATGAGGAAAAACGGCGAATCGCCGACGCTGATCCAGCGTACCTCGTCGCCACGCAGGTGCGCCGCCACCAGGGTTGCTCCCATGCCCGCAAGCTGTGGCTTGCCGACCGTTCCCCTGCCCACGGCTGCATTCGCGTCCTTCAGCCCATCGGCCAGGCCACCGCCCTGCTCCATGGCGCTGACGAATGCGTCGGCAGCGAGCTTGCTTGCCACCGCACCGCCCGCATGGCCGCCCATGCCGTCAGCCACGACCGCCAGCAGCGAGCCGTCACCCAGCGTCACCAGACGCCAACTATCTTCTTGATAAGGGCGGGCGCCTTGATGTTGGCCGCCCTCGCCCCGCCAGCGCGCCGCCATGCCTAGTGCCACACCGCCGGCAGTTTGCTGAGCCCACGCAAGGTGAAGCTACGCCGCCAGGCAGGTGTGTCCTTCTCGGGCAGTTCGAGGGTCGGCATGCGCTCGATCAACGCGGCGAAGACCAGCTCCGCTTCGAGCCGCGCAAGCTGGGCGCCCAGGCAGAAATGGATACCGCCACCGAACGACAGCGGCCGGACGTTCGGCCGGCC
>CALROF020000291.1:0-6555 GCA_943369775.1 Reyranella massiliensis 521
AGAATGAAATCCGCCGCGCCTATAACCGGGCCACCTACTGGCCGGAGCGGGTGGTGCTCATGCAGGCCTGGGCGGACATGCTGGATGAGTTTCGGGCCACCAAGGCCGTTGTGCGCAAAGGGTCGACGGGCAGAGATGCAGCTTGAGGGAAGCGCGACGAGCGATGATCCCCCTTAGGTTGTTATAAGCCTAATTTAGAAATTTTTTTGACGCCGAAACCCTTATCCCATATGGATTTCTAAAGCCTGCCGACTCCTAGATTGCTTTTAATTTCTTTTATATCTTGCTTATGGCGTGGGTTTATGGCTCTTTGTGTCGACGGCGCCGCACCGGTGCCCCCCGTTAACGGCGCCGCCGCGGCGCCCCCCATTGGAGCCCGCAGGGCATGACGAGCGACGTGCACGATGACGTGGTGAAACGCACCTACGCGATCTACAGCACCATCGCGTACGCGCGCCTCCTGTTGGACAGCACAGCTCAGCGGGAGCGCGATGCTTCCTATACCAGCATCACGCGGATCGCCAAGATCATCGGAGCCGACCGGACAGCAGCAATCGCCTTGGCAAAACAGCTCGAGGATGCGGGTTGCGGCCGTTACATCGTCGGCCGCCGAGGCTCTATCTCGCGGTTCGAATGGGAATTCAGTTGCATCAGCCTCGGCCGGGCTATGACCGGAAAGGCTGTCGAGCTCAAAAAGGTCGATAAGTACACCGCGGAAGGCGATCAAGACCCTGGAGAGAGCGACCCTGTCGAAGGCGGCGCCCTCACGATCGCGAAGGCCAAGGAGGAGTTGTCCAAGTCTCTGGGCGTTCCCATCGAGAATATCGAAATCCTGATCAGGGGCTGAGCCACAGCCCTTTCCTGACATGACGGCCAGCCTGACCGCCATGTCGTGACCCGCGGCGCCAAAGGCTCCGCAGTCCCCCATTCCTGACATCTAGGCTCGCACGCTGCATCACGTTGCGCGCGAACCCTTACGGCTGCCTGCGCGACGCCTTTGCGGTGCCGCGCATCGACCCCGCACGTCCATTCCCCATCCTTCCCGCAACCATCGCGGCTCCAACTCGTCATTTGCGAGATCGAGGCCGCATGCCCGCAAGACCGAGAGGCTCTTCATGCCGTGTCCCCGAGCACCCCCGGATCTCATTCCCGAACAGCGCATCAGGGGACCGCCTCGGCGAGTCTGGATGCTGCAGCAAGCCCCATCGTTTTCTCAATACTATTGGAGAGTTCAATGAGCGAAGGTTTAGGACGACCGTGCGAGCGGCTGCTGCGGCAGAATCAGATCATCGCGCCCGATGGGCCGATCCCGGTCTCGGCATCCACCTGGTGGCGCGGTATCAAATCTGGCCGCTTCCCGCAGCCCCTCAAGATCGGAGCGCGCATTACGGTGTGGCGTGAGTCCGACATTGTCGCGCTCGTGAAGAAGCACGACGATCTCTCCAGCAAAAACGATAGCAACAGCTAGCCCGTACCGGGGGTCTTTCAACCCCACCTTTCCCCAAAATTCGCAACGAACGATCTCCCGACGGCAGCGCCGGGAGAAACGGCACCGCTTTGACTGAATTCATAGGAGAACGAGTATGAAAAAACCGAAGCCCCACCGTGCCAAGAAGCGCATTCCAATGGGGGACATTGTAAGGGCGCAACGGAAGCTTGAGGCCTCTCTTGATAAGCAACCTTTGCAGAACTCGCCTCGGCGGCCAAATAGCTTGGTCGCACAACTTGCAGAACTCGGTAAGATACATCGAAATAATGAGCAGTCATACCGAGATAAGAGGTATGAAACTCTAGGGAGAGGCGCTCAGATCGGCGCCCTTCTCGAGAAAGACGAAGAGCAATTTCAGGATTTCAAATCGCATCCCTACTGGGATACGCAAAACTGGCGAGATGACCATCTCTTCAATGTCTTCCTATTCATGGATGAAACAAAATCAAAGGCGGGTGAGAAAAGAATTAGCCGAGACGCTCGTGCCGTTGGATTCCTTGTTAACAAGGAGGACGTGGACCCCGAAAACGTCGCTGCGGAGATAAAGGCTCGTGGCGGCCTTAAGAAGGTGTGCCAGCTCGCGGCCGAACAAGATCCGCGGAAAACAAAGGCGAGGATCAAGGTCGATCCCGCACGAGAGGACGAGGAGGCCGAAAAACTAAACAATGCGAATGGCCGCGGGCCTCATTCGAGGGAAGATGATTGGGAAGAAGACGCTGAAACAAGCAATTACCCCCGCCCGACAGCCGTCAATAAACTACATGCAGACGAGGAGGAGGATGATATAGATGGAGATATTGATGAGGATGATGTCGATATCGATGACGGCGAATATATGTCTGTATCCAATGATTCGTCGATTAGGGTGGCTATGAGCCGAGCTCAATTTAATGAGGTCGACCAACTGAAGGTCGGAGATGATATGATGGCGTTTATCACGCTCATCGATGGCGAGCCTGGATTCGAAATCGAGAATATAGTCACATTTACAGCGGACTGGAATCAACTAAAGGAACTGGAAAAGAAGAAGTCAGACGAAAAAAAGAAAAACAAAAATAAGAACAAAAATATCAATAAAAATCGTTGAAGCAAAGAGGCCTCGCAGCGATGCGAGGCCTCCCATCGTTCGTGTTTGAGCAGATTAGCGCCAAATTAGGTCGTTTTCGTAATACTGTTAATTAGTCATGTCGCCAGCGGGCGCCGTGGCAATCCCGAACGCAATCGCAACGACCTCACGCCTATTCAATGTGGTGCAAAATCGCACTGCGTATGAATAGTCATGTCTAAATGGCTATGAAGCGCATGCCTATTTAGACATGAGAATCAGCACAACTGACACTTATCAACATCATCAATTGTCTATCTCACAAACACAGACATTCGATGATGAGATATCTGTCAATTATGAAATGTATCAATTATCTGCTTATATGAGGTATATATCATGTCTTCTAATCTCGGACATCAAGGAGTACATTATACGCCTGCCAGGGAGCTTCAGTTCGCCTATGGGGAGTGGGTATCGGATAAGGTTGCTCAAGGGTATCAGCCCTTCTTCATGAGCTTCATGTTTCACCCCCTCGGCTTTTCGCACCGTGCGAAAATAATCGATCAGATGCATGCCGATATCGCGCGGGTATACTCCCGGATCATCACGCGTTTTGCCCGTAGGCCAAATACCCCTCAGGAGCGCGACAAGCTGCCCTTGATGCTTGTGGCGCCGGATCTGCCCGTTCCAAAACACACCAAAATCGACATCAAGGATGTCACTCTGAATGACGGCCTGCATTGCCATGCAATATTTCTGCAGCCGCCTGAGTCTCGCTTCCAGGAGGAATTCCATCTCTGGGCGACTGAAAACCTCACTTCGCTGATTAGGGATACGCGCGTGCGGCGTATGTGGGTCGGGCGCGTGTTCGTAACCCCTGATCACATGACCCAATATGCCCTGAAGGCGGTTGGGACCAGGCTTTCCTCTGACTCGCTCCTGCTGCTGCCTCGTGAGCGCAATGGCGGACGAGACACGACGGCTCGCGGCTATGATGAGGCTTGCCGTCGTGAAGGAGGCTCCAGCCTGATGCGAACCGGTTGGAAGCCCTTCTGAGGGATAATTGAAAGTCTCAACTTGAGACCATTGGCCTGCCGGAAACGATGCCGCAGGTGCTATTGCGCAAATAGTGCTATTGACCCACGGCGACGTTCCCGACAGGCCGTTGCGAACGTCCGCTTTGCGCCCCGAGGCTGTGTGAGAACTCAGTATGGCTCGTCGCTCGGGTTGTTGCCACGGCGCGCATTAGCTCCGTTCACCCGGTTATCGCTTTGAGGGTCGATGCAACGCCGGCGACGGCGATGACGCGCTTGATGTTGTAGGCCAGGATCGCCAAGCTGGCTTCAGTGGAGACGTTCTTGAGGCCGCGCGTTCGGAAGTGGGTGGCGCCCATCCATCCTTTTATGGTGCCGAAGACGTGCTCGACCGTGCAGCGGCGGACCGCCATGGCTTCGGGCATCGCTTGAAGCCTGCGCTCCATGGCAGCGAGCACCGCTTCGTGCTCCCATCGTCGGATACGCTTCTCTTTGCCGGCCGTGCACAGGGGGCGCGACGGGCAGGCGCTGCAAGCCTTCTGGTTGAAGTAGACGCTGATTAGCTTGCCGCCCTCCACCCGGGCAAAGCGTTTCTGCAGCTGTTGACCGGCGGGGCAGCGATAGGTGTCGGTCTCAGGCTCATGTACGAACATGGCCTTGCTCCAGAAACCACGCGCCTGAGCCGGTGAGGTATTTGGCTTGGGCACCATCGGGATGATGCCAGCTTCGGCGCAGGAGCGGATCTGCTCGCCCTCATAGTATCCACGATCTGCCAGGGCGATCATTTCGGCAGCGCCGGTCTCAGCCTGGGCGGCTGTGGCCATCTCCAGCAGATGCGAGCGGTCATGACCGCGGTTGGTCACCGCATTGGCGACGACGATGTGGTGCCGGGTATCGACGGCCGCCTGAACATTGTAGCCGACCACGCCGCGATGATCGCTGCCGGTTGCCATGGCGCGGGCATCCGGATCGGTCAGCGATATCTGCTCATCGGGGGAGGCTTCCAGCTGCCGGCCGATCGCCTCGAATTCGCCAAGGCGCCCGCGCAGCGACGCCAGTCGCTCGGTCAGGTGCGCGATGCGCGGCGTCGCCGGGCCGGTCTCCGCTCTGTCGGTCTCCTCAAGCTCGGCGAGATAGCGCGCGATGCTCTCCTCGACATGGGCCTTGCGCCGCGCAAGCTTCCCCTTGGTGTAGTTCTTCTCGTGCGTGTTCACCGCGCGCAAGCGTGACCCGTCGATTGCGACCATGCCGCCACCGACAAGACCCAGTGCACGACAGATGGCGACGAAGCGCTGGCACGCGATCTGGATCGCGCTGGAATTGTCATGGCGGAAGTCCGCGATCGTCTTGAAGTCGGGTGCCAACTTGCCGGTCAGCCACATCAGTTCGATGTTGCGGCCGGCCTCGCGCTCCAGCTTCCGGCTCGAGGTCAGCTGATGCAGGTATCCATAGACATAAAGCTTGAGCATCGTGCCCGGCGCGTAGCCGGGCCTGCCGGTCGATGCCGGCTGCACGCGGGAAAAACCGAGCTCGGCAAGATCGAGTTCATCGACAAAGGCATCGATGATGCGGACCGGATTGTCGGGATCGACATAGTCCTCCAAACAAGCGGGCAGAAAGCTCGCCTGATGACGGTCGGCAGCCTCGACAAAACGTCCCATCTGGCACCTCCGAAGAAGTGCCTAAACATAGCATAATCAGGGGTTTTCACACAGCCTCCGCCCCCATTCCGGTCGTTGGACGACCCTACGTGTATCCCTAAAAGCGGACATCGCCGGACCGTCTGATCAAAGACAGGACTGGGCTGGGAAGGAGAAAGGCTGCTTTGGCTTACAGGCCGCTCGCGCACGAAGCGTTGCATCCACGCGATCAACGCAGTGATTCCTTATTTCTGTGGATTAGGCCGTACTTGGCTTCCGTCCGCACGCACGAAATCTTTCGTGCCAAGGGATCTGTGCCTAACCATTGACTCAATGGAGGCAGGAATGGATTTCCAGGATCGGGTGAAGGATTGGATGACGGCCTGTTTCCCGGCCGAAGCGACTTCCGACGTGCAAGAGCGGTTGCATCGCTTTCTCGAGGAAGCGCTAGAGCTGGCGCAGGCAAGTGGCGGATCGCGCGCGGACGCGATCGCCTTGGTCGATTACGTCTTTTCCCGCCCCCCGGGGCAGCCGCAGCTTGAGGCGGGCGGCGTCATGGTGACGCTGGCGGGCCTCTGCTCGGCCTCCGGTTTCGATATGACCGAGGCCGGCGAGACCGAACTGTCGCGCAATTGGGATCGGCTCGAGATCATTAGGACCAAGCGGGCAGCCCGGCCGGATAATTCGCCCCTGCCCCAACGCAACTGATCTGACGACTCCCGATGGCTCCGACAATGCGACGTGCCCGCTCCAGATGCTGAACATCTCCTTCGACACGACGGAACTGAAAAAGCGTTGCTGCGAGTACGCCGTGGCGGAATCGGTATATGGCGCCCTCAACGCGCGCGCCTTGTTTACAGCGCTGGCAGACGCGGAAGCCATGGAGAATGCCGCCGACTGGATCAAATTTTTTGGCGAAGAAGTAGCGGTTCAGGAAGATTGTAGTCTCATGCTCGCATTTGGGTCAGACTCGTTCGCGATATTGATTCCTGTGGGAACGAAGTTCGAAAAAGAAGACGACGGCACCGTGAAGTGGCAAACGGTGCGGTATCTGAAATTGGTTCAGATTGGAACGGACAATGATGGGTGAGCAGGCAGCAACCGACTGGTTCTCCAAGCCCGGCGACTCCGTCCGCGCCGTCATGCACCGTCGTGGCGTTACCGCCCAGGAGTTGTCCGCCGACTTCGACGGCGGAATGAACACCGTACGCGCGATCTGCGACGGCTCCCTGGCAATTGACGCGACCATCGCCCGGTCCTTGTCGAAGCGCCTGGGCGGGGGCGAGGCATTCTGGCTCAAGCGTCAGGCAAATTTCGAGGACGCGGTTGATCGCGCCGTCACGA
>CALROF020000292.1:0-6549 GCA_943369775.1 Reyranella massiliensis 521
GAACGTCTTGGCGTCGTCTTCGATCGCGACGCCAACGGTCGGTTCGCGCTCGGCCTCGAAGCGGCACATGCCCGCCGCCGAATCGTCCATGCTGCGGGAGACGGCACGGGCGCCGCCATCATGCATGCCCTGGTCGCCGTGGTGCGTGCCACGCCTTCGATCACGGTGATCGAAGGGCTCGAAGCTCGCCGTCTGCTGGTCGACAACCGAGGCATCGCCGGGGTGCTGGCGGCAGGACAACGGCACGCCTGTATACTGCCGAGCCGACATGTGGTGCTGGCCACCGGTGGACTGGGCGGTCTTTTCGCCCACACGACCAACCCTCTGGGCGCCATCGGCCAGGGTATCGCGCTCGCCGCCCGTGCCGGCGCCGTACTCGCCGACATGGAGTTCGTGCAGTTCCACCCAACCGCGCTCGATGTCGGGCTCGATCCCATGCCGCTGGTCAGCGAAGCCGTCCGCGGTGAAGGCGCCGTCCTGATCGACGAGACAGGCGTGCGGTTCATGGTGGGCCAAGGTCGCGCCGAACTCGAACCGCGCGACGTCGTCTCGCGCGACGTCGCTGCACACATCGCTCTTGGGCATCGTGTCTTCCTCGATGCTCGCAAGTCGCTGGGTGCGGACTTTGCCAGCCACTTTCCCGGCATCACGGCACGCTGCCGCACCGCCAGGATAGATCCCGCGTTGCAGCCGATCCCCGTGCGCCCCGCTGTCCACTACCACATGGGCGGTATCGCCGTGGACGAAGCCGGCCGTAGCAGCGTCGAGGGCCTGTGGGCCTGCGGCGAGGTCTCGGCAACGGGCTTGCACGGCGCCAACCGGCTGGCGAGCAACTCGCTGCTCGAAGCCGTGGTCGGCGCAGGCCTTGTCGCCGAAAGCATCGCCGGCACATCGACCGCACCGCTGCCGGCACCTCGACCGGTGGCTTTGACTGCAGCGCCCGATGCAGCCGACCTGCGCACGTTCGCCAGCGAGACCCTCGGCGTAGCGCGCGAACGCAAAGGCCTGCAGACCGCGATCGCACGGCTGGAGCCAATCGCCTTCTCAAGCGGCATCGCTGCCGATCCCGCCCTCGTGGCGCTGATGATCGCAACGGCAGCCCTCGCCCGCGAGGAAAGCCGCGGCGGGCACTGGCGCCGCGATTTCCCCCACACCTCGCCTGCCTGGGCCTGCCGCCTGATGCAGCATCTCGAGAACAACCGCATCGTTTACAAACGGAACCCTGCTCATGACCATCCCGTCGCTTCCCATGCTCATGCTTGAACCGGTCGTGCGAGCTGCACTGCTGGAGGATCTCGGCCGCGCGGGTGACATCACCACCGACGCCATCGTGCCTGCCACGGCGAAGGCCAAAACGGTTCTGGTCGCGCGTCAGCCCGGCATCGTCGCCGGCCTCGACCTGGCCGCGACGGCGTTCCGGCTGGTCGATCCTGCCATCAAGATCGAGATCGAGCGGCCGGACGGCACGCGGCTGGCACCCGGCGATCGCATCGCCACCATCGCCGGTCCCGCTCGCGGCATGCTGACGGCCGAGCGCGTCGCCTTGAACTTCCTGGGCCATCTCAGCGGCGTGGCGAGTGCTGCGGCAACGCTGGTCGAAGCGGTTCGCGGCCACAAGGCGCGCATCTGTTGCACGCGCAAGACCATGCCGGGCATGCGCGCGCTTCAGAAATACGCCGTCCGCGTGGGCGGCGGTTCGAATCACCGCTTCGGTCTCGACGATGCCGTCCTCATCAAGGACAACCATGTCGCCGTTGCCGGTGGCATTGGCCCGGCGATCCGCGCAGCCCGCGAGGGCGTCGGCCATCTGGTGAAGATCGAAGTCGAGGTCGACACGCTCGCACAGCTCGACGAAGCGATGGCGATCGGCGTCGATGCTGTCCTGCTCGACAACATGACTCCGGAGCAGCTCACCCAGGCCGTTCGCACGATCGACGGCCGCGCCATTGCCGAAGCGTCCGGCCGCATCACGCCGCAGACGGCGCCCGCCATCGCGGCGAGCGGCGTCGATCTCATTTCAGCGGGTTGGCTGACCCATAGCGTCAGCGTGCTCGATATCGGCCTCGACTGGCGAAGCTAGGCTCAGTCGCTCACTTCGCAATGTTTGTGCATCTCCTTGCAGACACGCAGGACGGCCTGCACGACCATCGAGGCCGTGGAGCTTTCGCCGGCCCCGGCGTGGCCCGCGATCAGGAGCTGCGAGACGTCGTCGCTGAAATGCACGACGTTCAGCGTCGCCGTCCGGTCGCCTTCGGCGATCTGCAGGCGGCGGGCGTGGGAGTCGTGCATCAGGATACGGACCGACTTGTTCTTACGCGCAAGCTCCAATGCCGTGGCAAACACCTTGTCCGCCGATACATCGAGGATGACTGTCGCGAAGTCGTAGCCCGGCCGGCCGTTCTGCTGACCCTCGGTCATCTGGTGGATGCGCCCCATCGCCTTGCGCGCCAGGAACACCCATTGCGCTTCAGCAGCACCAAACGGCATGGCCGCGAGCACCAGGCCGCCCAGCGCGGCCAACATCGTCAGTCGTTTGAATTTCTTCATTTGAGCCGCCCCGTTTTTTCGGGCGGTATTTTTACGCAAGCGTCGCCAATGACGAAGCGGAAAACGGCGCCAGCTCGGCAAAACGACCATCGCGCACCTTAGCTGCCCATTGCGCATCGGCGAGCAACGCGCGACCTACAGCGACGAGGTCGAACTCACCGCGCTCCAGCCGCGCCTCGAGTTCACCGAACTCTCCCACGTCGGAGGTTTCGCGCGTCCGGAAGGTCTGAACGAAATCCGCACCCTTGAGGCCGACCGAGCCCACCGTGATCGTGGGTTTGCCCGTAATCTTCTTGGTCCAGCCCGCGAGGTTCAGCGATGAGCCTTCGAACTCGGGTTCCCAGAAGCGACGTGTCGAGCAATGGAAGATGTCGGTGCCGGCCGCGGTCAACGGTTCGAGGAAGCGTGCCAGCTCGTCCGGCGTCTGTGCGAGACGAGCTGCGAAGTCCTGCTGCTTCCACTGCGAGAACCGCAGGATGATCGGATAGGCCTCGCCAACCTGCGCGCGGATCGCCTTCACGATCTCGGCAGCAAAGCGCGTGCGCTGGATGAAGTCGCCACCCCAGGCATCGTTGCGCTGGTTGGCTCCTTCCCAGAAGAACTGGTCGATCAGATAGCCGTGTGCGCCGTGGATTTCGACGGCGTCGAAGCCGATCTCCTGGGCCGCGCCCGCTGCTTTAGCGAAGGCATCGATCGTATCGGCAATATCGGCCTCGCTCATCGGCTCGCCGACCTGCTTGCCCGAAGCCGCAAGCCCCGAGGGGCCGTCCGACGGCGCCTCCGGGTTGGGGCCAGTGCCGGGCTTGCGCATCATGCCCTGGTGCCAGAGCTGCGGCGCGATCCGGCCACCCGCCGCATGCACCTCCTCGACAACATGCCACCAGCCGGCGAGACTCGCGGGCGCATGGAAGTTCGGCACGTTGGCGTCGTTGGTCGCGGCCGGCCGGTTCACCGTCGTGCCTTCGGTGACGATCAACCCAACCCCGCCTTCGGCGCGGCGGCGATAGTAGGCCGCCACATCCGGGCCCGGCACGCTTTCCGGGCTCTTGGAGCGCGTCATCGGCGCCATGACCAGCCGGTTGGCGAGCGATAGCGACTTGCAGGCGAAGGGGCGGAAAAGCGCATTGGTCATCGGAACACCGGTCTCAGGGAAACGTGACGTCGCCGTAAGGATAGAACTTCTTCAGGTCAACGTTGCGGTACGGCAGGCCGTCGAGACGGACGGTCCCGAGGAAAGGTTCGACCGGCTCGACCAGCAGGATGGTCTTGGCGAAGCCCGAATCGTCGAAGCCGCGGCGGAAGTGCACGCGCGACTTGATGGCAAACGCCTTGAAGGACGTGACATCGAGGCCGAGCGCTTCGAGCGACAGCGGTTCCTGCACCTGAACGAGATAGCGGCTCAGCACCAGCACGTTGCCGCGGCCGAACTCCACGACGATCCAGAGCTGGCCATACCCTTCGGCGGCATTCAGGACCGTGCCGGTGATGCGCATGGGCTGACCGGCGGACTCATCGGCGAGGCCGCCCACGTCCATGTCGAACGGATCGCCCGCCTTCACGCCGCCGGCCGCCTTGAGCGCATCGCTCACCTTGGCGTCGGCGATGGTGGCGATCAGCACGCCCGAGAGATCCTGTTCGATGATCTCCTTCAAGAGCCACGTCGCCGAACCGGAGCGATCGCTGTGGTCGGCAAGGACAACCGGCGTCTCACCGCGCTCGATCGCTTCCTTCGCAAGCCGCACGCCATCGGGAATGGTGTGCACCTTTGTCGAACCGAGCAGGTCCTCGCGGCGGCGCCAGGCCCAAAGTGCCAGATCGTCGGCGGCCTTGCGCACGAGCACGTCGTTGCCGTTGCTCATGACCTGGATCGTCATGCCGACATCGGGCACGTCGGCGAAAGGAAAGCCAAAGAAGACGTTCACGTAGAGGTCGGGCTCACGCGCCTCCCAGACGAGTGCGCGCTGGACCAGATCCATCCACGGCGACGCGCCGGTCCACTGCAGGACCGTCGGCGAGATGATCGGCACCTTCACCGTCACGGTCTTCGGCACATAGTCTCCGCGGATGGCGCGCACCAGCGTACGGGCGGCCCGCTCACCCTGCAGGTAGCTATCGTAGTGCGGGAAGTATTTCACCGTGAACGCCATGTCGGCGTGACGCAGGAACTCCTCGTCTTCGTTGCCGTGCGGATCGAAGGTCCCGACGATGAAGGCGCCACTGCCGACGACCTCACGGACACGGCGGGCAATATCGGCCTCCGGCCGCGCCACGCCACGAACGCCCATGGCGCCGTGCAGGCTGAGATAGACGCCGTCGAATTTCCCGCCGGCCTTGAGGTCGGCAATCATCCGGCCAAGCAGGGTTTCGTAGGCTTCTTCGGTGATCCAGCCGGAGCCGGTGCCGGTCCGCGGCCACAGCGGCGATTCGATGCCGACGAGTTCGACGTCGTCGTACTCGCGCGCCACCTTCACGAAGCCGCCCATGTAGGACCGTGCATCGTGCGCCAGCAGCGCCTCGCCTTTGGCCGGCGAGCCCTTGTAGGTGAAGTCGGCCAACGTGGTGTCGTTCGGAAGGAACGTCACCGTCTCGTGGGCAAAGTAGAGGACGGCGATGCGCATCGACGCCGCCCCCTCACGTATCAGCGTGTCGGAACCGGGCGCTCGCCCGAATAGTCGTAGAAGCCGCGCTTGACCTTGCGGCCGATCCAGCCGGCTTCGACGTACTTCACCAGCAGCGGGCACGGACGATACTTGGAATCCGCCAGGCCCTCGTGCAGCACCTGCATCACCGACAGGCAGGTATCGAGGCCGATGAAGTCGGCCAGTTCGAGCGGGCCCATCGGATGGTTGGCGCCGAGCTTCATGCCGGTGTCGATCGCCTCGACGTTGCCGACACCCTCGTAGAGGGCATAGACCGCCTCGTTGATCATCGGCAGCAGGATGCGGTTCACGATGAAGGCCGGGAAATCCTCGGCATTGACCGGCTTCTTGTCGAGCCTGACCACGACCTCGCGGACCGTGCGGAAGGTCTCCTCTTCCGTGGCGATGCCGCGGATGAGTTCGACCAGCCCCATGAGCGGCACGGGGTTCATGAAGTGCATGCCCATGAACTTGCCGGGACGGTCGGTGACCGACGCGAGACGCGTCACCGAGATCGACGAGGTGTTCGTGGCGAGCAGCACGTTCGGCGGCAGATCAATGCAGACCTTCTTGAAGATCTCGCGCTTGATCGCCTCGTTCTCCGTCGCCGCCTCGACCACCAGGTCGCATTCGGCGAAGCTCTTGTAGTCGATGACCGGCACGATGCGCTTCAGCGCAGCGTCCTTTTCCTCCGGCCGGATCATGCCACGGCTGATCTGGCGGTCCATGTTGCGGCCGATATTGTCGAGGCCCTTGTCGAGGTGCGCCTGGTCGACATCCGCGAGTTGGATGTCGTAGCCCTTCAGCGCGCAGACATGGGCGATGCCGCTGCCCATCTGGCCGGCACCGATAACGCCGATGCGCTTGATCATGATGGGTATCCCCTTGGGGTTCTGACTACTTCTTCTCGACCGCGGCCGTCAGCTCCGGAACGATCTGGAACAGATCGCCCACGAGGCCGTAGTCGGCCACCTGGAAGATCGGCGCTTCTTCGTCCTTGTTGATCGCCACGATGGTCTTGCTGTCCTTCATGCCGGCGAGATGCTGGATCGCGCCGGAAATGCCGATGGCGATGTAGAGGTCAGGCGCCACCACCTTGCCGGTCTGGCCGACCTGGTAGTCGTTCGGCACGTAGCCCGCGTCGACGGCGGCACGGCTGGCGCCGAGGCCGGCGCCGAGCTTGTCGGCCAGCGTCTCGAGCATCTTGAAGTTCTCGCCGCTCTGCAGGCCACGGCCGCCGCTGACGACGATCTTCGCGCTGGTCAGTTCGGGGCGCTCGCTCTTGGAGAGCTCGGCGCCGACGAAGGACGAAAGGCCCGCGGTGCCCGTGCCGGCGATCTGCTCGATCGCGGCCGAACCACCG
>CALROF020000293.1:0-6528 GCA_943369775.1 Reyranella massiliensis 521
GCGCCGAGGAGTACGGCATCGGCACGGCGTCGCTGATCGCCATGGGCTGCATCATGGTGCGGCAGTGCCATTCCAACACCTGCCCGGTCGGCGTCTGCACGCAGGACCCGAAGCTGCGCGCCAAGTTCGAGGGCTCGCCGGAGAAGGTCGTCAATCTCTTCAGCTTCATTGCCGAAGAGGTGCGCGAGATCCTGGCGCAGCTCGGCTACCGCTCGCTGCTGGAGATCGTCGGCCGCTCCGACCTGCTGAAGCAGGTGAGCCGCGGCGCGCGTTACCTCGACGATCTCGACCTCAGCCCGCTGCTGACGCGTGCCGACGGTGGCCGTGAGGTCGCTCATTGCACGGTCGAGGGCCGCAACGAGGTGCCCGACACGCTCGACGCCCAGATGCTGCGCGACGCGCTGCCACTTTTCACGCACCGCGAGAAGATGCAGCTGCAGTACAGCGTTCGGAATACCCATCGCGCCGTGGGCACGCGGCTCGCCGCCATGATCACGCGGAAGTACGGTATGGCGGGCCTGCAGCCCGACACGGTGACCGTGCGCCTGCGCGGTACCGCCGGCCAGTCGCTGGGCGCCTTCGCCGTCCAGGGCATGAAGCTCGAAGTGTTCGGCGACGCCAACGACTATGTCGGCAAGGGCCTGAGCGGCGGCACCATCGTGGTGAAGCCCACGGTTTCGAGCCCGCTGGTGCCCGAAGCCAACGCCATCATCGGCAACACCGTCCTCTACGGTGCGACAGCTGGCAAGCTGTTCGCCTCGGGTCTCGCCGGCGAACGCTTCGCCGTGCGCAACTCCGGCGCCGATGCCGTGGTCGAGGGCGTGGGCTCGAACGGCTGCGAGTACATGACCGGCGGCACGGCCGTGATCCTGGGATCGACCGGCATCAACTTCGGCGCCGGCATGACGGGTGGCATGGCTTACGTCTACGACCCGGACGACAGCTTCAAGCTCAAGGTCAATCCCGAGACGGTCGTGTGGCAGCGCATCGACCATCCGCACTGGGACGCCGACCTGAAGGCCCGCCTGCAGGAGCATGTCGCGGAGACCAAGTCGCCGCTCGGCGCGCGTTTGCTGAACGATTGGAACCGCGAGGTCGAGCGCTTCTGGCAGGTCGTGCCGAAGGAGATGCTCTCGCGCCTGCCGCAGCCGCTGACCATCGTGAAGGAAAAGCGCGCGTAGCAGAAACGCGCCGGAGGAGATGCACATGGGCGACGCGCGGCCCTCGCGCGTGGCGTGGCTGCAGCTCGGCGCCGTCGTCGTGCTGTTTGGCTTTGCCTGGCCGATCATCAAGATCGGGCTCGGCGCCAGCACGCCGGTCTGGATGGCGGCGGCGCGCGCGACCCTCTCGGCGGCGACGGCGTTCGTTCTCGTCGCGGCCTTGAAGCGGCTGGCGTGGCCCAGCCGCGCCGACTGGCCGATCATCCTGTCGGTGGGTGCGCTGCAGCTCACCTGCTTCTTTGCCTTCGCCAATCTCGGCGTGCAGAGCGTGCCGCCGGGACGCTCGGGAGTGTTGGCCTACACGACCATGCTCTGGATGGTGCCGCTCTCCTGGATGGCCGGCGAGAAGGTCGGCCCGCGCGCGATGCTGGGTGCGGCGCTGGGCGTCGCCGGCATCGTCGTGCTGGTCGATCCGTTGCGTTTCGACTGGAGCGACCGCGCGGTGTTGTTCGGTCACGGCTGGCTGCTGGCGGCCGGCTTCACCTGGGCCATCGCCATCCTGCACGCACGCCGCCATCGCTGGCGCATGTCGCCGCTCGACGTGCTGCCCTGGCAGATGGGGCTGGCGACCGTGTTGCTCTGGATATTGGCCTTCTTCGTCGAGCCTCAGGGCTATCTCGATCTCGGCCAGCCCTCCCTGTGGCTTTCGCTTCTCTATCTCGGCGTGCTGGCTGGCCCGACGGCGACCTGGGCCGCCGTCTCCGTCGCGCGTGCCCTGCCGCCAATCACTGGCTCGCTCGGCATGCTGGGCGTTCCGCTGCTCGCGATCGCCAGTTCGATCGTGCTGGTCGGCGAGCCGGTCACCTGGCCGCTCGCGGCGGGTACGGCGCTGGTGATCGCGGGAATTGCCATCGTGATCCTGGATCGAAACAATTAGGGCATGTCCCGGATCGAAATCGAACGGCGCGACGCCGTTGCCATCATTCGTTTCAACAACCCACCCAAAGGCTACATGAACGCCGCGATGGTGGGCGAGCTCGACATCGCCGTCGATGCCCTGCTCGCCGACGACGGCGTGCGCGTGCTGGTCTTCACCGGCGCGCTGAAGGGCGTGTTCGTCGAGCACTACGATGTCTCGGAACTCGTCGCCCTGTCCGAGAAGCTGCGCGCCAAGGGGGCCAGCTTCTCGCTCGACCGGCCCTCGCCCGAGAGTGCCTACCATAAGATCCTCACCCGACTCGAAGCCGCGCCCAAGCCGGTCATCGCCGCCATCAACGGCACCGCCATGGGCGGCGGGTTTGAATTCTGCATGGCCTGCGACATTCGCCTGGCCGAGCGCGGGCCTTATTGGCTGGGCCAGCCCGAGATCAACATCGGCATCCTGGCCGGCGCCGGCGGCACGCAGCGGCTGGTGCGCCTGGTCGGCGAAGCACGCGCGCTGGAGCTATCGCTCACAGGCCGCACCGTGTCGCCGAACGAAGCGGCGGCGCTTGGCATGGTTCATGCGGCCGTCGACGGGCCGGTGCTCGATCATGCCCTGGCGATGGCCAAGCGGCTCGCCGGCCAACCGCCCCGGGCGTTGGCGCATATCAAGCGGCTGATCCGAGGCGCGGCTGAAACACCGCTGTCACAAGGGCTGGCGAACGAACGCACCTTGTTTCTCGATCTTGCCGTCAGCGACGACGGGCATCGGCTGATGGGCGAATTCGTCGCTGGAAAGCGCACGATTCGCGATTGATTGACAGGCCAGCGCCGGCCCTACCATATGCCGGGACACCCCGGGACGAGGACGGAACGGAGCAGCGGAGCGATGGCGAACAAGGTCTATAAGGATGCGAAGTCGGCGCTCGAAGGCCTGCTGCGCGACGATCTGATGTTGATGTGCGGTGGCTTCGGTCTGGTCGGCATTCCCGACAAGCTGATCCACGCGGTGCGCGACTCCGGCGTCAAGGGCCTCACCTGCGTCTCGAACAATGCCGGCATCGACGGCGCGGGCCTCGGCCTGCTGCTCGAGACCGGGCAGGTCAAGAAGATGATCTCGTCGTATGTCGGTGAGAACAAGACCTTCGCCAAGCTCTACCTCGACGGCAAGCTCGAGCTCGAATTCAACCCGCAGGGTACCCTGGCGGAGCGCTGCCGCGCCGGCGGCGCGGGCATCCCGGCCTTCTACACCAAGACCGGCGTTGGCACCCTGGTGGCCGAGGGCAAGGAGACCAAGGTCTTCGACGGCGAGGAATATGTGATGGAGCGCGGCCTGTTCGGCGACATCGCGCTCGTGAAGGCCTGGAAGGGCGATACCGCCGGCAACCTGATCTACCGGAAGGCCGCGCGGAACTTCAATCCGATGATGGCGACAGCGGCGAAGATGTGCGTCGCGGAGGTCGAGGAGCTGGTGCCGGTCGGCCAGCTCGACCCCGACCAGGTCCATACACCCGCCGTGTTCGTGAAGCGCATCTTCTGCGGCGCGCCCTACGACAAGCAGATCGAACAGCGCACAATCCGCAAGGCTTGAGGAGAGAACGATGGCCTGGACCCGCGATCAGATGGCGGCGCGCGCCGCCAAGGAACTGAAGGACGGCTTCTACGTCAATCTCGGCATCGGCATCCCGACGCTGGTGTCGAATTACGTACCTGAGGATGTCGACATCACGCTGCAGAGCGAGAACGGCATGCTAGGCGTCGGCCCCTTCCCGCTCGACAACGAAGTCGACGCCGACATCATCAACGCCGGCAAGCAGACTGTGACCGAAGTGAAGGGCACGTCCTATTTCAGCTCGGCCGACAGCTTCGCCATGATCCGCGGTGGCCACATCGACCTCTCCATCCTCGGCGCCATGGAAGTGGCCGAGAACGGCGACCTCGCCAACTGGATGATCCCCGGCAAGATGGTGAAAGGCATGGGCGGCGCGATGGATCTCGTCGCCGGCGTGAAGCGCGTCATCGTCACTATGGAGCATGTCTCCAAGGACGGCGCCTCCAAGCTCCTGAGCGAATGCACCCTGCCGCTGACCGGCCGACGCGTCGTCGACATGGTGATCTCGGAACTGGGCGTCTTCACCGTCGACAAGAAGGGCGACGGCGGCGTGACCCTGGTTCAGCTCGCCGACGGCGTCACCGTCGACGAGGTCAAGGCCAAGACCAAGGCGAAGCTCAAGATCGCGGTCTGAGCGCCGTCAGCGCGTGCTGGGCACGCGCTCGACGATTTCGACGCGGCGGTTCTTGGCCCGCCCGTCTTCCGTCCGGTTCGAGGCAACCGGCGCGACCATGCCAGCGCCGGCGGGCGTCAGGCGGTTGGCCGCGATGCCCGATGCGGTCAGGGCCGAGGCGATGGCCTGGGCACGGCGCTGCGACAGCGAGAGATTGTAGTCGAACGCGCCCTGCCCGTCGGTATGGCCGACGATCAGCACTTCGAGCTTCGGATTCTTCTTTAGCAGTTCACCGAGCTGGTCGATCTGCGGCTTTGACTCCGCCTTGATGTCCGCCTTGTCGAAATCGAACAGGATGCCGTAGATCGCGACCTTGCCGTCACGGGTGAGCGCCTGCTCCATCTCGTCGGCCTTCACCACGACCATGCGCTGTTCCATCGGCTTCAGCTCGACGACATCGACCTTGGCGAAGGTCCGCTTGTTCCCCTCGTTGGTCGTGACATAGAGCACCACATAGACGTCGCCCTGCGGACGAGAAAGCTTGGCGGCGAGGTAGCGCTGCTCCTTATCGTAGAGCAGCCCGTCGTTGATCGCGGGATTCATCACCCTGTTGAACTGAAAGCCGCAGTCTGCCCGCGCGCAGCTATAGATCGTCTCGAAGCCGGCGCTCTTGAGGGCGTCCTGGTAATTGCGGAACACTTCCAGCGACGACCGGTCGGCCGGTGCGCGATAGATCAGGTGGGTAATCTTGCCTTCCACCGGAAGTTTCGCTTCGGGCACAGGCAACGTTCCGTTTCCGCGCTTGGTAGGTCCGGTAACGACTGCGTAGTCGCTGAACTGCTCGACATTGTAGTGACGGATCTCCGCACCCTTGTAGCGGGGCACGAGCGAATGATCCGCGGCACCTTTGACATCGCCCGCGGTCTGCGCGCCGGCAGGCAACACCGCAAGCAAAGAGAACGCGACGACAAACGCAACGGAAGCAACAAACCTGACCATCTTGATGCGGCCCCCCCCCTACGGCAACAGCCATCATAGGACCGCGCAACTCCGGCGCAAATGCGGCCGGATCTGGTTCGCTCTATCGCGTGCGTGTCGCTGCGATGGAGACCTATCTCACCACTTGGCGAGATATTGCCGGATCGGTTCGGCGCCCGGATTGGTGAAGCGCTGCTCCGAAATGATGGTCTTGGCGTTCGCGCCGCCACCGTAATAGAGCGCGTTCCAGTCGTTGTCGGCGTCGATGTACGAGCCTTCGAGCGAAACGCCGGCGAACAGTCCCTGCGAGTTGGCAAAGGCCACGATGTCGGCGCCACCGGCGGCCGTCGAGGCGCCTTCGAGGCCGGCACCCACGGCCACCAGCGTGACACCTGCTTCCGCACCGAACTTGAACTTGTGATCGAGGATCGCCTGCAAACCCTTCTCGGTGCGAATGATGAACACGATCTCCGACACCTTGCCGCCGACCTGCAGGCCAACGCTGCCGGAGCCCATGCCGTAGAAGGCCGGATAGCTCCACTTGTTGGGCGCCTGGCGGCCCATCAGCACGCCGCGCCCGCCGGCCGCGCCGAAGATGAACCCGCCCTGCACCAGTTCCGGCATGATCAGCACGCCGCGCGCGGTGGTCATCTGCTTGGCCGCGTCCGGGAAATCCGGGCCGCTCAGGATTTTCTGTGCAGTGGCGAGGCAGGAATCGACCAGCGACTGACGCTTGGCGTCGGCACGGGCCGGCTGGGTTCCGAGGAAGGGCACGGCAAAAGCGGCCGCAGTCCCCGAAAGGACGGTTCGGCGGTCGAGCTTCATTATCTCTGCTCCTTGGCTGGAGACCGACGCCGGGGAGCGCCTTGGTGGTCCCTACAGTGCCAATGATAGCATGATTCGGGGCAAAAATGGGGCGCAACGCCCTGATCCGGACCTGATCACCCCTCAGGCGGCCGGGCGGTCCTTCATGACCAGGGGCAGGCCGGCGGCCATGAAGATCACCCGGTGCGCACGCTCGGCAACCCGCATATTCATGCGCCCCATGGCATCGCGGAACGACCGGCCGAGCGGCGTTTCCGGCACCAGGCCAAGACCCAGCTCATTGCTGACGAACACCACTGGCGACTTGTGACCATCCAGTGACCGCAGCAGCTCGTCGGTCGCCTCGTCGACGTCGGCGCCCGCATGCATGAGGTTGGAGAGCCAAAGGGTGAGGCAATCGACCAGCACGGGCTGGCCAT
>CALROF020000294.1:0-6520 GCA_943369775.1 Reyranella massiliensis 521
CGCTCGGCCAGTTCGAAACGTCGCTGCCGGCGCCGCCTTTCGTGCGGCTCGGCCGGTCGGTGATGATCAACCGCGACCGGCTGCGGGGCATCGAGGCACCGTCGCGCGCGGCCGGCCGCCTCACGCTGGAGGGATTAGCCGAACCGCTCGCCATCAGTCGCGCGGCCGCTGCCCGTCTGCGTGAGGTGCTGACGGCAAAGTAATTCCCTACCTGTCCAGCCAGGCATCCTCGAAGCGCCAGCCGTTGTAGATGCTGTTGATCTGTATGGTCACACCCTTCACGTAGGGCTGCCAGCAGCCGGCGGCGCGGCCATGGCTGATGATCGGTCGGGCGATGTCCTCTTGCAGACGACGATCGATCTCCCACACCAGCTCGTGGCGCTTCTTGCGATCGGTCTCGCGCGATTGCTCCTCGAAGAGCTTGGTCATTTCGGCGTCGCAGTAGTTGTTGTAGTTACGCAGCGATCCGCAGGCGTAGCCTTCGAACAGGGTGACGTCGGGATCGTCGACAGCCGAACCCGTGAGGTTCAGGGCCACCACGTAGTCCTTCTTGAAGACGCGGTTGTAGTAGATCGCGGTGTCGATGATTTCGAGCTCGCCGTCGATCCAGATGTGTTTGAGCTGGTCGATCAGGATCACCGCCGGATCCTTGAAGGTCGCGATGTTGCGCGTGCTGACCTTGAGCTTCAGGCGCTTGTCCGGCCCGTAGCCTGCTTCCTTCATGAGCTCGCGCGCTTCGGCGCGGCTCTTCTCGACGTCGCCGTAGCCGATGATGGTCTTGAGCTTGTCTGGTGGCAGGCCCCACACGCCGTCGGGCGGCGGCAGCAGGGCGCCGCCCATCTTGCCTTCGCCCTCGCTCAGGATGGTGATGAACGACTGCCGGTCCAAGGTCAGCGCCATGGCACGGCGAATCTTGGGATTGTCGAAGGGCGCTACCTCGCGGTTGACGATCAGGTTGGTACTGACGCCGGTCTCCCGCATGGTGCATTGCGCCTGTGGCGCGTCGCGCTTGATGTTCTTCATCAGCGGCACCGTGACGTCGGACGGGAAGGTCATGTCGAATTTTCCGGCGACGAAGGCGAGCATGCGCGTCGAGCGGTCGGGAATGATCGCGTACTCGATGCCGTCGAGATAAGGCCGCCCCTTCTTCCAGTAATCGGGATTCTTCACGAGCTTGATGCTCTCGTTCATCTTGAATTCGGCCAGCTTGAAGGGGCCGGTGCCGATGGGTTTGCGGCGCATGTCTGCAGATGGCACGTGGCAAGGGTAGATCGGCGAGTAGCCTGAAGCGAGTAGCGCCAGAAGCGATGGCTGTGGTTGTTTGAGATGGAAGGTCGCCTCGAACGGCGCGTCTGCCGTCACCTTCTCGACATTGCTGTACCAGGCCGAACGCGGATTGCGCCTGAGCTTGTCGGGGCTCAGCAGCAGGTCGAAGGTGCAGGCTACGTCCTGGGCGGAGAAGGGCTTTCCGTCATGCCACTTCACGCCCTCTCGCAGCTTGAAGACGAGCTTGCGTCCGTCGTCCTTGAGCGACCAGCTCGTTGCAAGATCGGGCACGATCGAGTCGAGGCTGTTCTTCGCCACGTGCTGATCGAAGATCACCAGGTTGTTGTAGAGGGCCATGAATGGGACGGCGACAGACACCGTCGCTTCTTCATGGATCGAGGCGCTGGGCGGGGTATCCATGTGCTGGACCTTCAGCACACCGCCGGATTTCTGTGCCCACGCAACACTCGCCGCCGAAACGCTCGTCACCACCACGCAAATCAACGCCAGACACATGTTGCGAACCATGTCGTCCTCCCGGTGATGTCTTTGTATTTTTGTTGTTCGTCTTCTTTGGCTCTTCCCTGGTGAGTGCAGTCGGTGCGAAGCCTAGCGCCGATTCACTCGATGTGTCGACTGCAGGGGGTGATCTGCTATCGTCGTGATCGAAAGATTTATTGGAGGAGATTCCCGTGACGACTGCCCCTCAACGCTTGCGCACCCTGTTGGCCGATCCGGCTTTTGTCGTCATGCCGGCGGTCTGGGACGGGCTCAGTGCCAAGCTGACCTCTGGTGCAGGCTTCAAGACTGCGTTCCTGTCCGGCTCGTGCGTTGCGGCCAGCCGGCTGGGTGGCCCCGATCTCGATCTGGTCTCGTTCGGCGAGATGTTCGACTCCTTCAATATGGTTCACGCCGCGGCGCCCGACCTGCTGGTTCTGGCCGACGGCGACCATGGCTACGGCAATGCGATGAACGTGCAGCGCACCGTGCGTGCCTATGGCCGTGCCGGCGCCGCCGCCGTGCTGATCGAAGACAAGATCACCCCGCGTGCGCTGACATCCGCCGGCAAGCCTTGCCTGCCGCGCGAGGAGGCGCGCATGAAGGTTCGCGCCGCGGTCACGGCCGCGAAGGAGTCCGGAATCCTCGTGCTGGCGCGCACCGATTGCCGCCCGACCCAGGGCATCGACGAGGCGGTGGCGCGCATCGAGATGTATGTCGAGGAAGGTGCCGACATTCTCTTTCTCGATTCGCCGAACGACGATGCGGAGATCAAGCGCGCCGTCGCGGCCGCCAAGGGACGGCCGAGCTTTGCCGTGCTGTCGCCCGGAGCGCCGCGGGCGACGCCGTCGCAGACCGAAGCCGCCAAGCTCGGCTTCAAGATCGGTACCTATCCCACCGGGCTGCTCTCGCCTGTAGCGGCCGGCATGAAAGCGGGACTCGCTGCGCTCAAGGCCGGCGAGGCGGAAAGCAAGATGGCGCTGCCGCCTCCCGAGCTGCGTGCGGCGCTGGGCTATGCCGACTACGACACCGAAGCGAAACCTTATCTGCTGAAGGCGTGATCTCGTCGTTGCCTCTCCACAGCGCGACACGTTAAGCCAGCAGCGGTGCGTGCATTTCCGCGAGTATGAAGCTTTCATGAAGCGCAAAGTCAGCAAGGCGTTCGTCTATCTCGGCCCTTCCGCCATCGAAGGCGTCGGCTGCTTTGCCGATCGCGCCATCAAGAAGGGAGAAACCGTACGCGTGTGGGACGGCGAGGACAGCCGCTGGGTCACGACCCAGCAGGCGCATGCCTCGCCGCAGCGCCACCTCTTCAAGCGCTTCGGCATCCGCACGACCGGCGGCTATCACTGCCCGATCGATTTTCTGCGCATCTCGACCGGCTGGTACATGAACCACGACGCCGATCCGAACCTGTCGTCGGACGATGAGGACGTGACCTACTTCGCGGTGCGCGACATCCCGGCGGGCGAGGAGCTCACCATGGATTATCGTCGCATGGACGAACGTCACGACAATCTTACGCGTGACGTTCAGGTGCCCGCGATCTCAAAGGGAAAGAAGCGCCCGACCTCGCGGCGCTGACAGCCGGCCGGGTTACTTCTCGCCCAACCAGACCGGCCACAGGCCGCGCTTGGCCTTGCGTGCTTCTGCCTCCGCACCAGCGTAGCGCTGGCTGGCGCGTGGCTCCCAGGGCAACGCTTCGTCGAGATGGAAGCCATAGGCCACGCCGCTCGCCAGCATGTAGCCGCCGAGGTCGATCGGCGTCGGCGAGGTCTCAACCATGCATTGGGCGACGAGGCGGCACTCGCGGTCCCACCGTGCCGGCCTGCACTTCACCTTGTGCTCGCTCTTTTCCAGCATGTCTTCGAGCGCCGCACGCGCTTGCATGCCGCCCACGGTCTCGAGGCCGGTTTGCTTGTCGCGGAGTTCTCCAGCCTGCAGGCCCCAGAGCCTGATCTGCGGCTTCAGGCCGACGCCGCCCAGAGTGATCCCGTCCAGCGCATAGACCTCGCCGCTCCAATCCTTTGGCAGTGCGCCGCATTCGCCCGGCTTCTCCGCCTTCTCGGGTTCAGGCGGCGGCGGTGGCCGGCGCTGCTGCGCCGAGGCGGTGCCTGTGGCGGCGAGTAGAAGGAGTGTCAGGAGAAGGGGGTGCTTCATGCGCAACGAAACCGGGTCATGAAGTTAACATTGTCGACTAGGCTATGCTCGAGCACTTGCGGCTGACCACCCTTGCAGACGACCGGAATGACTTGCCATGCGATAGCCGAGTCCCGCTCGCGCTCGCGTTCCGGATCGGGGTTGATCACCAGCGTGGCCCGCACCACCAGGAGGCGGTACTCGTTTGGCGTGCCCGTCGGGGCGACGCGCACCTCGAACTTGCGCCCCTCGTAGGTGACGTAATGCACCCGCGAATTATCGAGCGTGGCCTTGTCGTTGCAGGCGGCAAGGCCGAGTATGACCAGCAGGATTGGAAGAACTCTCTTCATGGCAGTACGGAGCCTAGGCGAATGATTCCGTGGTGGCCATCCCACCTTGTGCCATTCGTCGGTTGCAGAACGGATCGCAAGGCAAATTCAATCCAATCCGGCGTCGATTTGTGTCTCCCACAAGCGTCCCGAAGTCGCGTCATAGCGGGTGATCCCGTAGAAAGGGAGAGACGATGAGCGAACCCCAATCCCAGGAACAATCTACTGCCGACGACCGGCCGAAAGGCCGCCGTTTCGACGGCCGTCATCTGCGCAGCGAGCGCACCCGTCAGCTCATGATCGAGGCCTACCTTCAACTCGTGAAGGAACATGGCCGCTTGCCGACGGCCAACGAGATTGCCCATACCGCCGGCTATTCGGTGCGGTCGATCTTCGAGCGCTTTGCCGATCTCGAAGCGTTGAGCCTCGCGGCGGCAGATTTTGCCATTGCGGCCGGCCAGGCTCAGGCGCCGGCGCAGAACGCCGATGGCGACCGGCCGACGCGCATCGCTTCACATGTTCGTGTCCGCGCTCAGGCCTGCGAGAAATGGCTGCCGCTGTGGCGCATCCTGACTTCGCCGGCGACCCAGACGCAGCTCGCCGCCCTGGCGATACGCGCCAAAGCGGTGCGTCGCGCCAATGTGGAGCGGCTGGAGCTGATGTATCGGCGGGAGCTGGCGACCCTGGGCGCCCTGCAGCGCGAGCAACTCCTGGTCACGCTTGCGACGCTGACCAGCTTCGAAAGCTGGGATCAAATGCGGGAGGGCGGCTTTGGCCTGTCGCCTGAAGCCGCCGAAGGAGTCTGGCGCTCGGCCATCGACCGGCTGCTGCCAAGCGAGTAAATAACGCTGATGTTCTCTCTGCAGCGCCGCCCCAAGAAGGCGGAAACGGCCGCGCGTGTCGGCCAGATCGAAATCCAGGAACCCTGGACATGTACCCTGCCGGACAAGCCTCAGACTGCTGGCGCTTTCATGACCATCGTGAATGGCGGTTCGGAGTCTGACCGTCTGCTTGGCGCGACCGGTCCGGAGGGTGGCACCTGCGAACTTCACGGCATCCGCGTCACTGGACCTGGCATCTCGATGCTCCGGCTCGAAGATGGCCTCTATCTGCACTATGGCACTACCATCGTGTTCAAGCCGCGCGGCTACCATCTGATACTGCAGCTCCCAGCGCCGCTGGCGGCAGGCGAACGACTGCCGATCACGCTCATTTTCGAACGGGCGGGCCGCGTCGAGGTCTCATTCGAAGTGAAGCCGCCAGGCCCGATTGGCGAACAGGTTTTGCACGCCCCCTGATCATTCTCTCACCCACTCGCGGGTGATAGCCTCCGGACAGATCCCGCAGGTTGGTTCGCCAACCCGGGCAACAACCGGAGGAAACCATGACCATCAGCCGCCGCCATCTGGCCGCCGTTGCGCTTCTGGCTACGGGCACACCGGCGTTCATTTCTTCTTCTGCGCAAGCCAACGAGGCGGACACAGCCGCCGTCACGCAAGCCGTGGCCGCTCTCACCAAGGCCATGTTGACGGCCGACAAGGCGCAACTCGAAGCGCTTACCGCCGACCAGCTTAGCTATGGCCATTCCGCCGGTGCTATTCAGGACAAGGCCGACTTCGTGGACGTCATCGTCGCGAAGAAGACCGTCTACAAATCGATCGAGCTGTCCAAGCAGACTGTCGCCATCGCTGGCAACGATGCGATCGTCCGCCATGCGTGGGAGAGCGAAAGCGGCACGGGTGACGGTAAGTGGAACGTGTCGAAGATCGGCGTCTTGCAGGTCTGGCAGAAGCAGGGTGCGAACTGGAAGCTGCTCGCGCGTCAGGCGTTCAAGGTCTGAAGAGAGCCCCTGCGACTAAACCCGCGGCTGGCGCTGGAGCCACTCCTGCGCCGGCGCGAGCGTACTGAACACCCGCATCGGCCGCTTGGCCGCGGCCAGCATGCCCAATATGCGGCTGACCAGCTCGATCTTGTCGTCGGGCACGACCGCGGCCAGCGCCCCGAGCGTCCTGTCCTCGGTGTGGGCGGCACGCATGCGAACGCCGAGCGCCAATATCTCGTCCGGCGGCATCTTGGTGTCGCCGGTGGTGCCGTCGAACAACTTGCGATAGCTGAAGCCGTCGATCCCTTCCAGCACGTCGAGGAAGGCCTCGACCTCGGCACGAGTCACCTCACCGTCGGCCACGACGGTGATGAGTTTCTCCTGCGAATCGATCTTCCAGTGGAATGGCATTGCCGGGCGCAGACTGCCAGCGCCCTCGGCAAAGGACCAGTGCGACCATCGTATA
>CALROF020000295.1:0-6506 GCA_943369775.1 Reyranella massiliensis 521
CGCCACCGTGCGGACGACGGCGAGGCCCTGCTCCTGAGTGGGATCGTTCGAGCTTTTCACGCTCGTGGTTAAGCACACCGTGCCGAGACCGCGCAACCTGCGCCGTCAGTCGAGTTTCGCCTTCAGGGTAACCGCGAGCTGTTCGGCAACGCGGTCCGCCGCCAGACTCTGCCCGTACTCCGTCCAATGCGCATCAGACTTGCGAAAAGTATCGACCCGCCCCTGAAAGGCCGGGCGCAGATCGACGAACGGCACGTCCGTGCCATGAAGGGCTTGCACAAGCCGCTCGTGCATCGCGTCGCAATGCAGATACCAGCTGTAGTAGCGCGGCCAGGGTGACCAGAAATCGACAAAGGCAGGATCGACTCCGCCCGTTGGGATGATGAAGAGCGAGAACGGAACGTTGCGCTCGCGTGCCAGACGGTTCATTGCCACCAGCCACGATAGTGTCCCGTCGATATCTTTCTTGTGGACGTCGGCGTCGGCCTGCTGGCGCGTCGTGATGCTGTTGAACGAATCGGGATTGAGTTCGGCGCGTAAAATGAGATTGGGCAACCAGCCTGCGAGATATTCCTGATCGTCCGATCTGGCCGTGAAAAGATCGAGCAGCCGGCCATCGCCACGCGACAGGATCTCCTTCAGTTTCTGCTCCGGCACATTGGGGTAGTAGTGGCGCTTCATGTGCTGCGCCAGCTTCGTCAGGGCCTGTTCCTTCGGTTCCTTGACGATCAGCTGCAAGGCCGCGAACTCGCCTTCAATCGGCTCGTTGCTGTTCAGCACCTCGGACAAGCGCAAGCGGTTGACCAACAGCCAGTTCGCATGCGGCATCATGCGGCCGACAACCGAACGGCCTGGCGATTCGTCCAGCAACGGCGGCAGCCATTCCCACCAGAAATTGTTACCAAACAGGAAATCGTTGCCGGAGAAGAAGAACACCGACACGGCGTCGGGCGACAGCGGAAGCGCCACGTCACGCAGGCGATAGTAGTAGCTTTGCGGATTCGTTCCGCTGATCCCGAAATTAACCGCTTCGACAGCCTTCTTGCTTCGCCTCAGAAGGCGTTCCTCCACGGCCTCCGGCAGGCTTTGCCGCAGCGGCTGGAATTCCACGAAGCTGTCGCCGATGAATGCAGTCCGAACCGTACCGGCTGGTGCCGGGCCGAAGGTACGCTCGCGGTCCCGCATGCCCCAAGAGTTAAAGGGTGCCACCATCCACGCCGGCAGATCGGCACCTGGTGGAAAGCTGTTGACCGGTGGCGTCGACCGGAGGGCATAGGCCGGCCAGGATGGGCTGAAGAACGAAGCGATGACCTCGATGCCCACCAGCGTCACGGCGGCCAGAATCACAAAATAGATCGAGCCGAAGGCCAGTGTCTTTGTTTTCGTTTTAGTGGCCATCTCAGCGGCCATTGCCGAACAGCTTGCCCAGCCGCACCAGCACGCCGCCGCTGTCGTCCTGGCTTTCCTCGCGGACCTTATCCTTGTCCTCGCTGCGGTTCATGTCGGCGATGCCGGCCTCGAACAGAGCGAGGGAATGATTGAAATGCCCCACGCCAATGGCGGTGCAGAGTTCGTATTGCCGGGCCTGCATCTCCTTGTGAATGAGCTGCAGGATATCGCGGTTGATCGTCTTCCAGTCGTTGCGCGACGTCGCGAAAGTGCCACCGACGACCGATCCCGTGGAATGGTTGTTCTTGCCGTGCATCCGATAGGCATAGAGCGACTCGTGAATGGCAATGCCGCCGGCAACGAGCACGCCGAACGTCGACAGATAGTGATCGAGGTAGAGCCGCAGGGGCTCATCAAATTCCGGGTAGATCAGGTCGACCAGACCGCGCCGAAACATCATGGAGGCCATGCTGTTGCACGACCAGGTCGACGACCATTCGGCGTGGAGCGTCAGACCGGACTTGAGCGGAAAGCTGGCCACGCCTTTCGCCGGGTCAATCGTCGGCGCGGCGGCCGGCTCGATCGGACGATGGGGTGGATCTCCCACCGGCCGCTCGAACCACCAGGCCGTTCCGGCCAACAAATCGCCGTCGCCATTGATGACGTGGGAATCGCAGTAGGTGAACCCCACGGGAAAGTCGGTGTTCAGGTGGGCAGCGAGATGTCGTTCGACGAACGCCTCGTGCCAGACGTCGTCGCCGTCGAGGAAGCAGATGAAGGGCGTGCCGAGTTCCCCAAGGCCGCGCCGCGCGGCTCCGGTCTGGCCGAGGTTCGCGGCCAGCGGCACGAAGCGAAACCGCCGGTCCTTCAGCCTCGCCAGCGTTTCCTGAATCACATCGGCGGTGCGGTCCTGCGACGCGTCGTCGACGATGACGACATCGAGATTGCGGATCGTCTGACGCGCCACGGATTCGATGGCTTGGGCGACATAGGCTTCGCAATTGTAGCTCGTGATGACGACGCCGACCGGCGGCAGTTTCACTTCGGACATGATGACGGGCGCAATCAGGCTGCCTTGGCGAGAATATCCGGCGTCCGCTCAGTGGGAACAGCCACGATGTTGGGGGAGACCGCCGCTCCATCCTTCATAACCTCGACGCCGCCCGTATGCGCCGAGAAGACGAGAATGTCGTAGCGGAATTCGGAACGGAGCAACGTCAGGAGTTCTTGTACGCTCGTGCCCTGTGCCTGCAGCGCCGGTTCGTTGGCCTCGATGAGAAGAAGCGGACGCGATGACATCAGTACCTGCCGAGCACCCTGCAGAACCCCCACTTCGGCACCTTCGACATCGACCTTGATGAAGTCGACATGCTCCAGCGCACGTCGCTGCACCACGTCGTCCAAGGTTTCGACGGCGACCAGCTCGGAATCGACGGCAAGCACGTCATCATAGGCGAAAGTGCCGAAGGTATTGTGGCCGGCATGCAGTCCATGGGCGATCTTGAGGTTTGCCTGACCCGCAACGGCGCCGAGCGCCGACGGCCATACCGTGACATTCGACAGTTTGTTGCGCTCGACATTGCGCGCGAGATTTGCGCGCTCGCGCGAACTGGGCTCGACGGCCAGCACACGTCCCGACGGACCGACGCGGCGGGCGGCAAAGACGGTGTAGAGACCGTCATTCGCACCGACATCGACGACCGTCATGCCCGGTGCGAGCACGCGATCGATGAAGGCAAACTCGTTGGGCTCGAACGATCCGCTGACATAGAGACAAAGGCTCTGGTCGTTGCCCAAGGTAACGTCGACCGTCGTGCCGGCGTACCATGGCACGCGCAGCGGCACGCGGAGCTTTCGCTCCAGCGCGAAGTCCCACAAGGCCGCGCGGCGCAGCGCCGTCCAGCGGCGTTCGATGAAATATTCGGCGGCGAAGGTCCACCCTGGATAGCGCTCAAGCCGGGGCCGGCCGCGCGACCACAGGCCCGCATACAGCTTGCCCACCGTCGGCGCATTGACGAGAAGCCAGCAGCCCAACCTGTCGAGGGAGTTGCCGACTTTCCACCGGTAGTCGGACCAGACTTTGGCAAGGCCCCGAGGGGGATCGGCGAGCATCATCACTTCAACAACCAACGGGCAGAGCTGCGCGAGTGCCCAATGATATTGGGTCAGGCGCGGCGGCAAAAGCGGTCTCGGCCCGACAATACGCGGCCCGCCGAGCAAGCCCAGCAATTCTTTTGCAGCGCATAGTTACTGCGGGCACGTTCAGAACACAGTTGTTGGGAAAATTCGGATGATTCGCGCCAAACGCGCCAACCGGGGCTTCGAGTGAGACCCCTACTACCCTTCTAGATCAATGGAGCGGGCGAAGGGATTCGAACCCTCGACCCCGACCTTGGCAAGGTCGTGCTCTACCCCTGAGCTACGCCCGCGCTCCGATCCGGCTGGGTAGGTCGCCGGAAGGCGGCGTTGATAGGGCTTTTCCACCGTCTTGGCAAGAGCCAGACACAACCTCAGCCGCGCGCCAGCAACCGCTGCAAATATTTGCCGTATTCGCTTTCGCGGATCGGCTGGATCAGCTTCTCGAAGGCGCCATCGTCGATATAGCCCCTGCGCCAGGCGATTTCCTCAGGACTGCCGATCTGCAGGCCCTGCCGATCTTCGACCGTCTCGACGAACTGCGCCGCACGAAGCAGGCTCGATGGCGTACCGGTGTCGAGCCAGGCATAGCCGCGGCCAAGCTTCTCGACCGTGAGCCGGCCTTCCCTCAGGTAGTGTGCGTTGATGTCGCTGATCTCGAGTTCACCACGTGCCGAACGCGGGATTTGGCCGGCGACATCGCACACATCCGAATCGTAGAAGTAGAGACCGGTGACCGCCCAGTTCGATTTGGGCTGCTTCGGCTTCTCGACGATGCTGAGCGCCCGGCCTTCGGCATCGAACTCGACAACGCCATAGGCCGAAGGATCGGCCACCCAATAGGCATAGACCACGGCACCCTTTCCCTGGGCGCCACGCTCCGCGACCGCCGGCAGCGAGTCGCCGTAGAAGAGATTGTCGCCCAGAATCAGGCCGACACGCGAGTTGCCGATGAATTGGCGGCCGATCAGGAACGCCTCGGCGATGCCGCCGGGCTTGGGCTGCGGCTCGTAGCTGATGTCGATGCCCCACTGGCGGCCATCGCCGAACAGCCGTCGATAGGCCTCGACGTCGCCCGGATTGACGACCAGCAGGATGTCGCGGCAACCCGCCAGCATCAGCGTCGTGAGCGGGTAGTAGACCATCGGCTTGTTGTAGACCGGCAGGAGCTGCTTGTTGGCCGCCCGAGTCATGGGGTAGAGCCGCGTGCCGCTGCCGCCCGAGAGAATGATTCCCTTCATTCGAGTCATGTAAGACGAGCCCATGCACAACCCGCAACAGTTATTCGACCGCCTCGAAGCACTGGACATCGCCCACCGCACCGTCGAGCACCCTCCGGTCTTCACCGTGGAGGAGGCAAAGGCACTGCGCGGCAACCTGCCCGGCCATCACATCAAGAACCTCTTCTTGCGCAACAAAAAGGAGGAGATGTGGCTGGTGGTCGCGCTCGAAGACCGCGCGGTCGACCTGAAACGGCTGGGCGAGGTCCTGGGTGCCGGCCGGCTCTCCTTCGGCAGCCCCGACCGGCTGCGCCGCCAGCTCGGCGTCGAACCCGGTTCGGTGACGCCGCTGGCTCTGATCAACGACGGCTCGCGGGTCGTGCGCCTGGCGCTGGACCGCGGCCTGACCGAAGGCGGCCCGGTGAATGCCCATCCGCTGGTCAACACCATGACCACGGCGATCGCGACCGAGGATCTGCAGCGGTTCTTCGGGGCCACCGGGCATGTACCGCTTTGGCTCGACTTCCCGCTGTAGTGTTATAATATAACACAATGATGATTCGTGCTCTTTCCCTGGCTCTTTGCTTTGGCGCTCTCCTGTCGGGGGGCCTACCAGCCTCCGCCCAGACCAAGATCAAGGCCGTCGCGACCTTCTCGATCCTGAACGACCTCGTGGCCGAAGTGGCAGGCGACCTCGCCGAGATATCCACTCTCGTCGGTGCCGATGTCGACGCCCACACCTACCAGCCGCGTCCAGCCGATGCGCGCGCCCTCGCGGATGCCCGCGTTCTGGTGAGCAACGGCCTGGGCTTCGAGGGCTGGATCGACCGGCTGGCCAAGGCGGCCCCCTTCAAGGGGAAGGCCATCGTGGCGACGGTCGGCGTGCCGACACTCGAGGCGGCGCCGACGCCGGGCCACAGCCACGCGCATGGTCCCGATCCGCATTGCTGGCAGGATGTCGGCCGCGTCCGGGTCTATGTCGCGAACATCGCCAAGGGCCTTTCCGAAGCCGATCCCGCAAATGCAGCTCGCTATCGCGAGCGCGCGGAACTCTACGACAAGCGCCTCGTCGAGCTCGATGCCTGGGTGAAGCAGGAAATCGCCAAGGTGCCGGCCGAGAAACGCAAGGCGATCACCGGTCACGATTCATTCCGCTACTTCGCGGCGGCCTATGGCGTGCAGTTCAAATCGCCACGCGGCTACAACACCGGCAACGAACCTTCAGCCAAGGATGTCGCCGTGCTCATTCGCCAGATACGCGACCAGGGCATCAAGGCGCTGTTCGTCGAGAACATGACCAACCCAGGCCTGATCGACCAGATCGCGCGCGAGTCAGGCGGCGTCGTGGGCCCGCGTCTCTACAGCGATGCCCTCTCGGGTCCCGATGGACCGGCGCCGACCTACGAGAAGATGATCCGGCACAATGTGACGGCGCTGGTCGCCGGCATGCTGAAGAACTGAGAACGGCGAATCACACCGCCACGTAAGGCAGGCCGGCGACACGGCGCGTCGCCTGCAGCGTGTTGTACATCAGGCAGGCCACGGTCATCGGACCGACGCCGCCCGGCACCGGCGTCAGATGGCCTGCCGCCTTCTGCGCTTCGGCATAGGCGACGTCACCGACCAGGCGGCTCTTGCCGTCGGCGGTCGGGATGCGGTTGATGCCGACGTCGATCACGGCAGCGCCCGGCTTGATCCAGTCGCCGCGCACGAACTCGGTCTTGCCGATCGCCACCACGAGAATGTCGGCCTGGCGGCAGA
>CALROF020000296.1:0-6486 GCA_943369775.1 Reyranella massiliensis 521
ACAACTATCTGAGCGGCGTCTACTACGTGTCGGTACCGACGGCCGGCTCGCTGATCCTGTTCCAGGACCCGCGCGGACAGGCGTCGATCATCATGCCCAAGCCGCGTCAGTACACGCGGCTGACCGCCAACGGCGCCAATGCCGAGAGCAAGGAAGGTCGCCTGCTTATCTTCCCGGCGTGGCTGAAGCACACTGTGCCCGCCAACGACGGGCAGAGCGAACGCATCAGCATTTCCTTCAACCTGATGTTCAAGAACTTCAGCGAGACCATGGCCTCGCCGCTGTGGGATCCCACGGCCGGCACAGCCGGTTAGCGCCGCGCCCGTCCCGCGCGCGCGGCCTGCGAGAGCCTGAGGCAGAGCCGGCGGGCGATCGCCTCGTCGGGCAAGCCGGTGCGCTTGCACTCGATCTCGGCTTCCAGAATCGTCGTCAGCGCCGCGGAAAGCCGTGGCAACGGCCAGTTGCGCAGATGCCGCTCGAAGCGCTGGCGCACCGGGCCGCCGCGCGGCAATCCACGCGCCTTGAACATCGCCGCTTCGAGGTTGCCGCCTTTCGCGGCATGTCCCGAGACGAGATGGAGCTGGTCGGCATGTCGTTGCAGGGAACGCACGAGCTGCACCGGATTGCCGCCTTCGGCGAACACCCGGTCCAACGCGCGGTCCAGCGCCACCGGTTCGCCGTCGAAGGTCGCGGCGATCACGTCGTCGATGCCGATCGAAGCGGTGTCGCCCAGCACCGCCATCGCATCGTCGAGCGTGACGGTCTTGCCTGCGTCGGTGCCCTTGTAGAGCATGAGCTTGTCGATCTCGCTGCGTGTCTGGCCACGATCGCCGCCCAGCCGCTCGACGATCCATTCCAGAGCTTCCGGTTCGACCACGAGGCCGAGTGCGCGGGCCGAGCTTTCGACCAGCCCTTCGAGCGCGGCTTCGTTGTCCATGTAGCAAGGCAGCGCCGCCAGGGTCGGCTCGGTTTCGGCGAGCGTGCGCAAGTTCGAACGCGGCGTGAGATTGCCGCCCTCGACGATGATCAACGCATCGCCTGCGATGGCCTCCGCCAGATTCTGGAGTGCCGTCGCGGACTCCTCACCGGCCGGCCGCACGCGGATCACGCGTCGTCCGCCCATCAGCGACATGGCGCCGAATTCGTCGGCCAGCCGCGCCGGGTCGCCCTTCAGCACGTCGCCGGCAATGTCGACGACGCGAAAAGGATCCTTGAGATCCTCGCACACGGTCTTGGCGAGCTGGGCGGCGCGTTCGCCGATCAGCCCGTCGTCATTGCCGTAGATCACCACGCCCCGGATCTTGGGATCCGGCTTCCTGAGAAAAGCTTCAGCGTTGCGTGGCTCGATCTTCACGCCGTCTTCATACCACGACGTTGACGATACGGTTGGGCACGACGATCACCCTCTTGGGCGTCTTGCCATCGAGGCCGCGCGCCAGCTCGGGCAGAGCAAGGGCAGTTTTCTCGGCAACGTCCTTGGGTGCGTCCTTCGCGAGCGCGATGGTGCCGCGCAGCTTGCCGTTCAACTGGACCGCCACGGTAACCGTATCGTCGACCAACAGGGCATCGTCCGGCAGCGGCCAGGGCGAGTCGGCCAGCAGGCTCTTGTGGCCGAGCGCCCCCCACAACTCTTCCGCGAGATGCGGCGTCATCGGGCCGATCAGGCGCACGAAGATCTCCAGTGCCTCGCGCAGCGCCCACTTCGTCGAGTCGTCGTTGGCCTCGACCGAGTCGATGGTGTTGGCGAACTCGTAGAGTCGCGCGACAGCTTTGTTGAAGTGGAAGGCCTCGATGTCGGTCGAAATGCCGGCGATCGACTTGTGCGCCGCGCGACGCAGCGCGGTGGCGGCGTCGGAGAAAGCAGCAGGCTTGGGCGCGCCGGCGGCCGGCAGCTTCTCGATTGCCGCCGAGGCAATGCGGAACAGTCGCTGCTGGAAACGCCAGGCACCGGTGACGCCGGCCTCGGTCCATTCGAGATCACGCTCCGGCGGCGAGTCCGAAAGCATGAACCAGCGCGCGGTATCGGCGCCGTAGTCGCGGATGATCTGGTCCGGGTCGACGACGTTCTTCTTCGACTTGGACATCTTCTCCGAACGGCCGACCTCGACGGGGCTCTTGTCGGAGAGACGCACGACCTTGCCGCCCTCGACGCGCTCGATCTCCTCGGGCGTCAGCCATGTGCCGTCGCTCGCGCGATAGGTCTCGTGGCAGACCATGCCCTGGGTAAACAGACCGTCGAACGGCTCGTCGCGGCTCGTCATCTGGACCTCGCGCATGGCGCGCGTCCAGAAGCGTGAGTAGAGCAGATGCAGAATCGCGTGCTCGACGCCGCCGATATACTGATCGACCGGCATCCAATAGTGATTCTCTTCGCGATCGAACGGCGCCGTCGCGAGTTGCGGCGAGGTAAAGCGGTCGAAGTACCAGCTCGAATCGATGAAGGTGTCGAACGTGTCGGTCTCGCGCCGTGCCGGCTTGCCACAGGTCGGGCACGCGACGTGCTTCCACGTCGGATGACGGTCGAGCGGATTGCCCGGCCGGTCGAAGGTGACGTCGTCCGGCAGCTCGACCGGCAGGTCCTTGTCCGGCACCGGCACGACGCCGCAGCTCTCGCAGTGGATCGCCGGGATCGGGCAGCCCCAATAGCGCTGACGCGAGACCAGCCAGTCGCGCAGGCGATACTGGATGGTGCCCTTGCCGACGCCCATCTCTTCCAGCCGCGCGATGACCCGGCTCTTGGCTTCCTCGACGTCGAGTCCGTTCAGGAAGTCGGAGTTCACGATGACGCCGTCCTCGATGAACGGTGCCGCCGCGATGTCGATCTTCGTGCCGTCGGCCGGCGCTACCACCTGCAGGATCGGCAAGCCGTACTTGGTCGCGAACTCGTGGTCGCGCTCGTCATGGCCGGGGCAGCCGAAGATCGCGCCCGTGCCGTATTCCATCAGGACGAAGTTGGCAGCGTAGACCGGCACTGTCTTGCCCGGCATCAGCGGATGCTGCGCGAGCAACGGCAGCTTGTAGCCCTGCTTCTCCGCGGTCTCGACCTCGGCTGCCGCCGTGCCGGTCTTGCGGCATTCGGCAACGAAGCGCTGCAGGCCGGGATCGTTGGCCGCGAGGCCCGCGACCAGCGGATGTTCGGCCGACAGCGCCATGAAAGAGGCGCCATAAAGCGTGTCGGGCCGGGTCGTGAAGATTTCGAGCTTGCCGTGATCTTTTCCGGACGCATCGGTGAGCTGCCAGAAGACGCGCGCGCCGCGGCTCTTGCCGATCCAGTTCGCCTGCATCAGGCGCACCTTCTCCGGCCAGCGCTCGAGCGTGTCGAGGCGGCTCAGCAGCTCGTCAGCGAAATGGGTGATCTTGAGGTTCCACTGCGTGAGCTTGCGGCGCTCCACCGGTGCGCCGGTACGCCAGCCCTTGCCTTCGATCACCTGCTCGTTCGCCAGCACGGTGTTATCGACGGGATCCCAGTTGACCCACGCTTCCTTGCGGTAGGCGAGCCCCGCCTTCCAGAAGTCGAGGAACATCTTCTGCTGGTGGCGGTAGTAGGTCGGATCGCAGGTCGCGAGTTCGCGGCTCCAGTCGAGCGACAGGCCCATCGACTTGAGCTGCGCCTTCATTGTGGCGATGTTCTCGTAGGTCCACTTCTTGGGGTGGACCTTCTTTTCCATGGCGGCGTTCTCGGCCGGCAGGCCGAAAGCGTCCCAGCCCATGGGATGCAGGACATTGAAGCCCTTGGCGCGCTTGTAGCGGGCGATCACGTCGCCCTGCGTGTAGTTGCGGACGTGGCCCATATGGATGCGCCCCGACGGATAGGGGAACATTTCAAGCACGTAGTACTTGGGACGCGCCTTATCCATCACGGCCTTGAAGGTCTGACGATCCTCCCAAGCCTTCTGCCACTTGGCCTCGGTTTCGTGGAAATTGTAGCGCGCGGGTGCTGTGGGCGTCGACGACACGGACCTGTTCCCGAAAAAGACTGAGGCCGCAGCGGATGCCCGCTGCGGCCTCTCACGTCCAGCTTTTGGCGACAGGCCTGGAATGCGTCAGGAGCCGCCGGCGGGGCGCGGGGCGTAAGCCCCGTGCGATGACAACGGTTGGTCTCTCAGGATGGGTCTCAGGACCCGCCTGCGATACGAAGCTGGCGCGCACGCGTCAGGATCGCGTTCTCGATATCGATGTTGGTGCGCGGATCGACCTGGGCATCGACCCAGTTGCCGCCGCGCGGCGATGTCTGCTGCTTGAACACCGCGACGCGGACGCCGTCGGCGCGCAGGTCGCGGTCGAGAATGGTGACCTGGACCTTCATGCGCTCGTTGGGTGTCTCGGAGGGCGTGTACCAGTCGGTGATGATGACGCCGCCGAACGGGTCAGCCGAAACCAGCGGAATGAAGTTGATGGTGTCGAGCGAGGCGCGCCACAGATAGGCGTTCACGGCCACGCCTGTTCCCGTATCGTCCTTCTTCTGCTGCTTGGAACCAAACAGGCCGCCCGGTCCGAAGAGGCTGCCCTCCTCACGGTTGCGGCCGCCCAAGCCCTCTCGGACGTCGCGCGTGCTGCGGTCGCCCGACGGGCCGGTCGCCTTCTCCAGCGAGCTGCTACCGTCGGCGCAGGCTCCCATGGCCAAGGGAGCGGTCAAAGCGAGCGCAATGCTGCACGCGATGACGAACGGAGATCTAGACGAGCCCGGCATGATTCTGGCGCCCTTATCCTCTTTGGCCGTGGACGGCACGGCGGCGGCCGGACCATAGGCCCAAGCGGTGGTGGACTGCAAGCGCGCGAGATAGCGCATCACAATAAGTCCTCTATAAAAACCATAACAACTGTCAGATATAGTCCTAAATTGAAACTTATTTAGTTTGGCTCATCCGGAGAGGCGTGGAAGGCACCGTAAAATGTGACAAAGACGCCACAGGTGCGGAGAGAATGGTGCAACGGCGCGTCCATTTCTTGACCCCCTTTTGGGTGAAGTGTTTTATACGGCGGTCGCATTGGCGGGAGCCGTGAGTCGCTGCGTTCAGGCTTCCACTTTCCGCCGGTCGGACAGGCCTTTTGGTACGTACCAGTCTCTGATCAATGAGAGAGGGAGAATGATGAAAAAGCTTCTACTCGGCTCGACCGCTTTGGTCGTCGGCGGGCTGATGGCCGCCCCGGCCATGGCAGCCGACCCGATTAAGGTCGGCGTGGGTGGTTACTATACCTTCTACGCGATCGCCGGCGGCATCGATTCCACCGTCGCGATGGACGGCACCTGGACCCAGTACAAGGGCCTCCAGTTCCAGCAGGAAGGTGAAATCCACTTCATCGGTCAGACGAAGCTCGACAACGGCACGTCGGTCGGTCTGCATGTGGAGCTCGAAGGCTGGAACCCGGCTTCCACCAACGGCGCGACCCGCACGATCGACGAAGCGTTCCTCTTCGCCTTCGGCGATTGGGGTCGTCTCGAGTTCGGTGGCCGCGACCCGGCTTCGTACCGTATGTACTACGGCACGCCGTCCGCTCTGATCGGCTTCGGCGCCATTCAGCACAACACGTCGTTCGCCTGGGCCAACGCCTCGGTGATCGCGAACAACAAGGCGTGGTTCCACGCTACGACGACGACCAACGCCGGTCAGTTCCAGGACGGTCAGGGCATCAACTACTTCACGCCCCGCTTCCAGGGCCTGCAGATCGGTGTCGGCTATCGTCCGAAGGCTAACCTTGGCCAGCAGGCGGGTGCTCTCTCCGGCCTCGGCAGCCCGGGTCCGGCTGGCGTCGCAGGCGTTTGCGGCTACAACGATCCGACCACGATGGCGAACTGCCCGTCGGCCGACTACTCTTGGCAGGACGTGTTCGACGTTGGTGTCAACTACCTGAACAAGTTCGGTGATGTGACCGTCGCCCTCTACGGCGCGTTCATGTACGCTTCGTTCATCCCCGGCAATCAGCCCTTCGCCACCCAGAACTACTCGAACGGTGCGAACCTGACGTCGTGGAAGCAGTGGGTCGTCGGTGCTCAGCTGGGCTACGCCGGCTTCACCATCGGTGGCGCCATCGGCTACGACAACAACGGCCTCGGCTCAAACTACTTCACTGGCGTCGACAACGACACCCGCTTCTACACCGCGGGCGTGATGTACGAGACCGGTCCGTGGCAGATGTCGTTCGCGTGGGTTGGCTCGTTCAACACCAACGGTAACGGCTCGATGTCGGTTGCGAACATCGCGACGGGCACGGGTGCCCAGACGGGTATCGCTGCCACCGGTGTTCCGGGCATCAACTCGAACGCCTTCAACACCAACGTGGCCGCTGGCCTGCGCTTTGGTCAAGAGTCGGTCCAGAAGTTCGAAGTTGGTATCAACTACGCGCTCGGGCCGGGCGTGAAGCTGACCGGTGGTGGTCTGTACTACGCCGCTTCGGGTCCCTCGAATGCCGTCTCCGGCAACTCCTGGGGCATCCTGGTCGGTATGGACCTGCGCTTCTAGTCGCAAGTTCTACGGATAAAATTGG